>CBDDSA010000330.1:0-6165 GCA_965233185.1 uncultured bacterium
GAGTTCAAGGGCACCGGCAACATGGAGATCCACCTCGACCGGCGCATGCACGAGAAGCGCATCTACCCGGCGATCAACGTCAACCGCTCCGGCACCCGCCGCGAGGAGCTGCTCATCGACGCGCCGGTGCTGCAGAAGATCTGGGTGCTGAGAAAGCTGCTGTTCCCGATGGACGAGCTCGAAGCGGCGGAATTCCTCATCGACAAGCTGCGCGCCACCAAGCAGAACGCGGAATTCTTCGACTCCATGCGTCGAGGGTGAGAAAAAACTAGAATCGGGTCTCCCTTGGGGGGATCCGATGCTCGACACCACCCGTCGAGTCGCAACACCAGAAGGCATCGAGCTCACGCTGCATCTCGCCGGACCGGTTCCCCGGGCCATGGCCTGGGCGATCGACCTCGCCATCCGCCTCGCCTTCCTCATGGCCGCAGGCACCGTCGTGCTGCAGTTCGGCCAGGCGGGCATCGGCGTGATGCTGCTCGCCGCGTTCTTCGTGGAATGGCTGCTGCCCGCCTGGTTCGAAGCCACCTGGCGCGGCCAGACGCCCGGCAAGCGCGCCATGGGGCTCGCGGTGCTGAACGACGACGGCACGCCGGTACGCTGGCCCGGGGCGCTCACCCGCAACCTGCTGCGCGCAGTCGACTTCCTTCCCTTCCTCTACGGCATCGGCCTGCTCGCCATGCTGCTCAGCCGGGACTTTAAGCGCCTGGGCGACCTTGCCGCCGGCACCGTGGTGGTCTACCAGGCCGGCAAGCCGGTGGTGGCCGATATCCCGAGCGCCGCGCCCGTCGCCCCGAACGTGCCGCTCGACCTCGAAGAGCAGCGCGCGGTGCTCGACCTTGCCGAGCGCTCGGCGAGCCTGACGCAGGAGCGGCTGGAGGAGCTCGCCGAGCTGCCCACGCCGCTGGTGGGCGCGCTGCAGGGCGAGCGCGCCGCCGCGCGCCTGCTCGGCATGGCCAACTACCTCGCGGGCCGCTCGTGAGGCAGGCGCCCTTCGAGGCGGCGCACGCGGGCGAGTGGCAGCAGTTCGAGGGCTTTCTCGACAGCAAGGCCGGCTTTGACGCCGCGGACATGCCGCAGCGCTACCGGCGCATCTGCCAGCACCTCGCGCTCGCCTCGGACCGGCAGTACAGCCCGGCGCTGGTCGACCGGCTGAACCGCCTGGCGCTGCGCGGCCATCACGCGCTCTACGAGAACCGCCGGCGCGAGTCGCAGCGGCTGCTCGAGTTCCTGGCGGCGGGCTTTCCGGCGCTGGTGCGCCGCGAGTGGCGCCTGGTGCTCGTGGCGTCGCTTTTGTTCTTCGGCCCGCTTTTCGGCCTGATGGCGCTGCTGCAGGCCTACCCCGAGTTCGTGCACTACCTGCTGCGCCCCGAGCAGATCGCCGGCGTGCACGAGATGTACGACCCGGCCGCGCGCCGCCTGGGGATGCGCGAGGCCGATACCAGCCTGATGATGTTCGGCTTCTACATCTGGAACAACACCGGCATCGGCTTCCAGACCTTCGCCGGCGGCATGCTCGCCGGGGTGGGCTCGATCTGGTTCCTCGGCTCGAACGGCGTGGTCCTGGGCGCGGTCGCCGGCTACCTCACCGAGATCGGCTACACCGAGACCTTCTGGTCGTTCGTCGCCGGTCATTCGTCGTGGGAGCTGATCGCCATCGCGCTGTCCGGGGCCGCCGGCCTGCGCCTGGGACTCGCCGTGATCTCTCCCGGAGCGCTCAGCCGGCGCGCCGCGCTGGTCGCCGCGGCGCGCCCGGCGGTGCACATCATGTACGGCGCGGCGCTCATGTTCTTCATCGCCGCCTTCGTCGAGGCGTTCTGGTCGCCGCTCACCGAAGTGCCGTTCAACGTGAAGATCGGCGTGGGCGTGGCGTTCTGGCTGCTGATCGCGGCGTACTTCGCCTTCGCCGGAAGGGCGCGTGCAGCCCGCTGATATCGCCGTCACGCTGCGCCGGCGCTCGCCGTGGGAGGCGACCGACCTGGGCCTCGCCATGCTGCAGCGCTGGTGGCGGCCGGTGTACGCGGTGCATGCGCTGGTGCTGTCGCTGGTCTCGGCCATCGCCCTGCTGCTGGGCTGGGCGTTCGACGCCGTGGGCCTCGCCATCCTTGCCATCTGGTGGCTGCAGCCGGTCTACGACCGCGCGGTGCTGCACGTGCTCTCGCGCGCGGTGTTCGGCGCCGTGCCCGGGCCGCGCGAAGTGCTGCGCGGGGCGCGCGAATGGCTGGGCACGGGCCTCCTCCGCGCGCTCACCCTGGACCGGCTGGACCTCGCGCGCTCGTTCAATCTGCCGGTGCGCCAGCTCGAAGGCCAGCGCGGCCGCGAAGCACGCGCGCGGCGCAGCCTGCTCGGCAAGCGGGCGCGCGGCCACGCGGTGTGGCTCACCGTGGTCTGGGTGCATTTCGAGGCGGTGCTGCTGTGGTCCGCGGGTGCGCTGAGCCAGGTCCTGCTGCCGGCGCAGCTCGAGCGCCAGCGCGGCGACGAGGTGCCTTTCTTCGGCGGCTTTTTCGACTGGGTCACCACCGCGAGCATCGGCGACGGCCTGGTCTTCGCGGCGGTCTGGCTGCTGCTCGAGCCGTTCTACGTCGCCGCCGGCTTCGCGCTGTACCTCAACCGCCGCACGCTGCTGGAAGGCTGGGACATCGAAGTCGCCCTGCGCCGCATCGCCGTGCGCCATGCCGTGGCTGTCCTGGTGTCGCTTACGTTTGCCTTCTCGCTCGTGCCGGTAACTGCTGATGCTCAAGAACAACACAGGAATCCCAAGACCGAAATCGCCGAGGTGCTGAAGGCGCGCGAATTTGGCCACTACCGCGACGCGATGCGCTGGCAGGTGCGCGCCTCCGACAAGCCGCAAGAAAGCAGCGGCTCTTTCTGGGAGGCGTTCTGGAAGTGGCTGCTAGGCGACGGCTCGAAGGACGAGGACACCGGCTCGGGCATCGGCTATGCCCTGGCGAAAGCGCTGCAGGTGCTTTTCTGGGGGCTGGTGGCCGCGGCGGCGGCCTATCTTCTGTGGCAGGCGCTGAAGCTGCTGCCGCGCATGGCCGCCCCGCCGCGCGAGCCGTATCGCCCGCCCGCCGCGCTATTCGGGATGGAGCTCGCGCCCGACAAGCTGCCTGCTGATGTCGCCGAGGCGGCGGCGGCGCTGGCACGCGAAGGGCGTCTGCGCGAGGCGCTCAGCCTGCTCTATCGCGGCGCGCTGTCGGAGCTGGTGCACAAGCGCGGCGTGCAGCTGCTCGCCAGCCATACCGAGGGCGAAGCGGTGCGCCTTGCCGGCATGCCGTATTTCGCCGCGCTGGTGGAGCTGTGGCGCGCCTGCGCCTACGCCAAGCGCGAGCTCTCGCCGGCGCGCGTGCAGGAGCTCGCCGCGGGCTACAAAGACGCCTTCGCATGAGGCGCTGGCTGCTGCCGCTTGGCGCGCTGGCGGTGGTGGTACTGGGCGCCGCGTGGTTTTTCGCCACGTTCGAGCGGGTGCCGGGCAAGCAATGGGTGGGGCCGAGCACCGAGGCGCGCCGCGATCCGTTCCTCGCAGCAGTTCGGCTTGCCGAGCGCATGGGCGTACCGGCGCACCCGGTGCGCGCGCTTCCGGAGCTCGACAAGCTGCCCGCCGACGCGGTGCTGCTGCTGCCCGCCGGCCGGCAGGCGATCGATCCGCGGCGCCTGCGGCGCCTCGCCGACTGGGCCGAGGGCGGCGGCCACCTGATCGCCGAGGCCGAGCTTCCCGGCGTGTCCGATCCGCTGCTCGAGGCGCTCGGCGTGCAGCGGCGCGCGGGCGGCCGAGACTTCAAGGCGCCGCCGGTGCAGACGGCGCAGGGCCGCAAGCTCAAGGTGTCGCTCTTCGGCCGCACGGTGCTGCAGCTCCCTGAAGACGCGCAGGTGCTGTTCTCCGCCGGCAGCGGGCGCGCCACCGTGATGGCGTCCATGGAGCACGGCCGCGGCACGGTGAGCGTCGCCGGGAGCCTCGCCTTCGCGCGCAACAACCTCATCGGCACCGACGACAACGCCGAATTCTTCTGGTTCCTGCTCGAGCTCGCCCCGGCGAAAGCGCTCTACGTGTTCCTGCGCCAGGAGCGCCTTTCGCTGTGGGGCTTCCTGCGCCAGCACGCCGCGCCGGTGCTCCTGGCCGGGGCCGCGCTGCTCGCGCTGTGGCTGTGGCGCATCGGGCCGCGCTTCGGGCCGGTCCTGCCCGACGCACCGCCCGCGCGGCGCCGGCTTCTCGACCACTTGCGCGCGAGCGGCCGCTATTACTGGGCGAGAGGCCTGCGCGCGCGCCTGGTAGTCGCCGCGCGCGATGCCGCGCTGCGCCACGTTGCGCACGCGCATCCGGACTTCAGCGAAGCTTCGCCGCACGAGCGCGCCTCGCGCCTCGCTTCGCTGATCTCGATCCCCCCGGACGAAGCGCGGCGCTTCATGGGCCAGACCGAGGCGGCGAGCGGCGCAGAATTCGTGCACCTCATGCATACCGCGCAGAAAATCCACAGCGCACTGGAAAAAGGGAACCGATGAAAGAAGAAAATTTCGCGCAGGCGGCCAAAATCGTCGGCGCCATGCGCGCCGAAATCGGCAAGGCGGTGGTGGGCCAGCAGGAGGTCATCGACGCGGTGCTGTGCGCGCTGCTCGCCGGCGGCCACGTGCTCGTGGAAGGGGTGCCGGGCCTGGGCAAGACGCTGCTGGTGCGGGCGCTCGCGCGCACCATCTCGGGCACCTTCGGCCGCATCCAGTTCACGCCCGACCTGATGCCCGCCGACGTGACCGGCCACACGCTGTACGACCCGAAGAATCAGGTGTTCACCACGCGCCGCGGCCCGGTGTTCGTGAACCTGCTGCTCGCCGACGAGATCAACCGGGCGCCGGCGAAGACGCAGGCGGCGCTGCTCGAGGTGATGCAGGAGGCGCAGGTCACCATCGAGGGCCAGGCGCACGCGCTCGAGCCGCCGTTCATGGTGCTCGCCACGCAGAACCCGATCGAGCAGGAGGGCACCTATGCCCTGCCCGAGGCGCAGCTCGACCGCTTCCTGCTCAAGGTGCGCATCGATTACCCGTCGCAGGCCGAGGAGACGCTGCTGGTGCGCCATGTCATCGAAGGCCAGGTGGGCGACCGGCTGAACGTCGACCAGGTGGCGGCGCTGGTGAAGCCCTCGACCGTGCTGTCGCTGCAGGCGGTCGCCGCGCAGCTGCGCATGGACGAGGCGGTGCTCGATTACGCGATCCGGCTGGTGCGTGCCACGCGCAGCTGGGCCGGCGTGGTGGCGGGCGCCGGGCCGCGCGGCGGCATCTCGCTCATGCGCGCGGCGCGCGCCGCGGCGCTGCTCGAAGGCCGCGACTTTGTCACCCCGGACGACGTGAAGCGCATGGCGCTGCCCGCGCTGCGCCACCGCATCCAGCCGGCGCCGGAGCTCGAGCTGGAAGGCCGGGACACCGACGCCATTTTGAAAGGCCTGCTGGAGAGAATCGAGGCTCCGCGCAAGTGATCGTGCCTTCGCGCCGGCTGCTGTGGATCGGCGCCGCCCTGCTCGGCGCCGCCATCGGCGTGTCGCTGTGGGGCTTGCAGCCGGCGTGGCTCGTTTTTGCCGCCGCCCTGCTCACCGTCACGCTGGGCGATGCTTTCGCCGCGATGCGCCTGCCCACGCCGGCGGTGGCCCGCCGCGTGCCGGCCTCGCTCGCCGTCGGGGTTCGCACCGAGGTGCAGCTGCGCATCGCCGCCCCGGGCTGGCTGCGCCTCGCGCTGCATGACCATCACCCGGTGAGCTTCGAAGCCGAAGGCCTGCCGCGGCGCCTCGCGCTCGCCGCCGGGCAATGGACCGAGCTGCGCTACCAGGTGCGCCCGGTGGCGCGCGGCGAAGCGCGCTTCGGGCGCAGCGAGCTGCGCCTGGCCTCGCCCCTGGGCTTATGGGAAACCCGGCGCTTTTCGGGAGAGGCGCAGGCGGTGCACGTCTATCCGAACTTCCGGGCGCTCGCCAAGTACACGCTGCTCGCCACCGACAACCGACTGTCGCAGATCGGCGTGCTGCAGGTGCGCCGGCGCGGCGAAGGCACCGAGTTCCACCAGCTGCGCGAGTACCGCCAGGGCGATCCGCAGCGCGCCATCGACTGGAAGGCCACCGCGCGCACCGCGCGGCTCATCGCGCGCGAATACGAGGAGGAAAAGGACCAGCGCGTGCTGCTGGTGAT
>CBDDSA010000331.1:0-7521 GCA_965233185.1 uncultured bacterium
TGGCTACGGGATAGAGACCACTGGCAGCTACGACTCCGAGACCATGGCGGTGGTCGCCGCGTTCCAGCGCCACTACCGCCCCGCCAAGGTCGACGGCATTGCCGACGTCTCGACGGTCGCGACGCTCGGTGCGCTGCTGGCGGCGCGCGAACCGCGCGCCAGCGCCACCTCCATCAAGGGCGCCGCCTAGACCAGCTGCGCTAAATCACGATGCTCGGATTGCGCAGGTTCTGGTCGCAGTCGATCAGGTTGACCTGGCGCACTTCGATCTCGAAGCGGCCCTCGCGCAGGCGCAGCCGGTGTCCGCACCAGCCGGACCAGAAGCGCGTCTCGCCGGTGCGAAAGTCGCTCACCAGGAAGTTCGAGCGCACCCGCAGGCGGTCCTCCTTCCACGGGAATACTTCCACATTGGACACCACGCGCACGGTGCGCGAGGCGGGCGCCTGCGACCACGCGTGCCCGGTGCGAAGGCGAAACACGCGGTCCTCCAGCCGCCGGCGATCGTCGAACGCCACCGCCACCTCGCGGCGCGGGTCGCCTCCGGGCGTCGCCGGGATCCAGTAGATGCATTGCGCGGCGTACATTGCGAGCCAGTCCTCGAAGCGCCCCTGGTCGAGCAGTCGCGCCTCGCGTTCGAGCAGCATGCGGCAGCGCTCGCGCAGCGCCGCATCGGGAATCCCATCGCCCTGCCAATCGGAAAACGCGTGAACCAGCTCGGCGTAAAAGGCCGGATTAACGTAGGACACTGATCCTCGGTTGGCTCGCCATCAGGCGCTTCCATTCCTGCATGTGGCTGCGCATGAAGATCTCATCCGTGGCGGGCGCCTTGAGCGAGCCGTCGGCCTCGCGGCGCACGCGTCCGGGCACGTCCAGCCCGCGGTGCATGTAGACCCACTCGTCCTCGCAGGCGGCGAGTCCGCGCTGGATTTCCTCGAAGTTCACCGCGTCGTCGACCTCGCCGAAATTGGGGAACGCCTCCTGCGTGCGCAGGCGCAGCGCGTTGACGTCCTCGA
Source organism: uncultured bacterium (assembly GCA_965233185.1). GTDB lineage: Bacteria > Pseudomonadota > Gammaproteobacteria > Burkholderiales > SG8-39 > SCGC-AG-212-J23. The sequence continues at coordinate 1,014 of CBDDSA010000331.1, forward strand.
GCGCGCCGCCCAGCTCGCCCGCTTCGTCGACCACCACGGTGGCGTACCAGGTGGTGTCGGTCTCGTCCACGGCGATCGGCTGGAACACCTGGATGTGGTTGCCGAGGATCGACAGGTTGGGAAACACGTTGATGTTCACCGCCTCGGCGGCGGCCAGGTCCAGCGCTGCTCCCGCCTTTTCGCCCAGTCTCTGCCGTATCGCAGCTTCGAAAAACGCCATGCCGGGATGCGGCGCCTCCTTCTCCCACAGCGCGCCCGGGCGCCGCTCGATGTTCGGCCGCTTGTCCTTGAAGTGGTGGCCGTGCGCGAACACCTGCACGTACATCGGCGCTTCATCGGGCTTGCCCAGGTAGAACGACATGCCCTTGTCCCCGTCGGCCCGCATGCGGTTCTCCATCTCCAGGAGCGAGCGATGGGAGAACACCACGTGGTAGCCGTCCGCGGCATTGTCGTAGGCGAGCTTCCAGTTGCCCTTGAACTTCAGCCGGTTGGCCTCGCGCACCTGCACCTTGCCGCCCGGGTGGCGGTCGAGCCACTGATCGATTTGATCCGAAATGCCGCCCAGATAGGTTTTGAGGGAAGGCGCATCCAGATTCAAGGTGCCGAAGATGAAGCCGCGGTAGCTCTCGACGCGCGGCACCTGCGCCAGGTTGAACTGCGAATCCTTGAAGTCGCACGCGTAGCCTTCGGGCCAGGGCACGCCGCGCAGCTTGCCGCTGTTGAAGTAGGTCCAGCCGTGGTAGGCGCACTGGAAAGTGCGCGCATTGCCCCGGTCCTGCCGGCACACGCGCGCGCCGCGGTGCGTGCAACGGTTGTAGAGCGCGCGGATGCTGCCCTGGGAATCCCGCACCACGATGAGCGGACGCAGGCCCAGGCGCGCGGTGACGTAGTCGTCGTTGTTCGGGATCTGGCTCTCGTGCGCGAGGTATACCCACACGGCGCCGAACACGTGCGTCATCTCGCGCTCGAAAATCGCCGCGTCGGTGTAGAGCGAGCGGTGGACGCGATCCTCGCGGACCAGGCCGTCAAAAAAAGTCGAAGTATTCATTCTGCTCCCAGGCGGTGGGCTCCTCCGCGCCGGCGCGGTTCTTGTCCAGCCAGGCCTTGAACCGGTTCAGCTCGCTCCTCTTGAGCTGCAGGTAGTAGCCGACAAAAATGTTGCCGAGCTGCCGGCGGAAAAGCGCGTCCTTGTCGAGCGCGTCGAGCGCTTCATCGAGGCTCTTGGGCAGCAGCGGCCGCTCGGCCGCGTACGGCTCATCGTCGCGCGGCCCGGGCTGCAACTTGCGCTCGATGTCGTCCAGGCCGGCCACCAGCTGCGAGGCGATGTAGAGGTAGGGGTTGGCCGCCGGCTCTCCCAGCCGGTTCTCCAGTCGTGTGGCCGGATCGCCGGCGCCGCCCAGCACGCGGATCATCGCGCCGCGGTGGTCCACGCCCCAGGCGGCGCGATCCGGGGCGAGCGAATTGGGCTTGTAGCGGCGATAGCCGTTGACCGTCGGCGTGGCGAACACGGTGGCGGCGCGGGCGTTTGCCAGCAGCCCGGCGAGGAACCATTCGCCGAGCGAGGAGAGCGGCTCGCCTTCGCGCTCCGGCATGAAGACGTTGCGCTTGCCCTCCACCAGCGACTGGTGCAGGTGCCAGCCGCTCGGGTAATAGCCCTTGAGCGCCGGGCGCGCCATGAAGGTGGCGAAGCAGCCCAGGCGCCGGCAGACCTGCCGGGTAGCGGTGCGAAAAAGCAGCAGATCGTCTGCCGCGCGCAGCGCCGATTGCGCCGAGAAGGTGCACTCGACCTGGCCCGGGCCCCATTCGTTCTCGATCGAGCGCAGCGGCAGCCCGAGCTTGGCGTAGGCCGCGGCGAGCTCGCCCAGCACCGGCTGCATGAGATCCAGGTTGGTCTCGCCATGGTAGGAGTAGCCGGGCTCGATCGGCGCGGTGAGCACCGGCCGGCCGCGCACCCCCGGCAGGCCGACGTGCTCGTCGCCCAGGCGCTCCTCGACTACCCGGGCGAGATACCACTCCACCTCCAGGCCGATCTTCAGGTCGTATTTCGTCCTGGCGATCTGCTTCTTGAGCAGATGCCGCGGGGAAAAATGGAACGGCTTGCCGTCCCGGAAGTACTCGTCGCACAGCACCCAGCCCACGCCCGGCGCCCAGGGCAGGACGCGGAAGGTCGCCGGGTCCGGAACCGCCACCAGATTGGGCGAGCCGGTCATTTCCGGCAGACCCATGCCGCCCCCCCGCGTGAACGAGCGGAACACCCGGCCGCCGGCGGAATCCAGCGTGGTGGTGGCGACATTGATGTTGTAGCCGTCTTCCAGCGCGTCGAAAAACGCCGGCACGGCCAGCGCCTTGGCGCGCGAGGCGCCGTGGGGATCGGCCCAGGCGAGCCGCACCTGCTCGATGCGGTCCTTGGCCACGCGTTTTTTCAGCTCGGCGGCCTGGGCGCGCTGCTCCTCGGTCCACAGGCCGTGCTTCAGGACGAACATGAACGCGATTCTATGCCCGGGCCGGAAAAGCACTACCATCCGGGGGGTTCGCCGCCCACTGCCCTTAGTTCCTCAGCATTCCCCTCAGAGCTAGGGCTGAGAGCAGTGTGGCGGCGAACCCGATGCCATCGTAGCCCTCCCCGGCGCGCGCCGATCGCCGATTACTTTCTTTGACATGCTCAGGCTGGCTGCGGTCACCAAGCGCTTCGGCGCGCGAATGGTCCTGAACGACGTCTCGCTCGAGGTTGCGGCCGGCGAGTACGTGGCCGTGATCGGGGACTCCGGCATCGGCAAGTCCACCCTGCTGAACGCCATGGCCGGCCTGGAGCCGGTGGATGCCGGCTCGATTGTTTTCGAAGGCCTGGAAATTACCCGTTTGCCCGACGACGAGCTCGCTCGGCTGCGGCGCGACAGGTTCGGCTTCGTGTTCCAGGCGTTCCACGTCCTTCCGCACCTCACCGTAGAGGAGAACGTCGCCTTGCCGCTCCTGTTGCGTGGAATTTCAGATCGGGGTAAAGCCAATGCCTTGCTTGGTGCGGTAGGGCTGGCGGGAAGGCAGGCGAGCTTGCCGCGCGAGCTCTCCGGCGGCGAGCTGCAGCGGGTGGCCATCGCGCGGGCGCTGGTGGGCAATCCCCGGCTGGTGCTCGCCGACGAGCCGACCGGCAACCTGGACCCCGACAACGCCCGGCAGGTGCTCGCGCTGCTGCGCTCGCAGGTGAAGGAGCGCGGCGCGGCCGCCATCCTTGCCACGCATTCGCGCGAGGCGGCGGCCGGGTGCGACCGGCGCTACCGCCTGTCGGCCGAGGGCCTTATTCCTTCGGATTGATGGTGCGCAGGTCCTCGACCAGCGCCAGCAGGCGGGTGGTTTGCCTGTCGACGATATCGACCATCTTGCGGCACTCCGGATCGAGGCTCTCGACCCGCTTCAGATAGTCCACCGAATGGCGCACCGGCCCGAGGATGTTGCGGAACTCGTGCGCCATCATGCCCAGGAACTTGCGCGTGCGCTCGTCGGCCGCCTCGTGGCGCCGCTGCAGCCCGAGGTCGCTCACCAGGCACATCTTCTGGCCGTCGGCCATCGCGGTCACCGTGATGAGCGCCGTGACCACCTGCCCGTCGCTGCGGCGCAGGCGCAGCTCGGCCTGCGCGCTTGCCCCCTCATGCGCGTTCAGCAGGGACTGCACGCTGGCGTGGTCGCCGTTGACCGCGAGCTTGCGCAACGAGACGCCGATCAGCCGCTCGCGGTGCATGCCCAGCAGCGTCGCCATGCGCTGGTTGGCGTAGGCGATGTCGCCCTGCGGGCCGAGGATGATGACGCCCTGCTGCATGCGCTCGACCGCCGCCTGGTAGAAGCGCTGTGCCGAGTCGAGCATCACCACCTGGTCGCCGCCGATCACCAGCGCGTCCACGGAGCCGTTGCGGATCGCCTCCACCGTGGCGCCGGCCACCTCCTCCTCGTGGCTGAGCTCGGTGACCAGCAGGGTGCTGAAGTCGTCGTTGGCCGAGACGAGGGAAAGGCGCACGCGGCGCTCGCCGCCGTCGCGTGCCTTCAGGGTGGCGCGCACGTCGGGCTGGCCCGGGTGAGGGGCGAGAAGCGCGGCCACCGCGTCGCGGTCGGCGTGCGCCACGTATTGCTGCAGCGGCACCCGGAAAAGGTCGATGGGGCTCAGGCCCACGAGCTCGGCGAAGGCGTGGTTGGCGAACATGATCTCGCCGCCGCGGCTCACCGTGACGGCGCCCTGCTGCATGTCCTCGACCAGCTGGCGGTAGCGCGCGTACGCGCCCGAGAGCATCAGGACGCGCTTGGCGTCGTCGCTCGGACCGACCACGAAGGCGTCTACCTGGCCCTGGCTGATGGCGAGCCGCAGCTCTTCCGCGTCCTGCAATTGCTGCCGCAGCGAGAGGATCTCGCGCTCCAGGGCCGCGGCGTCCGCGGCGTCGCTCATTTCCAGGTTCATGAATCAGCTCACTTGCTTGAGTTGCAGTCCGACCAGCGCCCGCTCGGTATCCGACAGGTCGCCGATGATCTTGCGCACCGGGTCCGGGAGCTTGCGCACCAGCGTGGGGATCGCCACGATCTGGTCGTCCTTGGCGAGACGCGGGTTCTTCAGGAGGTCGATGATCTCGATCTCGTAGCGCCCGGCGAGGTGCTCCTCGCACACTTTCTTCAGGTTCTTGATGGCGGCGAGGGACTTCGGGGTCTGGCCTGCGGTGTACAGGCGCAGCTCCCATTTTTCCTCTGCGGCTGCGCCGTTCCTGCGGGTGCTCATTTACGCTTTCCTTTGCTGGCTGCGGGCGTGTCGGCGCCGCGCCGGACGGCAGCGGCGGTACGGCTTTGATCGAGCTGCGTTTCGCGCGCTTGCTGCAACTCGGCGGCGATCCGGGATTCGTCCTCGACCGCCTCGAACTCGGCGCGCAGGGAGGCGATCTGCGCCTCGAGCGTGGCGCGGCGGCGCGCGAGATCGCGCTGCTTGCGTGTGGCCTCCTGCTGCTGCGCCAGCATGGCGGCGCGCTCGCGGTCCTCCTGCGCCGCGCGCATGGACCCGGTGAGCACGCCTTCGGGGCCGACGTACACGTCCTCCAGCCGGATGCCCTCGGCGGTGATCACGAACTCCCGGATCTGGTTGGAATGCTTCATGCCGCGCGACTTGAGGACATAGATGCCACGGTTGCGCTCGCCGGCGAGCTCGATGTCGCGCAGCAGGATCCAGGTGTCGATCAGGGAGGACACGCCGACATCGGTCTTTTCCCAGGCGTTGCCCCCGGCAGTGAGGTTCACGAACATCGCCGTCACTTGGCGCGACTTGAGGAAATCGATCAGGCGCAGCAGCATCGCTTCGGCCTCGGCCGTGGTGCCGGCGGTGGAGAAATTGCTGATCGGGTCGATGATTACGACCTGCGGCTTGAAGTCGTTCACCATCTTGTGGATGGTGGCGAGGTGCATCTCGATGCCGTGCAGCGTGGGCCGCGAGGACTCCATGCGCAGCAGCCCCTTTTTGACCCACGGCGCCAGATCGAGGCCGATGGTTTTCATGTTGCGCATGAGCTGCGCCGGCGACTCCTCGAAGGCGAGGTACAGGCAGCGCTCGCCGCGCCGGCAGGTGGCGTCGGCAAAATGCGCCGAGATGGTGGTCTTTCCCGTACCCGCGGTGCCCGAGATGAGGACTGAAGAGCCGCGGTAATAGCCTTCGCCGCCCAGCATGTGGTCCAGGCGCGGGATGCCGCTCGAAATGCGCTCGGTGCTGACCTGGTGGTTGAGCTGCAGCGAGGTGAGCGGCAGCACATGGATGCCGTCCTCGTCGATGAGGAACGGGTATTCGTTGGTGCCGTGCGTGCTGCCGCGATACTTGACGATGCGCAGGCGGCGCGTGGACACCTGCTCGCGCACGCGGTGATCGAGCAGGATCACGCAGTCGGAGACGTACTCCTCGAGCCCCTGCCGAGTGAGCTGGCCCTCGCCGCGCTCGCCGGTGATGATCGCGGTGACGCCCTTGTCCTTCAGCCAGCGGAACAGCCGCCGCAGCTCGGCGCGCAGGATCGCCTGGTTGGTAAAGCCGCCGAACAGGCTCTCGAGCGTATCGAGCACCACGCGCTTGGCGCCCACCGAGTCGATGGCCAGGCCCAGGCGCAGGAACAGCCCTTCCAGGTCGAACTCGCCGGTTTCCTCGATCTCGCTGCGCTCGACGTGGATGTGGTCGACCGAGATCTTGCCCTGCGCGACCATCTTGTCCAGGTCGAAGCCGAGCGAGCGCACGTTCTGCGACAGGTCCTGCTCGGTCTCCTCGAACGCGATGAACGCGCCGTGCTCGCCGTACTGCTCGGCGCCGCGCAGCAGGAACTCCATCGCAAAAAGGGTCTTGCCGCAGCCCGCGGCACCGCAGACCAAAGTCGGTCTGCCGCGCGGCAGGCCGCCCAACGTGATCTCGTCGAGTCCCGAAATCCCGGTCGGCGCTTTCGGCAGCGTGTCGCGCGCCGGCGGCCGGGCTCGGGAAGGCAGAGTTTCAGGCTTTCCCACGATGTAATGG
>CBDDSA010000332.1:0-18965 GCA_965233185.1 uncultured bacterium
GGAATCTGACACCAGAGGAGTTCAGGGACGCTCACGCTTCCGAGGTGAGGCGTCTCGGAAGCGTGAGCGTTAAAACCGAAAACCCCGTATCTTTAACCCCGGACTCCACTTCGATTCCGTACTAAATCGGGGGGCACGTCAGCGTTACCCGGCGCGTTCAAGGGGCAGCTTAAGCGAATGGTCGAGGGGTCCCGGAGGGGCCTTTGCGGCTTGCAAGACGCGTTCTGAGAGTGCCGCGATGTCGCGTGAGCCGGGTAGACTATTGGCGGAGCCACTGAACGACGGACGCTCATGCCACGTAGAAAAAACGTTCCTCCCCTAGACCCTCATCGCAGCCGTCAAATTGTCGGCTTTAGCTTGCCGCCGGACATAGTTACGGAAGTAAAGTCCGAAGCCAAAAGACGGAAAACGAGCCTGAGGCAACTCTTCCTGGAGATGTGGACGCTTTATCAGCGGCAAGGGCCTAAGTAGATCAAATGCCCTTCCCTACTGGTTTTCCTTTTGGGTGGCGGTGATGAAGTCCTCTAGCGCGTCCAGCTTATGACTCCAGAAAAGGGCTAACCCCCCCTTTTGAGCCTGCTCGAGGTTCAAGACCTTGAATACGCCGGATAGAACGGCTGCAGGCACAATCTGGTTTGTCCCAAATTCTCGATGCCAAATCGCCGCTTTGACTGCCGCGTCATTATTCAATCGCTTGACGCTGTTCGTGGAGCTATTCGAAACTTTGCATTCGATTGGCATCAGACGGCCGTCGAATAAGCGAACCACAATATCTGCCTTGCGGCTGCCTATAAGAGATTCTCCACAAAAATGACCGGCGCGAGGCGCATCCATTAACGTCATGATTGGTCGCGTTTTCTCAAGCCTGAAGCCCATTTCAATCAGGCGCTTCTTGACGGCGGTCTCTTGAACCGTCTTGCCTTCGCTACGCCGTTCGGTTGAAAGGCGCTGAGCAGTAAGTAGGATTGATGAGGCAAGGATAGCGGCAGATTCTTCTTCGCGTGTGGGCTTACGTTGCGCGGCCGCCCATGGAAACCGTTTCGTATCCAGCGCCTGTCCGATAATTTCGATGACGCGCTTCGCTTCCTCGGGCTTCCGTAAAAGCACGCTCGGAGCAAGCGACGACTCGGAGAGAACCTTTAGGTCGTCTTTGGAGATTGGCGGCCCAACGACGTAGCGCAAGGCGTCGCCCATGTTGTGCTTAAAAATTTCTGCGAGCTGGTTCGGGGTCAGTTCCTTCGGATTTTGCAGGCCGTAGACGCGGAATAGCTGGCGGAACAACGCCTGATTTTCCTCGACGGCTTTTTTCCACTTTTCTAATGGTTCAAGCAGGCGCTCTTTCCTAAACAGCTTGATTGCTGCGGCTGACTCAGTTGCGAGGATCTTCGTGTCCCACGTGGGGGGGGAAATCATGCAGGAAGGTATTCAACCTTAGGCACCCAGATACGTTCTAGCTCGCCAGGCTCGAACTTAGTCAACCCACCTGCATAGGTCCGTCCACTCTCAACGCCTACATTCTTCGCAAGCCATGTGGCGAGCGCATCGAGAACGACGTTACCTAGTTCTTCGCGCGGATACAGGCCGTGGGCAATATTGATATGGCGGGCTCCGCACAGATTGCGAACAAACGCTGGCGAGCGTCGGGCCATGTACGTGCAGATGATGGGGGCGGGCGCTCGAAGCCCAACGGTCCACCATGGGCGCCGATGACGCGCAATGTACGACTCGTGAGCTCCCTGAGCGCGTGCCCACCGAAGAAAGCGCTGGACGGCTTCCTTCGCTTCCGAAGGCAAGTCGTCAAGATCCTCAGGTAAATCGATAACCCGGCGTAGTGCCGAGCCATCATTCAGCACGCCTCTCACCGACAATAGCTCTCGCGCTTTGGTTACGGTGGGCTTGAGGACCCGCGTGGGTAGGCTACTCGCGTGTTCTCCCGCGATCCACACATGGTTACTTCCCGTGACTTGGCCCCGGTGGACCCGACAAATTTCGCCCAACTCGACATAGCCAGATGGCACCGAAGGCCCGGGCCGAATAATGGTCGACCACCTTGATGTCGACTCTACAGTAGACCACGGCACGAGCTTGCCCGCCGACAAAGACCCAAGATCGTGTATGTCGTCCACTCCCCGCACGAGAAGCGACTTGGGCCGCATTCCTATGTGAAAACAGGTAATCGCCCCCGTCGTCGCAGCATCAACGAAAGGCATCGTGCGGGGATCAAGAACATGCAGCGCCACTCCACCCATGCCATCGGCGAGCAGGTGGCGCAACACGGCCCCATAGTTAACGTCGAGCCATTCAGCCGAAGTGATGAAGGTACCAAAGTCGTTCTGCCGCGCGAGCTGCATGGTCTTGACGAAGAAGTGCGCGTGGAGCCCGGCAAGTCGACTGGCACGGAATCCGAGCTCGGCGGAAGCGTCAGCGAACCACTCCTTCCAGTCGCCTGCAATGTCATGATGGCGAACGTAAGGAGGATTGCCGATAAACAGCGTTGGACCATCAACGCGGGGTAACTCGATCTCGCGATAGTCGTTTACGATGATAGTAGTGCGGCCTGTCAGGCCGACCGCTGCGATATTGGCTCGGAGAATCAGTGAGGCCAGCGGATCTTTCTCTACGGCGGTCAGCCGGGCTTTCGGGAAGCGCTGTGCGGCTGCAATAATGAATCGGCCGGACCCTGCACCCGGGTCCACTACGCGTACGGGTGTTCCATGTGATGCCGCCCAGAGAACCATTGCGTGAACGATGACCGCGGGCGTGTAGGTGGCTCCCTCGGTTCGGCGCGTGACAGGAGGGCGGATCTTGCTAAACGCATTTCCTAGGGGATCGTTTCCGCCGCGAATAGTTTTCCTGAACCAATTGAGCAACGAACGATTGATTTCCGGCTTGACTCGATAAGTAAGCTTGACTTCCCCAGGGGACAACTGGGTGCGCGGCCCAAGTAAGGCGAGGGCAACAGCGATCAGTTCTTGTTCGTTCTGCACGTTCGCCGCAGCTTCGGATGCAGGATTCTAGCGCTTAGAGCGAATTAAAGTACGAGGCCATCCGGGTCCTTGCAGCCTGGTCAGGAAGCGTCCCTCGCCCGGCGCCCAGGTTGTCTTTCATGTGCGCCGGGTTGCCGGTGCCCGGTATCGCGCAGGTCACCGCGGGATGCGACACGATCCACTTCAGGAAATACTGCGCCCAGCTGTCGATGCCCAGCTCCGCCGCCCAGGGCGGCAGCGGCTTTCCCTTCACCTTGCGAAACAGCGCGCCTTCGCCGAACGGGCGGTTGGCAATGACCGCGACGTTCTGCGCCTGCGCAAGGGGCAGCAGCGCCTTCTCGGCGTTGCGCTCGGCGAGCGAATAGTTGATCTGCAGGAAATCGTACTGCGCGGCCCGCATGCGGCGCTCCACCTCGGCGTGCGCCGACGCGCTGTAGTGCGTGATGCCGATGTAGCGCGTCTTTTGCGCCGCCTTCATCTCGAGCAGCGTGCGCGTATGCGTCTCCACGTCCACCAGGTTGTGCACCTGTAGCAGGTCCATGCGCGGCACGCGCATGCGCTTGAACGAGGTTTCCATCTGGCGGATGCCCTCGGCGCGGCCGCTGGTCCATACCTTGGTCGCGAGGAACAGCTTGTCGCGCACGCCGAGCGCGTCCACCAGGTCGCCGACCACCGACTCGGCGGCGCCGTACATCGGCGAGGAGTCCAGCACGCGCCCGCCCAGCGCGGCGAAGCTCCCGAGCACCTCGCGCAGCGCCGCCGTATCGCCCCGCACGTCGAACGCCTGCCAGGTGCCCAGGCCGATCACCGGCAGAAGCTCGCCGGTGGCGGGAATCTTTTTCGACAGCGGCGGCATGGCAGCGAATCCCGGCAGGGGCGTGGCGCCCGCGGCGAGCGCCGCGAGCAGGGCGCGTCGTCGCGGGTCCATGCGCTATAGTAAGAAGAAAGGGGAGGTTGCGCCAATGAGGGTGGGGGACTGGCTGTTCGTGGCGATCGTCGTGGCGGTGGCGGCGTTTGCCATCGCCGTCTATAACCGGCTGGTTGCGCTGCGCAACCGCTTCAAGAACGCGTTCTCGCAGATCGACGTGCAGCTCAAGCGCCGCTACGACCTGATTCCCAACCTGGTCGAGTCGGTAAAGGGCTACCTGCAGCACGAGCGCGGCACGCTGGAGGCGGTGGTGCAGGCGCGCGGCGACGCCGTAAGCGCGGCGCAGCGCGCGGCGGCCGCCCCGGGCGAGCGGGGCGCGATGCAGGGTCTCGCGCAAGCCGAAGGCGCGCTCGGCGGGGCGCTCGGGCGCCTGCTCGCGGTATTCGAGGCTTATCCCGACCTGAAGGCCAACCAGAGCATCATGGTGCTGCAGGTGGAGCTCACCAGCACCGAGAACAAGATCGCCTTCGCCCGGCAGGCCTACAACGACTCGGTGATGCAGTACAACACCCGGCGCGAGTCCTTCCCGGACAACGTGCTCGCCGGTGTGTTCGGCTTCGGCGCCGCGGAGCTGCTGCAGGCCACCGAGTCCGCCGCGGAGCGCAGCGCGCCGAAGGTCTCGTTCCGCTAGCTTGGATTTCTTCGAGCAGCAGGAGCTCTCCCGGCGAAGCTCGCGCCGGCTGGTCGTGTGGTTCGCCCTCGCCGCGGCGTTCACCGTGGCGAGCTACTGCGCGGCCGGTGCGCTGGTCATCGCGTTCCTGAATCTGTACTGGACGGGCACGGCGAGCCTGCCCTGGCGGCTGGTCGCCGGGATGGCCGCCCTCGTCGGCGGCGTGATCCTCGCCGTGTCGGCCTACCGCCTGTGGCGGCTGCGCGAGGGCGGCCACGCGGTCGCCGGGCTGCTCGGCGCGCGCTACCTGGATCCCGGCCGATGCAATTCCGCGGAGCGGCGCCTGCTCAACGTGGTCGAGGAAATGGCGATCGCCTCGGGCGTGTCGGTGCCCCCGGTTTACGTGCTGCCGCACGAGAATGCGGTCAACGGCCTCGTGGCCGGTCATTCGCCCAACGAAGCCGTGCTCATCATGACCCGCGGGGCGGTGCAGAAGCTTTCGCGCGACGAGCTGCAGGGCGTCGTGGGCCACGAGTTCAGCCACCTCCTCAACGGCGACATGGCCCTCAACGTGCGCCTGGCCGGCCTGCTCGCAGGACTCACCTCGCTGGGGGAGCTGGGCGAGGCGCTGGTGGCCGGCGCCGCGCGCCAGGCGCGCGGCGTACCGCGCGACCAGCAGGGCGGCGAGGCGGTGGCGGCGGTGATCGGCCTTGCCGTGGCGTTCATCGGCTTTCCGGGCACCCTCGCCGCGACCGCCGTCAAGGCCGCCATCTCGCGCCAGCGGGAGTTCCTGGCCGACGCCGCCAGCGTGCAGTTCACGCGCAACCCCGAGGGCATCGCGGGTGCGCTGGATTCCATCCTCGCGCTGCCGGCGCATACGGTGGTGCTGGCGGCGCACGCGGAGGCGCTGTCGCACATGTTCTTCGCGCCCGCGGTGGCGCATTGGTGGGGGTTTCCCACGCATCCGCCGCTCGGCGAGCGCATCTATCGCGCGCACCCGCGTTTCCAGCGCGACGACTACCGCGCGAAGCGCCACGACCGGCGGCGCGAGGTAGCCGTGATCGACGGCGGCGGCAACGTGGTCAAGCACGTGCGCACGGACGGGCTGCAGTTGCTCGCGTCCATCGGGCAGCCTACCGCGCAGCACATGGCGTTCGGCGCGCAGCTGCTGTCGCGCCTGCCGCGGCGGCTGCGCGAAGCGCTTCATGACCCGTTGCAGGCCGAGCTCGCCATGTTCACGCTCGGCGGTTTTCCGGGCGAGCGCACCGAGCTCGAGCCCTATGTGGGTCCGCTGCGCGGCGAGCACCTCCTCACGCTGGCCGAGCTCGCCGTGCCGGCGATCAAGTCCCAGCCACAGAAGGCGCGCGATGCGTTCCTCGCGCAGCTTGCGGCGCGTGCGCGGGCCGACCAGCGAGTTACGCTGCGCGAATTCTTGCTCCTCACTTACCTGCGCCAGCGCCTGCGCGAGGGCGCCGGCCAGCCGATTGCGACGCGCTATCGCAAGGTGGCCGAGGTGGAGGCGGATCTCGCCGTGGTGCTGTCGCTCTTTGCGCGCGCGTCGGGTGTGCACCCCGGCGGCCAGGCGCCGGAGGCGGATGCGCTTGGCGCGGCGCTCGAGCGCCTGCGCCACCTCGCGCCTTTCGAAAAGCCGCGGGTGCTCAAGGCCTGCGTGGAAGCCGCGCAGGCCGACGGCCGCATCAACTTCGCCGAGGCCGAGCTCGTGCGCATGTTGGCCGCGACGCTCGACTGTCCGGTTCCCCCGGTCCTCGCGCAGAGCCGCTAGTTTCCCTTGCCCAGGCGCTTGAGGATCGTCGCGCGCGTCTCGGCCACGGCGGCGGCGAACGGCCCGCCGGCCGCGGCGGCACGCTCGACGAACGGCAGGGCGTCCTGGTGCCTTCCCTGGTCCGAGAGCGTTTGCGCGAGGTTATTCAGCACGATCACCGACCCCGGATCCCGGCGCTCGGCTTGCCGCAGCACCCGCTCGGCCGCGGGGAGATCGCCGAGCGCGTGGTGCGCGTTGGCCAGGCCGATCGCCGCAGTGACGTTGTCCGGCCAGCGTTGCAGGAAACCGTCGTAGGCGGTGCGCGCGGCCGCGGCGTTCCCGGCGCGCTCGTAGGCCGCGACGGCGCCGAGCCAGCGCTCTTCCTGGGCGGTGGCCGGGATGCGCGAGGGCGGAACGGCCACCATCGCCCAGTAGCCGCTTCGCATCCAGACGAACTCGTTCATGGTGAATGCGAGCACTTCGCGCTCGGTGACGCCCGAGCGCAGGATCATCTCGCCGCGGTCGTAGTCGTAGCCCACCGCCACCGCGTAATGCCAGCCGTCGCGAAATCCGAGGTTCTGCAGCAGGATGACCGGCGTGCCGGCCGCCAGCTCGCGCATCACGTCCACGAGCCGCGGCGCGAGCTGGTAGGAGATCAGGCCGTGGCGGCGCGCCGCGGCCAGCATCTCGATCTGCAGGCTGCCTTTGCGCTCCGGCAGGTATACCTGCGGCACCAGGTCTTCGGGCGTCACCTTGACGCCGGCGCTGGCGAGCGCGGTGGCGAGCGCGGCCGGGCCGCACTGGTAGTCGCTTTGCGGGAAGAACGGCACTTCGGCGAGCTCCACGCGCTCGGGCAGGCCCGCGGGCAGCGCCTCGCGCAGCTCGGCGGTCTGCGGCCACAGGCTGGCGCAGCCGGTGAGGGCGAGGACGCACGCGCAAACGAAAACGCCCGCAGCTGCGCGGGCGTTTCGTCGGGCCTTGCGGCCGGCCGCGGCTAGCGCTTCCAGACCCACCAGATCGCCGCGATGACCAGGAGGAGCAGCAGCACGCCCGCGGTGTCGGCGCCGGCGGGCAGGCTGTTGATGCGGCTCGCGAGATAGGACACCTCGGCGTCGCTCATGGCGGCCACGCGGTCCTTCGCGCTCGTCGCATCGAGGCCCATGGCCTGCAGCTGCCCCGCGACATCGGCGCGGCTGACGAAGCCGAGCACGGCGCTGCGATCTGCCTGCGAAGGCGTCGTCGCGACCTGGTCGGTGCCGATCATCCCGGCTTGTGCCACCTGGTATGGCGTCCAGATCATCAGCACGACCAACAAGCGGCAGATTGTTTTTGCCCAAGCAGATTTCATGTGCGCTCCTAAATGAGATCTCGGAAAGGAAGAGAGGGGTACAGGATATGACCGATGTCGCATTGATGCAGGCCGACCGATATTCCACCCTACCGCGGCCGCCTGCGAAGCAATCTAGTCTCGCTGCGCGCACCCGTCAAGAAAGCGCCGTGTGACAGAATCGCTACAAATGGTAGCTTTTCAACGACTTGGGGGGGCGCTGGGCGCGGCGCTTGCCGGCGAGGTGCGCTTCGACAACGCGGCCCGCGCCGCCTATGCGTCCGACGCCTCCAATTACCGGCAGGTACCGGTGGGCGTGGTGCTGCCGCGCTCGATCGATGACATCATCGCCGCCGTGCGCCTGTGCCGGGAGCACGGCGCCGCGGTCCTGCCGCGCGGCGCCGGCACCTCGATGTGCGGCCAGAGCGTCAACGCCGCGGTGGTGGTGGATTGCTCCAAGTACCTCGACCGCGTGCTCGGCGTCGAGCCTGCCGCCCGGATGGCGCGCGTCGAGCCCGGGGCCGTGTGCGACGCGCTGCGCGAAGCGGCCGAGGCGCACGGACTGACGTTCGCGCCGGACCCCGCCACGCATTCGCGCTGCACGCTGGGCGGCATGATCGCCAACAATTCCTGCGGCCCGCATTCGGTGATGGCCGGCAAGACCGTGGAGAACGTGGAGCGCCTGGAGGTGCTCACCTACGACGGCGAGCGCTTCTGGTGCGGCCCGACCAGCGAAGTAGAGTTCCAGCGCATAGTGTCATCGGGAGGACGACAAGCGGTCATCTATTCCGGCATGCGGCGGATCGCAGAGCGATACGGCGATCTCATCCGCACGCGCTTTCCGAAGATCCGCCGCCGCGTGTCCGGCTACAACCTGGACGAGCTGCTTCCCGAGAACGGCTTCAACGTGGCGCGCGCGCTGGTGGGCTCCGAGGGAACCTGCGCCTTCACGCTGCAGGCGCAGGTGCGCCTGGTGAAGAGCCCGCGCGAGCGCGTGCTCGTGGTGCGCGGCTTTGGCGACATTTTCGCCGCCGGCGACGCGGTGCCGGAAGTCCTCGCGGCCGGGCCGATCGCCTGCGAAGGGCTCGACGAGCGCCTCATCGGCGGCCTGCGCGAGCGCGGGCTGCGCCTGGACGACATCGCGCTGCTGCCGCCGGGCGAGGGCTGGCTGATGATCGAGTTCGGCGGCGACACGCTCGAGGAAGCGAGCGAAAAGGCGAGGCGCGTTGCGGGCCAGCTCATCACCGACAAGGCGCTCATGTCGCGGCTGTGGACGCTGCGCGAGACCGGCGCCTCGGCCACCGCGCTCAACCTGGCGGGCCAGGGCGTGGACCCGATCGTCGGCTGGGAAGACGCGGCCGTGGATCCCATGCGCCTGGGCGGCTACCTGCGCGAATTCCGTGCGCTGGTGGCGCGCTACGGCTATCGCACCTCGATCTACGGGCACTTCGGCGACGGTTGCGTGCACGCGCGCATCGACTTCGATCTGCGCACGCCGCACGGCATCGCGCACTGGCGAAGCTTCCTGCGCGAGGCCGCGGAGCTGGTGGTGAAATACGGCGGCTCGCTTTCGGGCGAGCACGGCGACGGCCATGCGCGCGCCGAATTCCTGCCGCTGATGTTCGGCGAGGAATTGATGCAGGCCCTGCGCGAGTTCAAGGCGCTGTGGGATCCGCAGAACCGCATGAACCCGGGCAAGATCGTCGATCCCGACGGCAAGACCCTGCGCGTCGACGCGCATCTTCGCCTCGGGCCGCAGTACAAGCCGGTGACCCTGGATACGAAACTCGCTTTCCGAAGCGAGGTGGGCGACGGCTTTGCGCGCGCCGTGGGCCACTGCGTCGGCATGGGCAAGTGCCGGGCCTCCAAAGGCGGGACCATGTGCCCGAGCTACCGCGGCACGCGCGAAGAGCGCTACTCGACGCGCGGCCGCGCGCGCCTGCTCGGCGAAATGCTGCGCGGAGAGCTCATCACCGACGGCTGGCGCAGCGAGGAAGTGAAGGAGGCGCTCGACTGGTGCCTCGGCTGCAAGGGCTGCCGCAGCGATTGCCCGACGCATACCGACATGGCCGCCTACAAGGCGGAATTCATGTCGCACTACTACGAGGGCCGTGTGCGCCCGCGCCAGGCGTGGTCCATGGGCCGCATCGGCGAATGGGCACCGCTCGCGGCGCGTGTCCCCGGCCTGGCGAATTTCGTGTCCAGGAGATTCAAGGGTCTTGCCGGCATCGCCGCCGAAAGGACGCCGCCGCAGTTCGCGCGCCGCACGTTCCGGTCGCAGTTCCGGTCGCAGGGAAATGGCGAAGCGGTCGTGCTGTTCGACGACACGTTCAATAACCACTTCCGTCCGCAGACCGCGCACGCGGCGCAGCACGTGCTGGAGCTCGCCGGGTGCGCCGTCGAGCTGCCTGGGCGCCACCTGTGCTGCGGGCGGCCTTACTACGACTTCGGCATGCTGGAGCAGGCCCGGGCCTCGCTCGAGCAGGTATTGCAAGTCCTTTCACCGCAGCTCGAGCGCGGCCTGCCGGTGGTGGTGCTGGAGCCGGGCTGCCTCTCGGTGTTCCGCGACGAGCTGCACCAGCTCTTCCCGGGCGACGCGCGCGCGGCCAGGCTGAATGCCGCGGCGACCAGCTTCTCCGAAATGCTGCTGCGCAAAGGGTTCAAGGCGAATCGCGCGGGCCGCGCCCTGCCGGTCAGCGTCACGATGCACGCCCACTGCCACCAGAAGTCGCTCTGGGGAACCGCATCGGACCTGCGCGTGCTGAGCGAGGCCGGATGCGAAGTGAGCGCCCCGGACACCGGCTGTTGCGGCATGGCCGGCTCGTTCGGCTACCGCCCCGAGTTCTACGAGACGTCCAAACGCATCGCGCAGCTCGCGCTGCTGCCGGCGCTGGAAAAATCACCCGGGCACCTGGTGGTGGCAAACGGCTTCTCCTGCCGCGAGCAGATCGAGGCGCTTTCCCAGCGCCCCACGCGGCACCTCGCCGAGGTGCTGGCCGATGGTGCTTGAGCGCGCGGCGTGCTGCCTTCTAGTGATCCAGCTCTCCGGCATAGCGCTCGCTGCCGGGAACATCGACATGCCCAACGCGCAAGGCGAAACGGCGCTGCACGGGGCAGTCGACAAGCGGATGCGCGAGCTCGCGCGGGAGCTCATCGGCAAGGGAGCGAACGTCAACCTGCGCACGCGCAATGGGGAGAGCGCGTTGCACCTTGCCACGCTCGACCCGAACCCCGCGATGCTCGAGCTGCTGCTGCTCGATCGCGGCGCCGATGCGAACCTGAAGGACCGCAAAGGCAGCCTGCCGCTGCATGCCGCCGCCGAGGGCGGCTACCTCGAGCTCGTGCGCCTGCTCCTGCCGCGCACCGCAGACCCGCAATCAAAGAACGGCGACGGACACAGCGCCGCGGACTACGCAGGGAGGCGTGGCTTTCGGGACGTCGAACGAGTTCTTCGATCGTCGCCGCCCGGCGACAGTAAAAATCGCCAACGCATCAAGGCCCCTCGTAAAGATCTGCAATAGCCCGTCGGCATCGCCCGACAAACCGAGCGGTTAGCAGGTGCCCACTTTGTCACGCTCCTGGCATAAGTCATTGTTTTTATGGAACGCGGAAATGCTGGCACGCGCGTTGCAGGAGAGTGGTCCGAAAGGTGGAGAAGCGATGGAGATGCGCCTCAAGCAGGAAGTCTTTGCCCTTGCGCACGCGGGGATCGGCTTCGTCCTGGTCGCCCTGGTCCTGACCGGCATCGGCGGCACCATCTATAAAGTCATTTCGCCGGACGGCTGGGTTGCACAGGCGTTCGGTCGCAGCTTCTCTGCCGGCGTCGCCACGCTCGGCTCGCTTGTCATGATTTTCGGCCTCGCCTGGTTTTCGCGCGGCTGGAGCTCGCCGCGCCATCGGAACCGCTTTTCCGATCTCCTGGTCTACAGCTTCGCCGCTGCAGGCCTGCTGTACATCGCGCAGCTGTGGATCAAGGGAACGTTCTGATCGCGAGCTGAAGCCACACGCCAAGCATTGCCTCCCCTGGGCCCGCGCTTTCCCCCCTACAAGCCGGGCCCTTTTTTTGTCCTTTTTTCGCCTTAGAGGGCGCTCGCCAGCGCCGCGGGCGAGATCAGCACGCTGAACTGCTCGCACCAGATGACGACGCTGCCATAGCGCGCAATGTCTACCCCGGCGGGCACGGGATAGTTCTGGCTGCCTTTGAAGGCCTTCAGCCGGCCCAGGTCGACGAACATCGTTTGCGCAACCCGGGTCGAGGGCAGCACGTTTCGCTCCGGCACCAGGTACACGTGGTACTTGGGACCCGGCCCGACCTCGAAATCCGCCTCCAGGTGCAATAGCCCCTCGAAAACGCTCACGCGCCCTTTGCCGTAATGGATCGGGTCGGCGGGATTGGCATGGACGAAGTTGCCGCGCGCCAGGAGCTCGCGCGCGCTGGCGGGATCGACCTTCTCCATGGCCACGATGTCGGCCAGGAAGACGTAGGGGTACACGAAGATGCCCAGCGCAAAGCCCGCCGCGATCCCGAGCACGCCGCCGGCAAGGAAGATTGCGGTGATCCTGGTTCTGCTCATGTTGCCTCCGCTCGGCCCGTGATTTGCTTCATGCGGGGCGCGAATGCGGCTGCGCCCCGATCCGGTCGTCACCCAGGAAGAGCTGGCGCGCGGCAAGCGCGCGCTGGTCAGGGACGCCGCGTGGGCGAGCCTGGTGGGCGCATTGTACGGCGGCGTGATCCTGGTGGGGTTTGCCCTGGAGCTGGGCGCCACGCCGTTCATCATCGGGCTGCTCGCCGCGATCCCGTTCCTGGCCCAGGTGGCGCAGCTGCCCGCCATTGCGCTGGTCGAGCGCGTGCGCCAGCGGCGCAAGATCTCGGTCATCGCCGTGCTGGTGTCGCGCGCCGTGATCCTGTCGCTCGCGCTGATTCCGTTCATCGGCGACAGCGCGGCGCAGCTCGCCGCGCTCATCCTCGCTCAGCTCGCCATCACGCTGCTCGGCTCCATCGGCGGCTGCTCGCTCAATTCATGGATGCACCAGCTGCTGCAGAACGAGCCGCTCGGCGATCTGTTTTCGCGCCGGCTGTTCTGGTCCACGGTGCTCGCCTCGCTCGGCGCGCTGGTGGCCGGGCAGATGGTGCAGCACTGGCCTTTCGACGAGCGCCTGCAGGCGTACTCCGTGGCATTCGCGCTCGCCGGGGCGGCGGGCTACGTGAGCACGCATTACCTTGCCAGCGTGCCCGAGCCGCAAATGAGCCCGCGCGGCGCGCCGGTGCCGGTGCTCGCGATGATCCGCTCGCCGTTCCGCGACCCGAATTTCCGTCGGCTCATCGTGTTCATGGGAAGCTGGAATTTCGCCTCCAACCTGGCGGCACCTTTCATCACGGTTTACCTCCTGAGGCAGCTCGGCTTCCCGCTGGGCACGGTCACCACGCTGTGGATCGCGAGCCAGGTGGCCAACGCGCTCACCATGTACCTGTGGGGGCGCCTTTCCGACCAGCTGTCGAACAAGGCGATTCTCGCGGTGGCGCTGCCCGCCTACTTCGGCTGCCTGGTGGCGCTGCCTTTCACCGCCATCCCCACCCTGCACGCGCTTACGCTGCCGCTGCTCTACGTCATCCACCTTGTCATGGGCGCGGCCGCCGGGGGCATCGGCCTCGCCACCGGCAACCTGGGGCTCAAGCTCGCCCCGCAAGGACAGGGGACCGCCTACCTCGCCAACGTGAGCCTGATGGGCTCGCTGGCCGGCGGCCTGGCCGCGCTGCTCGGCGGCACGCTCGCCGAATGGTTCTCGGCGCGCGAGCTGGCGGTGTATTTCCACTGGATGTCGCCGAACAGCAGCGAGGCGCTCACCGTGCTGCAGTTCCAGCACTGGGAATTCCTGTTCGGCATCTCGTTCATGCTCGGCGGCTACGTCCTGCATGCGCTGTCGCGTATCCAGGAAGGCCGCGAGATCAGCGAGCGGGTGGTGATCCAGCAATTCGCCGCCGAGGCCGCGCGCAGCCTGGATCAGCTCTCGCCGATCGAGGGTCTGCGCGCCGCGATCCTGTTTCCCTTCGGGCGGCTGCGGGAGCGCCGCCGCCAGCCGCGCGCCGCGAGCCCGACTGGTGGGCGTACGCCCACGTGAACTCCGCGCCCAGCAGGAAAATCTGCGCGGAATAGTAGATCCACACCATCACCACGACGAGCGAGCCGAAGGCGCCGAAGCTCGAGCCGACGTCGCTTTTCCCGAGATAGAGGCCGATCAGGAACTTGCCGATGATGAAAAGCACCGCGGTGACGGTTGCGCCCACCCAGACATCGCGCCACTCGATGCGCGCGCGCGGCATGAACTTGTAGATCGCCGCGAACACCACCACCAGCATGGCGAAGCTCACCGCGAGGTGGACGGCTTGCGCTACCTTCTCCCATTCGCCGAACGCCGGGCCCCACCACTTGCCCAGCGCGCTGAGCGCGGCGCTCAGCACCAGAGAAACAACGATCAGGAAGGCCAGCGCGAGCACCAGGCCGAACGACAGCAGGCGGCCTTTGATGAAGGTCCATACGGCGCTGTGCTTTTCCGCCTTCGCCTGCTCGGGCACCTGCCAGATGGCATCGAGCGCGGTCTGCAGCTGGCCGAATACCGTGGTGGCGCCGAACAGCAGCAGCCCCGTGCTCAGCGCGGCGGCCCAGCTGCCCACGCCGGGTTCGCTCACATGCGCAAGCATCTCGCGCACCGCTTCGGCGCCGTTCTCGCCCATGAGGTCGGCCAGCTGTCCGAACACCACCCCGCGCACCGCGTCGGGTCCGTGGATCAGCCCGGCCACCGCGATGACGATGAATAGCAGCGGCGCGATGGAGAACAGCGAGTAGTACGCGAGCGCCGCCCCCTTGCTGGGCGCCTGGTCGTTCCACCAGGCCGACAGGGCTTCTTTGAGGAGGAGCGCAAACGTCGGCAGCTTGAGACTCATGCTGAACATTGTCCTCAGCAATGTTCATGCCCCGACTAGACCGCGATAGGAGCCCGGATGGCGGGATGCGGCTCGTAGGCTTCCAGGGCGAAGTCTTCGAAGCGGAAATCGAGCAGCTCCCGCACCTGCGGATTGAGGCGCATGCGCGGGAAGGGGCGCGGTGCGCGGGCAAGCTGCTCGCGCGCCTGCTCGAGATGGTTGAGGTACAGGTGCGCATCGCCGAGCGTGAGGATGAATTCTCCGGGCGCCAGCCCGGTGACCTGCGCCACCATGCGGGTGAGCAGGGCGTAGGAGGCGATGTTGAAAGGCACGCCCAGGAAAAGATCCGCGCTGCGCTGATACATCTGGCAGGAAAGCCGCCCGTCGGCGACGTAGAACTGGAACAGGGCATGGCAGGGGGGTAGCGCCATGCGCTCGACATCGGCCGGGTTCCAGGCGCTGACGATATGGCGGCGCGAATCCGGCTTGCTGCGCAACGACCGGATGACGTTCGAGATCTGGTCGATCTCCCCGCCGCCCGGCGCCCGCCAGTGCCGCCACTGGTATCCGTAGACGGGCCCGAGCTCGCCGTTCTCGTCCGCCCACTCGTCCCAGATGGACACGCCGCGCTCCTGGAGCCACTTCACGTTGGTATCGCCGCGCAGGAACCACAGCAGCTCGTAGATGATCGACTTCAGGTGCAGCTTCTTGGTGGTGAGCAGCGGAAAGCCCGGCTCGAGGGCGAAGCGCAGCTGGCGGCCGAACACCGAAAGCGTCCCCGTTCCGGTGCGGTCGGCCTTGCGCGCGCCGCGCTCCAGCACCTCGGCGAGCAGGTCGAGGTACTGCTGCTCTTCGCGGTTCATACGGCGATCGCGCCGAACAGCTCGAGCGCGCTTTGGTAGCGGTCTTCCGGCTTCTTGGCGAGCAGCCGGTCGAGGACCGGCTGGTAGCCGGCGAGCCGCGGAGGCAGGCGGGGCACCGGTGCATTGACGTGCATCGCCACCACGGCGGTGGCATCGGCCGATTCGAAGATCTTCTGGCCGGTCAGCATCTCGTAGAAGATGACGCCCAGGCTGTAGAGATCCGAGCGGGCGTCTACCGGCAGGCTGAGGCATTGCTCCGGGCTCATGTAGCGCGGCGTGGCGATGAGCTGCCCGGCCACCGTCAGGGTCGAGGTGGCGGAGAGCTCCTTCGCCAGGCCGAAGTCCACGATGACCGGGCGGCCGTCGGCGCGGAACAGGATGTTGGCCGGCTTGAGGTCGCGGTGGATGATGCCTTTGGCGTGGATCGCATCCAGCGCGCGGGCGATCTGCGACGCGATGCGCAGCGCGGCGCGCGAGGCGATGCCCTCGCGGATGCGCGTGGCGAGCGTGCCGGAAGGCAGGAATTCCATCGCGATGTACGGGTTGTCCCCCGAGAAGCCCTGGTCGTAGATGCGCGCGACGTGCTCGTTCTCTATGCTCATGATGAGCTTGTTCTCGCGCATCAGCCGCTCGAGGAACACCTTGTCCTGGCGCAGCGTGCGGTCGAGCACCTTGAGCGCCACGCACAGCCCGTCGCGATCGCGCTGCGCGAGGTAGACCTTCGCCTGCCCCCCCTGGCCGATGATGTGCAGGACGCTGTATCCGGGGACCAGCGCCGGCGCCTCTTTCATCAAGGTATTCTGCCTCACAGAATTCTCGCCAGGAATGCAGAAATGTCCGCAATCTCCTGCGGGCAGACCGAGTGCGGCATCGGGTAGGCGTGCCACTGTACCGGGTAGTCCAGCGCCTCGAGCGCTTGCCGCGACTGCTCGGCGCGGCGCAAGGGAATGATGTCGTCGTACTGGCCGTGGGCCATGAAGATCGCCAGCCCGGCGTTCGCGGGGCTGCGCTCGGCCGGCAGCGTGGCGTGCAGCGGCAGGTAGGTCGACAGCGCCAGCACGCCGGCCAGCGGTTCCGGGTAGCGCAGCGCGGTCTGCAGCACGATCGCTCCGCCCTGGGAAAAGCCCGCCAGCACTATCCTCGAGACCCCGCGCTTTTTTTCCTGCGCGATCACCTCTTCCACGAGCCGCTGCGAGGCGCGAATTCCCGGCTCGTCCTCGGGCCCGCCGCCGAACTGGAAGATGTCGTACCACGCGCGCATGCGCATGCCCTGGTTGATGGTCACGGCGCGCACCGGCGCATGCGGGAACACGAAGCGCACCGGCCGCGTGAGCGCGAGCTGCGGCACGATGGGCTCGAAGTCGTGGCCGTCGGCGCCCAGCCCATGCAGCCAAATCACCGCTGCCTGGGGGTTGGCGCCGCTTTCGATCTCGAGGGCGTCCATGCGCGCTAGGCCAGGCGGTGGAACCAGGCGAGCGACAGCCCCGCGGAGGTCAGGGTAAGCAGCGCCGCGAGCGCGGCGAACAGGGCAGTCACTTCGCGCTCCTCCTCCGACAGCACGAAGCGGCTACTCAGGGTTTCGTACACCTTGGTCAGCTCGTCCGCGGTGCTGGCGTGGAAGTACTCCGCGCGGGTCAGCCCGGCGATCGCCTTGAGCGTTTCCTCGTCGAACATCATGAAAATCGAGTAGCCCTCGATCATCGCCGGCCCGCCCGCGGCGGAGCCGAAGCCCACCGTGAACACGCGGATGCCGCGGTCGGCCGCCATCTTCGCCGCTTCCAGCGGATCCGGGCCGGTGGTGCGCCGGCCGTCGGTGAGCAGCACGATAGCTGCCGAGTCGTTGGAGCCGGGCGGCACGGGCTGCACCGGCTTGCGGGGTGCGACCTTTTCCGGCGGCCGGTGCATGCGCCAGGATTGGCGGCTGCCCAGCACCAGCGACTCGAGGTCGATGCCTTCCTCGGGAAGCAGCGTGGCGAGCGACATGATGATGCCGCTGCCGATCGCGGTGTGGCGGTCGAGCTGCAGCCGGTCGATGGCCTCGACCAAATCCTCTTTGCGCGTGGTCGGCTTCTGCACCGCGAGCGCCGTGCCGGCAAACGACACGATGCCCACGCGCAAGTCGGGCGGCAGGTCCTGGACGAACGCCCGCGCAGCCGCCTGCGCCGCGCCCAGGCGGTTCGGCGGCACGTCGGTGGCGCGCATGCTGAGCGACACATCGATGGCGAGGATGATAGTGCGCTGCTGCGACGGAAGGGTAAGCAAGGCGCTCGGGCGCGCGATGGCGAGGATGGCGATCGCGAGCCCGAGGAGGAACAGCGCAGGCGGCAGGTGGCGCCGCCACGGCCGCGTGCCGCCCATCGCTTCGCGCACCAGGGCGAGGCTGGCGAAGCGCACTGCCGCGGCCTTCTGCCGGCGCAGCACCCAGAGGTATACCGCGATCAGCGCCGGCACCGCGGCGAGCAGGACCAGCAATCCGGGCCAGAGGAAGCTCATGGCTTGCGCAGCGCGGACTTCGGGCGGAAGGCTTTCACCACGGCCTCGTGCGTCTCGATGTACGGTCCGCCGATGAGATCGATGCAGTAAGGCACCGCGGCGAAGATGCCTTCGAGGGTCTCGCGGATCGCCTTGGGCTGGCCGGGAAGGTTGATGATCAAAGCCTGCCTGCGGATGACCGCCACCTGGCGCGACAGGATCGCCGTGGGCACGTATTTCAGGCTGACCGCGCGCATCTGCTCGCCGAAGCCGGGCATCACCTTGTCCGCCACCGCCAGCGTCGCCTCCGGCGTGACGTCGCGCGGCGCGGGGCCGGTGCCGCCCGTGGTGAGCACGAGGTGGCATCCCTTCGCATCCACCAGCTCGCGCAGCGTGCCCTCGATCAGCGGCTGCTCATCGGCGATGAGGCGCGTCTCGTCGCGCCAGGCGGGCGCGGCGATGGCCAAGGAGAGCCATTCCTTGAGCGACGGGATACCCTCGTCCTTGTAGACGCCGGCCGACGCGCGATCGCTGATGGAAACGAGCCCGATGACAAGATCCGGCTTCACTTGACCTCGAAAACTTCGAGCTCGACCGCGGCCGGCCGCCGCGCGCCGGTGGTGATGCACACGCAGCGGTTGAGCCACGCGTAGCGCGCATCGCCGGTTTCGAAGTGCATCGAACCGCGCATGTAGTACAGCGATGGATCGACCTCGCGCCCTTCCAGCAGCTTTTTTATGACCTCGGGAGCGCCGTGGCGATAGCCGCCGTGCCGGACGTAAACAAGCGCGCCGTCGCCGGTCTCCAGCGTGTAGCGCGCATCGAACTCCGTGACGCCGTCGGCGCGGATCACCTGCCAGTCTGCGCCGCCCGCCAGCACGCGGCCCGACAGGCGTTCACCCGCGAAGCGCCCGCCGGTGATGCCGATGATGCGCCGGCGTCCCGGCGGCGTTTCGCCCAGCTCCTGCGGCGGCGCCAGGGTGATCTGGGCGCGGAGCAATGTTTCAAGTTTCAAGCGACTTGAGCATCCTGAAAAGCTCGCGGTAGGCGCGCGGCGGCTTGCCTTCCTGTTTCTCCTTGCGCGAATTGCGAAT
>CBDDSA010000333.1:0-13636 GCA_965233185.1 uncultured bacterium
CGCCCCGATCGCGTGGAGCCTCGCGCCATCAAGCGACGACCAAAGCCGCATCGACTACTATTGATCCCCAGACCCTTGGCGCGCCTTCAAATCTTGGCTCAGCGCCCTCGCTAAGGTAGTGCCATTGGGCTCTGACCCCGAATTTAGCCCCGAATTTAGACGGTGGCCGCGGCGAGGGAGGTAATCAGCTTTTCCAGCTTGCGCGCGTCGGCGTCGAAGCGCCGGATGCCTTCGGCGAGCTTGTCGCTTGCCATGGCGTCCTCGTTGTGCATCCAGCGGAACGCGGGCTCATCCAGATGGATCTTCTGGACGTCCTTCGCGCTGTCGGGCGAGAGCTTGCGCGGCAGCTCCCCCTGGGTCTTCGCCAGCTTGTCGAGGAGATCGGGGGCGATGGTGAGCAGGTCGCACCCGGCGAGCGCGGTGATCTGCCCGGTCTTGCGGAAGCTCGCGCCCATCACCTGCGTGGGGTAGCCGTGCTTCTTGTAGTAGTTGTAGATGCGCGTCACCGAGGCGACACCCGGATCGTCTTCGAGCGGGATGTCGTCGACCTTGCGCGCCTGCTTGTGCCAGTCGTAGATGCGGCCCACGAACGGCGAGATCAGCGTGACCCCGGCTTCGGCGCAGGCCACCGCCTGGGCGAAGGAAAATAGCAGCGTCATGTTGCAGTGGATGGCCTCGCGCTCGAGCTTCTCGGCGGCGCGGATGCCCTCCCAGGTGCTCGCCAGCTTGATGAGCACGCGCTCGCGCGACACGCCGGCCTTTTCGTAGAGGCCGATGATGCGCCTGGCGCGCGCGATGGAGCCTTCGCGGTCGAACGACAGGCGCGCATCCACCTCGGTGGACACGCGGCCGGCCACGTGCTTCAGGATCTCGATGCCGAACTGCACGAACAGGCCGTCCATGGCCGCGGCCATGTCGCCGTTCGCCTCGCGCACCGCGCGCTCGACCAGCGGCTGGTAGCGCGGGTCCTCGGCCGAGGTGAGGAGGAGGGAGGGGTTGGTGGTGGCGTCCTGCGGCTTCCAGCGGGCCACCGCGTCGATGTCGCCGGTGTCGGCCACCACCAGCGAGTGGCGGCGCAGGGAATCCAGGTGGGAAAGCATGCGCGATTATCGCTGACAAATCCTCACAGCACGAGAGGGTGGCGTTGCGTAGGGTTTCTTTTTCGGCGGAGGTGTCGTGGTCGAAGCGACGATTCCCGGCTCCGACATCGGCGCCCCTGAGCGCGGCCGGCGGCTGGTGCGGCGCAACCATGGGGTGCGCACGGTCGCCTACGCCTATTGCTTCCTGGTGGTGGCGCTGATCGGCTTCGAGCGCCGGCTCGGCGCGGACTTCTGGATCGCGGTGGTGGCGAGCTTCCTGGTGCTGCCGCACGTGCTCGCCGCCATCGCGCTGGGCGCGCGCGACCCGCGCCAGGCGGAGGCGCGCAACATCTTCGCCGACGCGGTGCTGTTCGGCGTGTGGACCGCGGGACTGCACTTTCCGACCTGGATCGCCTATCCGGCGCTGGCGAGCGTGATGCTGAACGCGGTCATCGCGCGCGGGGCGCTCGGCGCGATGGTGGCGCTCGCGCTGTTCTCTACCGGCGCGGCGCTGTGGGTGGCGGTGTTCGGCTTCATGCGCTGGCCGCCCACCAGCGACCTTGTCACCACGCTGTGCTTTTTCGGCGCGCTCGGCTACACGCTGTCGGTCGGCATGGTGGTGAACGTGCAGTGGAAGCGCCTGTCGAGCGCGCGCGACGACCTGCGCGCCGGCGAGGCGCGCTACCGCCTGATCACCGAGCATGCCGCCGACCTCATCGCCATCGTCGACCAGGACGGCCGCTGGCTCTATTCCAGCCCTGCATACGAGCGCGTGCTGGCGCTCGAAGATCTCCTGCCCGGCGCCGACGCCTTCCGCCGCGTGCAGCCGCAGGACGCCGACCGCGCGCGCGTCGCCGTGCTGCGCGCCGCCACCACCGGAAAGGACCAGGACATCCCGGTGCGGCTCACCGACCGCGCCGGCCGCCAGCGCGACTACCGCATGCGGGTGCACCGCCTCGAGGCCGAAAGCGGCCTGCGGGCGCGCCTGCTGCTCGTTTCCCAGGCGGCCTCGGGCGGCGGCGATGAGGCACTGGCCATCGTGGGGGCGGACGGCCTGGTCGAGGCGGTGAACGAGGCCTACACGCGGCTCACCGGCTATGGTCCCGAGGAGGCGGTCGGGCGCCCCGAAGGCGGGCTGCTCGACCAAGGCTCGGCCGGCCTGGTCATTCGCCGACGCAAAAACGGCGAAAGCTACCGCGCCTGGCGCAGCCTGCACGCGCTGCGCGACGCGGCCGGCGGTACCCTGTATCTCGTCTCGCTACAAGCAGCGACTTTGTAAAACATTCAACGGCTTATCGCGGGATTTGTAGTGCGATAAGCGATACCATCGCCCCATGAGCCTGCGGCCCTCCCTGCGCGACCTCGCGCTGGTTTCCGCGCTGTACTTTGCCGGCGTCAAGCTGAGCCTGCTGACGGCCGCACCCGACGGCATCGCCCTCCTGTGGCTGCCCAATGCCGTGGTGCTGGCCGTGCAGATCCGCTTCCGCGCCGCGCGCCTTCGACTGGTCGGGCTGGTAGTGGTGGCAACCGAGGTGGCCGCCGGCCTGCCGGCGCTCAACGCAGGCGAGGCGCTGTTGTCCGCGCTCGTCCACTTCGGCGAGGCCACGCTCGCGTTCGTGCTGCTGCGCCGACTGGGCTTCGATGCGCGCTTCGCGACGCTCGCGGATGCGTGGAAATTCCTGGTTGCGGGGCCGCTCGCCGCGGCCTTTGCCGCCTCGCTCCTCTGCGCCGCCGTCTACGCCGTCTTTCGCAGCGGCGAGGCGACGTACCTGCAGCTCGTGCGCAGCTGGTGGTTCGGCGACGGCATCGGCCTGCTGCTCCTGACGCCGCTCCTGCTCGCCTTCCCGCCCTTCGGCGAAGCTCCCGAGACGCCGGCGTCGCGCTGGCGCCCCGGGCCGGCGGATGCCGCGTTGCTCGCGGCCGCGCTGCTCGCCGTGGCCCTGTTCTGGTTTTCCGACAGCTTCGGCATGCAGCTGCGCCCGTTCCTCTTCGTGCCGGTGGCGCTGGTGGCCGCCGCCCGTTACCCGCAGCGATGGGCGCCGGTGGTGGCGGTCCTGGTGGCGGCGGTGGTGGTGTCCGGCGTGGCGGGCGGCCTGGAGCCTTTCGGCCCGCTGCCGGCGCGCGATGCCGCGGTGACGGCGCAGGGGTTCCTTTTCATCGTGACCGTCGTCACGCTCGGCTTCGCGGCGCTGCTCGGTGAGCTGCGCCGCCACAAGGCCGAGCTCCTCGCGCGCGTGGCCGAGCGCACCGGCGAGCTGCAGGCGGCGAACAAGCGGCTGGCGCATCTCGCCGCCGTAGATCCGCTCACGGGGGTAGGCAACCGGCGGCTGTTCGACCAGGCGCTCGGCGTCGAGATGGGGCGGGCGCGGCGCTACGCGGAGCCTTTGTCGCTGGTGCTCGCCGACCTCGACCACTTCAAGCGCGTCAACGACACCCGCGGCCACGCGGCGGGCGACGAAGTGCTGCGCGAGGTGGGCCGGGCGCTGCGCGAATGCGCGCGCGGCGCCGACGTGGTGGCGCGCTACGGCGGCGAGGAGTTCGCCATCATCCTGCCGCACACCACGCTCGAGCAGGCGCTGCGCTTCGCCGAGCGCGCCCGACGCGCCATTGGCGCGCTGCCGGCGGGCGTCACGGCAAGCTTCGGCGCCGCCCAGCTCGGGCCCCAGGATGACGCGGCGCGGCTGGCCGCCGCGGCGGACGCGGCGCTGTACCGGGCAAAGGCCGAAGGACGCGATCGGGTGAGGGCCGCGGAGCCTTTAGTGGTTTGATAACAAAGCCTTTCTATGCCCGCCGGGCAGGAGTAGACTGGCGGATAAGAAGAACTTATCCAGGGGATTAAGGAGCCGCGTTGCACCCGACCGATATCAAGGACCCCGACTACTTCCATAAAGTTGTCGATTGCCAGTGGGCCTGCCCGGCCCACACCCCGGTACCCGAATACATCCGCATGATCGCCGCGGGGCGTTACTCCGACGCCTACATGGTGAACTGGAAGTCGAACGTCTTCCCCGGCATCCTCGGGCGCACCTGCGACCGCCCCTGCGAGCCCGCGTGTCGCCGCGGCCGCGTCGAGGAAGCCAACCAGGCCAAGCCCGAGCCGGTCGCCATCTGCCGCCTGAAGCGGGTGACCGCGGATTACAAGGACAACGAAGAGATCCGCAGGAAAATCGAGAGCGGCAAGAAGACCCGTTCCAACGGCAGAAAAATCGCGTGCATCGGCGCCGGCCCCGCCTCCCTCACCGTGGCGCGCGACCTCGCGCCGCTCGGCTACGACGTCACCGTGTTCGACCAGGACCACCGCGCCGGCGGCATGATCTGGACGCAGATCCCGCGCTTTCGCCTCCCCATGGAAGTGATCGACGAGGAGGTGGGCTACATATTGGGTTTGGGAGTTCAATTCACCCAAAGAAAAATCGAGTCCATGAAAGCCCTGATGACCGAGGGCTACGACGCCATCTTCGTCGGCTCGGGCGCGCCGCGCGGCCGCGACCTCGACATCCCGGGGCGCAAGGAAGGCGCGAAGAACATCCACATCGGCATCGACTGGCTGTCCTCGGTCTCTTTTGGGCACACCACCAAGATCGGCAAGCGGGTCATCGTGCTGGGCGGCGGCAACACCGCCATGGACTGCTGCCGCACCTCCAAGCGCCTGGGCGGCGACGACGTGAAGGTGATCGTGCGCTCGGGCTTCGAGGAAATGAAGGCGAGCCCGTGGGAGAAGGAAGACGCCCAGCACGAAGGCATTCCCATCCTCAACTTCCTCGTCCCGAAAACCTTCGAGGTAAAAAACCAGAAGCTGGTGGGCATGACCTTCGAGAAGGTCAAGGCCGTCTACGACGACAAGGGCCGCCGCAGCCTGGTTCCCACCGGCGAGCCCGACGCCTTCGTCGAGTGCGACGACGTGCTGGTGGCGGTGGGCCAGGAGAACGCCTTTCCCTGGATCGAGCGCGACAGCGGCATCGAGTTCGACAAATGGGGCTTGCCGGTCCTCAACAAAGAGACGTTCCAGTCGAGCGTCCGGAACGTCTTCTTCGGCGGCGACTCGGCCTTCGGCCCGAAGAACATCATTTGGGCGGTGGCCCACGGCCACGACGCCGCGATCTCGATCGACAAGCTGCTGAACAACGAAGACCTCGCGGAAAGGCCCGCCCCGGGCGTCACCCTGGTGTCCCAGAAAATGGGCATCCACGAGTGGAGCTACGACAACGACATCGCGCCCGACGCGCGCTACAAGGTGCCCTGGCAGGACATCAAGATCACGCTGAAGAGCGTGAAGGCGGAGGTGGAGCTCGGCTTCGACGTGCAGACCGCGTGGAAGGAGGCGCAGCGCTGCCTCAACTGCGACGTGCAGACGGTGTTCAACGACAAGCTGTGCATCGAGTGCGACGCCTGCGTCGACATCTGCCCGATGGACTGCATCAGCTTCACGCAGAACGACGAGGAGCCGGTGCTGCGCACGCACCTCAGCGCCCCGGCCAAGAACCTCACCCAGGACCTGTACGTTTCCGCGCCGCTGAAGACCGCGCGCATCATGGCGAAGGACGAAGACGTCTGCCTGCACTGCGGCCTGTGCGCCGAGCGCTGCCCCACCGGCGCCTGGGACATGCAGAAGTTCTTCCTCGACATGACCTACGCCGGGCCCGGCTGCCGCAGCCACGGCAAGAAAATCCCGTTGAAGGCGGCATGAGCGCCGTCCTCGCCCCCCGCTCCGGCATCGACCCCGCGGAATGGGGGCTGCGGGTCCAGCTCGCCGGCGCCTACCGCATCGCCCACCACCTGGGCTGGTCCGAGCTCATCTACACGCACATCAGCGCGCGCGTCCCCGGCCCCGAGCATCACTTCCTCATCAACCCGTACGGGCTGAATTTCAGCGAGGTCACGGCTTCGAGCCTCGTCAAGATCGATGTTAATGTTAATGGGGACAGGGTAAATCACCTGACCCCGGGGTCAGGTGATTCACCCCGGTATTCCGCCAACAAGGCCGGCTTCATCATCCACAGCGCGATCCACATGGCGCGCCCCGACGCACAGTGCGTGTGGCACATGCACACGCTGGCCGGCATGGCGGTGTCGGCGCAGGAAGAAGGCCTGCTGCCGGTGCACATGTACTCGCACAACTTCTGGAACCGGCTGAGCTACCGCGACTTCGAAGGCCCCAGCATGCGGCTCGACGAGCGCACTCGCCTTGTGGAGAGCTTCGGCACGCAGAACCAGGCATTGATCCTGCGCAACCACGGCCTGCTCACCGTGGGCCGCACCATCCCCGAAGCCTTCATCCGCTTCTGGCGCCTGAACCGCGCCTGCGAGATCCAGCTCGCCGCACAGGGTGCTCGATTGAGGATTCCTTCCCCCGAGGTCTGCGAAGCCTCCTACGCAATGGGCGAAGAGTTCCTGACCGACCAGGCCGACCTCGGCCAGCTCGAGTTCGATTCCCTCCTGAGACAGACAGAGGCTTCCTACAAGAACTGAACATGACCAAGAGAATCGAAGCGACCAACGACTTCGTCGTCAAGTTCGCCAACGTCAACGGCTCGGGCTCCGCCTCGGCCAACGAGCTGTTCGCCAAGAGCTTCCTGCGCATGGGCATCCCCGTCAGCCCGCGCAACATCTTCCCCTCCAACATCCAGGGCCTGCCCACCTGGTACGAGGTGCGCGTCACCGAAGCCGGCCACCTCGGCCGCCGCGGCGGCGTGGACCTCATGGTGGCGATGAACCCGCAGACCTGGAACCAGGACGTGAAGGAGCTGGACGCGGGCGGCTACCTTTTCTACGACAACACCAAGCCCCTGCCCAAGTCAAAGTTCCGCGACGACATCTATGTCATCGGCATGCCGCTCACCGAGATCGCCAATACCCACTACACCGATCCGCGCGAGCGCCAGCTCTTCAAGAACATCATCTACGTCGGCGCGCTCGCCGGCATGATGGGCATCGAGCCCGAGGTGATCGAAACGCTGATCGGCGAGCAGTACAAGGGCAAGGAGAAGCTCCTCAAGCCCAACATCAGCGCCTTCCACCTGGGCTTGCAGTATGCGCAAGCCCACCTGAAAGACGCGCTCGGCCTGCGCGTGAAGCGGGCCAGCAACGTCGGCGACAAGATCTTCATGGAAGGCAACGCCGCGGCGGCGCTGGGCTGCGTCTACGGCGGCGCCACGGTATGCGCCTGGTACCCGATCACGCCCTCGTCCTCGTTCGCCGAGGCGTTCACAAGCTATTGCATGAAGCTGCGAGTCGACAAGGAAACCGGCCAGAACAAGTTCGCCATCATCCAGGCCGAGGACGAGCTCGCCTCCATCGGCATCGTCACCGGCGCCGGCTGGAACGGCGCGCGCGCCTTCACCGCCACCAGCGGCCCGGGCATCTCGCTCATGAGCGAGTTCATCGGCCTCGCGTACTTCGCCGAGATCCCGGCCACTATCATCGACGTGCAGCGCGGCGGCCCCTCCACCGGCATGCCCACGCGCACGCAGCAGTCGGATGTCCTCGCCTGCGCCTACGCCTCGCACGGCGACACCAAGCACATCCTGCTTTTCCCCGAGGACCCGCACGAGTGCTTCACCATGGCGGCCGACTGCCTGGACCTCGCCGACCGCCTGCAGACGCCGGTGTTCCTGATGACGGACCTGGACATCGGCATGAACCAGCGCCTGTGCAAACCCCTGGTCTGGGACGACAGCCGCCGCTACGACCGCGGCAAGGTGATGAGCGCCGAGATGCTGGACGCCGGCAAGGAGTTCGGCCGCTACCTTGACGTCGAAGGCGACGGCATCCCGTATCGTACCTATCCCGGCACCCACGAGACCAAGGGCGCCTACTTCACCCGCGGCACCTCGAGGAACCCCTACGCCCAGTACTCCGAGACCGGCCCGGATTACGTCTACAACATGCAGCGCCTGCTCACCAAGCACGAGCACGCCAAGACGCTGGTGCCCAAGCCCGTGCTGAGCGCCTCGCCCCATCCCGCGCGCTTCGGCTGCATCTTCTACGGCTCTACCAGCCCCTCGATGCACGAGTCGCTCGCCGAGCTGCGGGAGCGCGGCATCTTCATCAACGCCCTGCGCGTGCGCGCCTTCCCGTTCCAGGACGAGATCTACGACTTCTGCCAGTCGCACTCCAAGGTGTTCGTGGTCGAGCAGAACCGCGACGCCCAGCTGAAGACCCTGCTGGTGAACGAGGCCGGCATCAACCCCGCCTCGCTCATCTCCATCCTGCACTACGACGGCACGCCCATCACCGCGCGCTTCATCACCAAGGAAATCACCGAGATCGTCAACGCGCTGAACGTGCGCCCGATCCGACGGGACAAAGCCGCATGACCTACATAACGAAACCGAAGCTCCATCACCCCTCGCTGCCGAAGAACACCCTCGGCTTCACCCGGCGCGACTACGAAGGCAAGGTCAGCACCCTCTGCGCCGGCTGCGGTCACGACTCCATCTCCGCCGCGCTCATCGAGGCCTTCTACGATCTCGCCATCCAGCCGCATCGCGTCGCCAAGCTCTCCGGCATCGGCTGCAGCTCCAAGACCCCCGACTACTTCCTGGGCAACTCCCACGGCTTCAACACCGTGCACGGCCGCATGCCCAGCGTCCTCACCGGCGCCAACCTCGCCAACCGCGACCTCATCTACCTCGGCGTCTCCGGCGACGGCGACTCCGCCAGCATCGGCCTGGGCCAGTTCGCGCACGTCATGCGCCGCGGCGTCAACATGACCTACATCCTGGAGAACAACGGCGTCTACGGCCTTACCAAGGGCCAGTTCTCCGCCACCGCCGACAAGGGCAGCAAGGCGAAGAAGGGCATGGTCAACCCCGACTCCCCCATCGACACCGTGAGCCTCGCCCTCCTGATGGGCGCCACCTTCGTCGCCCGCAGCTTCAGCGGCGACAAGAAACAGCTCGTCCCCCTGGTGAAAGCCGCCATCGCCCACCGCGGCGCCGCCTTCATCGATGTCATCAGCCCCTGCGTCGCCTTCAATAACCACGCCGGCAGCACGAAGAGCTACGACTACGTCCGCGAGCACAACGAAGTCGTCAACCGCCTCGACTTCTGGCCTTCGCGCGACACCATCACCGTCGACTACTCCGAAGGCGGCGTCATCGAAGTCCCCCAGCACGACGGCTCGATCATCAAGCTCCGCAAGCTTGCCAGCGACTACGACCCCACCGACAAAATCGTCGCACAGACCGCCATCGCCAAGGCCGCCGCAAAAGGCGAAGTCCTTACCGGCCTTTTATACCTGGCCCCCGACGCCGAAGACCTCCACGAGCACCTCAACACCTACGAGGCTCGACCTTTCAACCAGCTTGCTGAGAAAGACCTCTGCCCGGGCTCGGGGATGCTCGAAAAAATAAACGCGACATTGCGGTAGGAAAACATGTTGCGGTGTCGCCCTTCACGGCGGTAACCGAGATCAGAGTGGCCCTCTTGGATGGTACGGCGCTAGCCAATAAGCCGCTTTGCCAGTACCTCGGCAAACTTTTTCGGACGCAGCATCGCCAGGTGGTGACCCACCCCCTCGAAATGATGCTGCTCCGAGCCTGCGTAGCGCGCACGCATCGCGGTCCTCGTGGTTTGGGGAACCAGGGCATCTTGGTCTGAATCAAGCAGGACTACTTCGTCCTCCCTGAGCGGCACACGCTCTACCGGTTTGGAAAGTAGCACGGCGAGCAGCCGGGTCTTCAGCAGGTCCGCGTTCTTGCTTTCGCCGCTCAGGAGGCGCAGCGCCTGCTTTAGGTCGGCGCCCGCGGGGTCGCTGCCGAGGATGGAGAGCAGCCAATCGAGGTGGCTCTCCACCACGCTGGCTGCGGGCTGCGCCGCGAAGCGCTCCGGCTGTGGCAGCGCGACCTTCAGCGCAGCCGGATCGTAGAAGCTGTTGGCGAGGAACAGGGTTTCGATGCGCTCCGGCTCCCGGTGGGCGAATTTCTGCGCGATGTAGCCCCCGAGGAAAGCGCCACAAACGCTCGCCCGGCGCAGGCCAAGAGCGTCCATGAAGCCGCCAAGTCCCACGGCCAGGCGGTCGCAATCGGCCCACGGCGGGTAGGTGACCGTCACGATATTGAGGCTGCGGCTGAGCAGCAGGCCGACTTTGTAGAAAAGGTCGGCTGTGCCGTGCACGCCTGGGAGCAGGATGAGGCTAGGCGCGTCGGCCCAGGCGCTGCGGTAGCTCCAGGGGGCCCCATCGACCATGACGTTGATCTCGGGGTAGCTTTCCTGGAAATCGAGGAGCTGCTTCAAGCTCAAGATCAGGGTGCCTTTGCTCTATGATTAATGCATGATCCACGACCGCAATATCGACCTACACCTGCTCGCCTGCCTCGACGCTCTGCTGACCGAGCGGCAGGTCACGCGGGCGGCCGAGCGCATGAACATGACGCAGCCCGGCATGAGCAACGCACTCGCCCGGCTGCGGCAAAAGTTCCAGGATGAGCTGCTCGTGCGTACGTCGCATGGCATGGTGCCAACCGAGCGGGCGCTCGAGCTGGCCGCATCGGTGAAGGCGGCGCTCATGCACGTGGATGCGGCGCTCTCGTACCAGAGCGAGTTCACTCCCGAAAAGGCGCGTTTCACCTACAAAATCGCCATCTCCGACTATGTCTCGCTGCTGCTCATGCCGCCGCTCATGAACGACCTGCTGAAGGAAGCGCCGGCGGTAAAGGTGACGACTAGCGCCTCGGACGCGAAGCGCCTGCGCGAATGGCTGGAGGGAGGCGAGTGTCATCTCAGCATCGGCTACTACACCGATCTTGCCGACGGCATGCATTCCAGCGAGCTGCTGACCGACGAGATGTGCTGCATTGCCAGAGAAGGGCACCCATTGCTGCGCGGGCACATCAGTCTCGAGCAGTACATCGAGCAGCCGCACGTGCTGATGGTAGGCGGCTCGCAGGCTGCCACGTTTGAAGTGATGGCGGACGAAGCGCTCAGCGCGCTCGGCCTCGCCCGGCGCATCGTGATGCGCTTGCCGAGCTTGCTCGTCGTGCCCGCCGTGGTTGCCGGCAGCGACATGATCGCCACAGTTCCGCGTCGCCTTGCGCGCATCTGCCGGGAGTCGCTGCCGCTGCAGGTCATGGAGCTGCCGATGGAGGTACCGACCTACCGACTGCTCATGGTGTGGCACGAGCGCACGCAGCATGACGGCGCGCAGCGCTGGCTCAGGCAGAAGGTTCGCCATCTTGCTCAAGGCCTGAACGCAGCCAGCCGTGTACCGAAGCAGACCGCCGCCGCGTTAAACCGGCAGGCCATAGGTGTTCGTCGTAGTGGCCGGCAGCCGCTGGGCGAGCCCCTTCGCTAGCCGCTCCAGGAATTGCGCATAGCTTCCGGCGCTGCGCTTCAGGAGCATCGACAGAACCTTGGAGTTCCCCGCCGGGAACCCATAGGCATCGTAGTCGACGAACATCGCGCGCACCTGCGCCACCTCCTCGTCCCGGAAGCGCTGGAAGAAAGGCATGGTGCGCGCCTGCTTCAGGTACTCATCGATGCCGATCATTACCGCCCGCACCCGTTTCCCGAGCGCGCTACTCATCATGGCTGCGATCTCGCTCCCGCTGAGAAACGAATCTTTGCCGCATAGCTCGTACGAGGCGTACTCGTGGCCGCTTTCCGTCAGGACATTCGCGGCCGCTTCGGCCGCATCCTCCACGTCCAGCCACGTCAGGCGCTTCTCCGTCGAATAGGGAAGAATCCACTCGCCCCGCTCGACGATCGTCGGCCAAGTCCAACTCACGTTTTGCATGTAATTCGTCCCCATCAGGACGGTGTACGGCATTCCCGAGCGGAACAGGTCGAGCTGCATGCATTGCTTCGCCCAGTGGAACGGCAGGTGCTCGAGGTATGGCGCCATGACGCCGTGCAGCACGAAATGCCCTACGCCCGCATGCTCGGCTGCGGCGAGCACGAGGCGGCCCATCGCATGCTCCTCGTGTGCGAGGGATGGAGCAATGTGATACACGCGCTCCACGCCCAGCATGATGCGCTGAACGGCGGCTTTGTCCCGCAGGTCCGCAATGACCGGCTCGGCGCCGAGGGCTGCGATTGTTTCCATCGACTGCTGTCGCACGACTTGGCCGCGCACGCGCTGTCCGCGCCCGACTAGATGCGGGATGAGACGCGTACCGGTCTGACCTGAGGCCGATGTAACGAGGATCATGGGCGAGTTGCTGTTTCCATGTCCACACTAGAAAAGTTCCGCGTGTCCGGCAATGCAGCGCTGTGAATACCCGTATCGGAATCGTCCATGATGGTCGCTAGGTCCGGCGGCGCGCGAGCGCGAGGCTCGCCAGTCCCGCCGCGGCAGCCGCCAGAGATAGCATCGCGGCGGGATAGGCGTTAGTGGTATCGAATTGTCCGATCAGGACGAGGGCGAGCGCGCCGAGGCCTGTTTGGGCAAAGCCGATGAACCCGGACGCCGTTCCGGCCATCGCAGGGGTCGCGGCGATGCCGCTCGTGACGGCGAGGGGAAAGAGCACCGCGTGCGCAGCAATGTAGAGGAGTATCGGGCCGAACAGGCGCCAGACCGAAACGACTTCGGCGAGCAGCGCGTGGAAGCAAAGGCTCGCCACGGCAATCGAGGACGCCAGGAGGACGAGGCGGTGGGCCGCCAGTCTGGCTCCCAGTCGCGCTGCAACGAAACTGCCTGCAAGCACGCTTACGATCAGTGTGAGGTTATAGAGTCCGAACGCCGCCGCGCTAAGTCCTGCTTCGCGGATGAGCAGCGTCGGCGCCACGGTGAGGAAGACGACGTACGGGACCGTAAGCAGCGCGGCATTGAGCATGTAGGCAACGTAGTTGCGCTCGCCCAATAGCGCTGCGTATTGTGCAAGGCTTGGTATCGCGGTGAGCCGCGCTCGGGCCGGAAGCGTTTCGCGATAGGTCGCACAGGTCCACACCAGCGCGACCAGGCCATAAGCCGAGCAGAAGAGAAACACGGCCTGCCAGGGGAAGCGCACCACGAGCAGTCCACCGACCAGCGGGGCGATGGCGGGTATCGTGCTCTGGGCCATCGTGACGATTGTCATGGCGCGCACTGCGTCATGTCCCGTGAAGGCGTCGCGCACCACCGCACGCGGCACGACCAGGGCGACGCAGCCGCCGGCAGCCTGGAAGGTCCGGGCGATGAGCAAGGTTTCGATGGACCCCGCGATGGCGCACCACAGGCTTGCCCCTGAGAACAGCGCGAGGCCGGCGATGAGAACCGGCCGGCGTCCGTAGCGGTCCGAAACCGGACCGAGCACCAGCTGCAGCGCGCCGAACACCAGCATGAAGACGGACATCGTCTGGAACACGGCGGCGACCGAGGCGGCCAAGCCAGCCGCGATTGCGGGCAGCGCAACCACGACTACGCTGAACCCTACGGGCGCCACCGCGGCAACCGCGAAGAGGTAAACGACCGAAGGCCGGTGCTGCATTGCACTAATACTATTGAGAATTACCTAACCACATGACAACCGAATACGTCGTCATGCGTTACTCCGATGTCGGCATAACATCGGGGTTTGGACATGAAAACGAAGAACAAAGCGGAGGCGGCGGTAAAGCGCCGGGTGCGCGCGGCGCGG
>CBDDSA010000334.1:0-11757 GCA_965233185.1 uncultured bacterium
GCGCAACCGTTCGGGCTTACAAAGAGATCCGGCGGAGCAACCATGCTTTACAACGGGCTTAGTACCCATGGGGGTAAACGCGGTTTGCCCCGCCGGCGTTGCGGTAAACAAAATACCTGCTCTTCAACATACAAGGGGGGAAGCGAGTGCAACGAGCGGGGGGTTCGCGGTTTCGAAAAAACCAACCCCCCATTCGCCTCCGGCTCATGCCCCCCTTAACAGGGGGGCGGCAGAGGCGCACTTCTCTTCATGAGCTTCTACGCCTACCTGCGCGCGGGCGAAGCGCGCTACCAGGAGCGCTTCGGCCTGGACTTCGAGGAATTCGAGGCCGGCCAGCGCTTCCTGCACCGCCCGGGCGTAACGCTCTCGCAGCAGGACAACGCCGACGAAGCGCTCGACACCCTGAACTACGCGATGCTGCACTACGACGCCCACTACGCGGCGAACACCACCTGGAAGCAGCCGCTGATGGTTTCCACCATCACGCTCCAGCGCATCATCGGCTTCGCCTCGCGCACTTTCGGGCGCAAGCGCGCCATCCTGGGCTTCGCCGAGATCGCCCTCACCGGCCCGGTGTTCGGCGGCGACACGCTCTACGCCGAGTCCGAGGTCAAGGCCGTACGCGACGCCGGCGCGCGCGAAGGCGTGGTGACGGTGCTCTCGCGCGGCATCACCGCCCAGGGCAAGGAGGTCGCGCGCGTCACCTACGACGTGGCCGTTTACAAGCGCGGCTGCCACCCGGACGACAGCGAGCGCCTCGCGCCCGTGGAAGAGGAGCGCTTTCGCCTGTACGAGGACGCCGCCGGCGGCGCGCTGCGCGAGAAGTACGGCTTGTTCTTTGAGGACGCTCGGCCGGGCGAGACGTTCGTGCACTACCCGCGGCGCACCTTCTACCGCGACGAGGCAGTGGAGCACGCCTTGCGCTCGCTGGAAGCGAACCCGCAGTTTCACGACCAGAGCTGGCTCGAGCGCCACCAGGACGGGCGCCACCGCATCCAGGAAACCTGGCTCATCACCGCGGCCACCGCGTGCACTACGCGCACCTTCGGCCGCGTGGTGGCCAACCTAGGCTGGACCGATATCAAGCTGCCGGTGCCGGTGTACGCCGGCGACACCGCCGAGGCCGAGTCCACCATCGTCGACAAGCGCGAGTCCAAATCGCGTCCCAACGAAGGCATCCTCACGGTCGATACGCGCGCCTACAACCAGCGCCGCGAGCTGGTGCTGTCCTACCGGCGCAACCTCCTCGTCTACAAGCGCAACGCCGACACGCCGTACGCCAAGGCCGGCTATGCGTGAGCTGGGCGCCTGCCGCGCGCTGCTGTTCACGCCGGGCAACCGCCCAGAGCGCTTTGCCAAGGCGGGCGCAAGCGGCGCCGACGCGGTGATCCTCGACCTCGAGGACGCCGTCGCGCTGCCCGACAAGGACAAGGCGCGCGCGAGCCTGCTCGATTACTTTCGCACACCGCAGCCGGGCTTCGGCCTGCGCGTGAACAACATCCACACCGCGGCCGGAGTGCGCGACCTCGATGCGCTGGTGGCCTCCGGCATCCAGCCCGCCTTCCTGGTCCTGCCCAAGGTGGAGTCGGCCTTCGAAGTGCGCCTGTATGCGCGCCTGCTCGACCGGCCGCTCCTGTGCACCATCGAGTCGGCGCGCGGGCTGGAAGCCGCCGCCGACATCGCCAACGCCGACCCGCGCGTGCAGGCCCTCGCGTTCGGCGGCGCCGACCTCGCCGTGGACCTGCGCGCCGAGCTCGCCTGGGAGCCGATGCTGTGGGGCCGCGGCCGCGTCGCCCAGGCCGCCGCCACCGCCGGCATCGCCGCGATCGACGTGCCGCACGTGGTCCTGGACGACGAGGCCGGCCTGCGCGCCGACGCCGCGCGCGCCAAGGCGATGGGCTTCAGCGCGAAGCTTGCCATCCACCCCAGGCAGCTCGGCCCGATCCTCGAGATCTTCACGCCCACCGCGGCCGAGCTGGAGCGCGCCGCGGCGCTGGTTGCCGCCTACGAGAAAGCCGGCGGCAACGTCGTGGAGTACCAGGGCAAGATGGTCGAAGGCCCGATCGTCAAGTCCGCCCAGCGCCTGCTCGCCCTAGCGGGCGCCAAAACTCTTAAGTCGTAGTCAGCGGCGGCGGGTTGGGCGCACGGCGCGCGGCTTCCTGCGCGCTCAGCGTGAAATCCAGGCCGTACACGCCCTTCTCCACCGTCCGCCCGCTGCCGTGCCGCTCAAAGGCCTGGACGCCAAGCTCGTCTCCCGACAAGGTTTCCAGCGCCTCGACGTCGTAACCGGTCGCGAGCAGCACCCATCTCATTTCGGCGTCCGGGCCGCGTATCGATTGCTCTTTCGTCATGGGCGGCTTCGCCGCCGGCCGGAACAGGCATGCGCTCGAGATGCCGCGCCGGGATGAGACCTTCGGGATCACGCCTTGCGCGAGCCACCCCAGCATCTGCGACTCCGCGCCCGGCTTCGGCGAGAAACGCACCGACAATGCGGTGTGGCCGAATCCGAACCCCGAGCTGGCGACCACGCTGCAAAATCCCCGGATCATGCCGCGAAAGCGGCCCATCATGGCCGCGGTCCAGGCGGTGGGCGCATTCAGCCGCGCGAGGTACGCGGCCGAGGTGGCGACTTCGACGCCGCTCACTTCGTAGACGACCAGGTATCTCGGCGTTCCGGATTGCGCGCTCCACCTCGTACCGCGCAGGAAGCCGGCAATCGACAGTCTCTCGTGCATGTGCTCATAGGTATGCCAGTCGTCATGATCCGCAGGGTCGCCGTCGATGTCGTAGTACAGGACCATCGCCGTATCGCTGATCAACGCCATCAGCCTTCGTCGTTTCTCAACGTTCTCGAGGCGAGAGCCTGCGCCTGCGCGTAGTGCGGCCCTTCCGGATTGGCCAGCAGGGGCTTCAGAAAACCCCGCAACCTTGGCAGGATCGTGCCGGAGAAAACCGAAGCCTCGACCAGGCTGAGGGCGCATTCCACCAGGCGCAGCGTATCGGCCTCAGGCCGGGCCGGGGCGGCGAGGAGCGCCTCATACTTTCGGCGTGCGGCCTGAAGCTGGTGCGCGTCCTTTCGGCAGGGTGCGCATTCCAGGCAGTCGGCCTCCAGCGGGAACCTGAGCTCCTCGTACCAGTACTTCTGCTCCTCGGCAAAGAACAGGAACGGCCGCCCGCACTTTCGGCAGGAGCGCCTGGCATCGAAGTAGTGCGTGACGTGAAGCGTCGCCGGCGCCTGGCGGGTCACATCCGCCACCACCGCCGTGTTCGGAACGCGAACACCCACGGGCGAGTGCCAGTGGCAGTACACCTTTCCGTCCGGCGAGTCCGCGACGTCCACCCCCGTGGTGCGCGGACCCTTGCCGAAGCGCGGGTGGCCGACGAAACCGGCGTACTCAGCCGCGGGCCGCTTCATCGTTCTTGCGCCATACGCTCGCAAGCCAGAGCTGCTGGTCACGCGGCAAACCCGGCGGACGATAGTAGTGCTCCAGCTCCGAAAAGCCAGCACCCTGCAGATACCCGCGCCACGACTCCAGATCGTGATACGCGCCATACCGCCCGCGATTCCAGCCCTCCTCGTTATTCCCGCGCGGGTTCGAGGCGAAGAGCACGCCCTCCGGCTTGAGCGCCGCATGCAGCTCGCGCAACACGCGAGGCAGCTCGCGGCTCGGGACGTGGAACAGCGAAGCGTTGGCGAAGACGCCGTCGAAATAGCCGGCCGGGAGCTCGAGCGCCAGGAAGTCCTGCTCCCACACTTCGCATCCGCCGTGCTGGCGCGCCATGGCGGCGAGCGGCGACGAACCCTCCAGGCCGACCGGCTCGTGCCCGAGCGCACGAAACGCCGCCAGGTCGCGCCCCGGGCCGCAGCCGAAATCGAGGATGCGAAACGGCGCCGCCCCGCGAATGTGCCGCAGCAGCGCCTGGATGTTCTGCGATACATCGTGGTCGCGCGTGCCCTCCCAGAACTGCGCGGCACGCTGGTTGTAGTGCTCGAGCGTCTTCGCGGTGATAGCGGCCAGTTCCTCGGGAAGCTTCATCATCGCTATTCGAGCCGGCACGATCCGGCGTGGCAAATGGCAACCGGCCGGGATGGGGGTGGGCCGTCACACTCCGCCTTGCTCAGGAAATCACCGTTCGCCGTGCGATACCAGCTTTGCACCTCCGATTCGTGTGCACTGCCGATCGCGAGCCAGCCATGGCACGAAAGCCATATGGCCGAACATACCGCGTTTCCCGTGCATGCAAGCCACTCTGCATTCGGCGGGACGGTGGCCAGCGCGCCTCTCGACGGTCGCGAGGTGCTGTCGCAGCCCGTCAAGAGCAACACGAGGAAAAGCATAGAGCGGATGATGTCGCTGCCCACCGCGTCGCGTCACTACACCGGTGAAGAGCGCTTCTTGAGAATATGGACGATAGCCATGGTGAGCACCGTCTCGCCCTTCTGGTTGACCATCCGGTATCCCATGCGCAAGGTCCCGCGATCGGGTTTCGACGTGGACGGGCGAACCTCCAGTACCTCGGCCTCCGTATAAATAGTGTCGCCGGGCTTCACAGGAGCAGTCCAACGGAGTTCGTCAATGCCAGGGGAACCCAAGCTACAAGCACTGAACAACCCTTCATGGAGGAACATCCGCCATCCAAGGGCGAACGTATGCAGGCCGCTGGCGATCAATTGCCCAAAGGGTGACTTCGACGCCGCCACGGTATCGATATGAAACGGCTGAGGATCATAGGCCAGGGCAAAATTGATGATCTCCGCCTCCGTGAGCGTCGCGCCCTGGGAGCGGAAACGTTCATCCACCTTAAAGTCGTCGAGGTAACGCTCCATCAGAATCTGTCCCTTAAACGCCTCGCTTCACTCGCTTATCCCTTGCATCCGGCACCAGCCGCGCGGTTTGGCAATCATCGCCGATACCTTTTCCGCCATCATGATGATCGGCCTTTCTTGTTTCCG
The DNA here is from genome assembly GCA_965233185.1 of uncultured bacterium. Taxonomy (GTDB): domain Bacteria; phylum Pseudomonadota; class Gammaproteobacteria; order Burkholderiales; family SG8-39; genus SCGC-AG-212-J23. Next base: position 4,955 of record CBDDSA010000334.1, read on the forward strand.
GTTGTATGCGGCATCGTTCTACCTGGTTGGGGCGTTGCCTTTTACGGCAGTCACTCGGGCACTACAGGTGATGCGGCCACTTTTGTCTGCCGGGGAGCGAGCACGCATGCGAGCCTTGAGCACTTCCACTTCGGTTGTCGGCATGGCCTTGAATTTCGGGGCGACGCTTGACGTGAGCGAACTCGTAATCCAGAGGTCTTCGAAATTTTCGTAGGTTCGCTCAATGGTGTACTGAGTCGTTTCGATTGACGTAAGAGCCGCTGCCTCCCATAACCCTCGCAAGGCGTCAATTCGCGAGAACTCCGAGGTCGGCGGATATGTAGGGGGTATGCCCATCTCCCGCATTTCGGTTTGCATCGTGTTGAACGGAAATCCTCCGTTCATCATGTCCCACGTATAGGCAGCCACGATACCTCCCGGCCGTACAACCCGCACCATTTCCGCGACGCCTTTGGACGGTTCACGGTCCCGAACAGACTTGTCACCAGGCAGCGAATCCAAGCTCGGCGGCTCATGATCGGTAGCGCCTAACGTCCGCGTTGTGGCGCGCTGAAGGAGGCGCGGCGAAGTAGCGCCGATGCGTAAGCGTCGCTCACGACGCGCTGTTAGGCGACAAGCGTCCGAGCAAAGTGCGTTCAAGCGCCATCGGCCTCACCGCTCGAATGCCCATGACGCTTCATAGCGGGGACGGGTGCAGATCCCCGGCGCTACCGGTCGCTAAACAGCACGCCGCCTTTGGCCTTGTCCGTCTTCGGGTTGGTGTGAATGATGACGATGACGTTCTGAGGATCCGAGTCGCACACACGGGCCACGACCTCCGTGATCTCTTTGACCAACCTGCGCTTCTGGTCCACCGATCGCCCCTCGGCCAGCTCGATAATGACTTCAGGCATGATCTCTCCTCTCGATTAGTTGAATTCAGCAGGATGTTCGCTGATCCGCTCCGTCACCTCTTCAGCGTACTCCAGTTGACAAGCTCTATCCGCGGCGCGGCGTTCGACATGTCGCCTAACGTTTAATAGTCCGCAGCATTGCCGCCTATCTTGGATTGGATCGAGGCGGTGGGCAAATAGATCAACGGGTTGCGGTGCGGGCGGGCGGGATAGACGGCGCGAAATGGGCAAGTGCTTCAATGGGAAGGCTAGGTGAGCGGGAAGCGCGCGAGGAGATCGTAGGTGGAGCCGCGGGAGGAGGCGGTGGAGCCGACGAGGGTGAGCTCGCGGATGGGCCAGTCGACGGCGGGGAGCGGGGGGAGCGAGGGCGGCTTGGGGGCGTTGCGCAGGAGGGTGACGTGCGCGGCGAAGGGGCGGCGCTCGAGGATGAACTCGGCGCGGTAGAGCTGCAGGTGCAGCGACTCGACGAGCGCGGCGAGCGCGGGCGGGGTGGCGCGCGGGCCGGCCCAGACGAGCTGGTTGTGCTTCCAGTATTTCGCCATCTCGATGGGCAGGGCGTGGGCGCGGCCTTGCACGCGGCGCGCGGCGGCGATGGCCTTGTCGGGCTGCACGGCGCCGAGGAAGGCAAGGGTCAGGTGAACCTTGCCGGCCGGGGTGGGCCGGCCGTCGAGGGCGCGGGCCCAGGCGGCGAGCGCGGCGGCGGTGTCGGGAGGCGGCCAGGCGGCGAAGAAAAGCCGCACTAGTCCGCGAGGTGCTTGCGGGTGATGGCGGCGAGCGCGCGCTCGCCGGAGTCGGCGGATTGCTCGAGCTGCTCGGCAATGAGCTCCATCTCGCGCCGGCTGCGGTTCTGCGAGAGCTTCCAGCGCGTCTCCAGGCGCGTCACGGCGATCTCGAAGTTGACGATGCCCTCGAGCATCTGCTCGACGTACTCCGGGCGCAGGGCATCGAGCTTGGGCAGCCACTCGCGATCCATGGCGGCGACCAGGCGGCGCTGCGAGGCGTGCTTCTGCTCGCGCCCGGCGATGATTTTGACCGTGCCGTACGCGTGCACCGCGGTGTAGTTCCAGGTCGGCACGCGCTCCTTTTCCTCGTACCAGCGCGGCGAGATGTAAGCGTGCGGGCCGGTAAACACCACCATCACCTCGTCGTCGAAGAACTCCTTCCATTGCGGGTTGTTCTTCGCCATGTGCATGTCGATGGCGATGCCCGCCGGGGAGTCGTGGACCAGGGCCGGCAGGTGCGAGCCCATCAGCGCGCCGCCGGTGGCGGTCACCAGCAGCGGGAAATTGTGGGCGCGCATGAACTCGAGGAGCTCGGCGCGCGCTTCGACTCGGTTGTAGGGTGGCGAGTACATGGCTATTCGAGGAGCACGACGGCCTGCGCGGCGATGCCCTCGGCGCGGCCGATGAAGCCGAGGCGCTCGGTGGTGGTGGCCTTGACGTTGACCGCCCCGGGCGCGATGCCCAGGTCGGCGGCAATGTTCTCGACCATGCGCGCCACGTGCGGCGCCATGCGCGGCGCCTGCGCGAGGATGGTCGTGTCCACGTTGATGATCTTGAGCCCTTTTGCCTTCAGCTTGGCGGAAACGTCGCGCAGCAGGCTGCGGCTGTCGGCGTCCTTGTAGGCGGCATCGGAGTCGGGGAAATGCCGGCCGATGTCGCCCAGGCCCGCGGCACCGAGCAGCGCGTCGCAGATCGCGTGCAGCAGGACGTCGGCGTCCGAGTGGCCCTCGAGCCCCTTGTCGTGCGGGATGGTGACGCCGCCGATCACGAGCCTGCGGCCCGCCACCAGCGCGTGCACGTCGAAGCCCTGCCCGATCCTCATGCGCGCTTCTCCAGGATGGCCTCGGCGAGGGCGAGATCCTCCGGCCAGGTGACTTTCAGGTTGTCGCGGCTGCCCTGCACCAGGCGCGGCTTGCGGCCGAGCTGCTCCACGGCGCTCGCCTCGTCGGTGATCGGCCCGCGCGCCTGGCGCAGCGCCTGCAGCAGCACGCCGGCGCGGAACATCTGCGGGGTCTGGGCGAGCCACAGGTTGGCACGCTCTTCGGTCGCCTCGATGGTATCGGCGCCGCGCTTCACGGTCTCTGCGACCGGCAAGGCGAGGATGCCGCCCACCGCGTGCGACTCGCAGGCCGCGACCAGCTTTTGCAGGTCCGCGCGCGGCAGGCAGGGTCGCGCGGCGTCGTGCACCAGCACCCAGTCGGAGGCGTCCACCGCGTCCATGGTGGCGACCAGGCCGTTATGCACCGAGTCGCGGCGCGATTCGCCGCCGCAGTAAAGCGGCTCGAGCTTGCCCTGGAATGGGCTCCAGTCGTGCTCGGCAAAGGCCTTGTCCTCGGGCGCCAGGACCACAAATACAAACTCTACCGGCGGCACGCTAACTGCTCGGATGGCATGCCATAGCATCGGCCGCCCGGCGAGCCTCGCGTACTGCTTGGGTGCGCCCGCCAAGGTGCCGGCGGCGCGGCTGCCGCTTCCGGCGGCGGGGATCAGGGCAAACATCTTGTTTAAATTCAGAGCGATATAATTACACGGTTTTTCGATTGATGCACCGCGATTCGCTTCCCGCGCGCAGGCGCTACACCCGGCTCTCGGGCTCGGCGGATGCGCTCGCCCTGGCGCGGCTGGCGGCGGCGGAAAAGCCGCTCGCGGTCATCGCCGCCACCGCCCTGGACGCGCAGCGCCTGGTCGAGGAAATCGCCTGGTTCTCGCCGGACCTGCGCGCATGCCTGCTGCCCGACTGGGAAACCCTGCCCTACGACCAGTTCTCGCCGCACCAGGACCTGGTGTCCGAGCGGCTCGCCACGCTGTATCGCATCCAGCGCGGCGAGTTCGACGTGGCGGTGGTGCCGGCCTCCACCGCGCTGGTGCGCCTGTGCCCGCCGGCCTACATCGCGGGCCACACGTTCTTCCTCAAGGTCGGAGAGAAGCTTTCGCTGGAGCGGCTGCGAAGCCAGCTCGCGACCGCCGGATACCAGCATGTCACGCAGGTGGTGGCCCCGGGCGAGGTGTGCTTTCGCGGCGGGCTGATCGACCTCTACCCGATGGGCAGCGCCCTGCCCTTCCGCCTGGATCTCGACGACGACGTGATCGACGCCATGAAGACCTTCGACGTCGACTCGCAGCGCACGGTATACGCGGTGAACGAGATCCGGCTGCTGCCGGCGCGGGAGTTTCCGCTCGACGAGCCGGGGCGCGCGCGCTTTCGCAGCCGCTGGCGCGAGCTGTTCGAGGGCGACCCGTCGAAAAAGCGCCTGTACCGCGACGTATCCAACGGCGTGCCGGCGGCCGGCGTCGAGTACTACCTGCCGCTGTTTTTCGAGTCGGTCGCCACCCTGTTCGACTACCTGCCCGCCAACGCCACGCTCGCCCTGCACCACGATGTCAGCACCGCGGTGAGCGAGTTCTGGCGCGATGCCACCACGCGCCACAAGATGGCCGGCGGCGACCCCGACCGGCCGCTGCTCGCGCCTCGGGAGCTTTTCGTCACCGCCGAAGAGTTCTTCGTGCGGGCGAAGGATTTCGCTCGCGTGGAAATGGGGTCAGACCCCTTCCCGGCATCGGAGGTGGAGGATTCAAGAAAGGGGTCTGACCCCATTTCCACTGTGCCGCTGCCCCCGGTGGCGGTAGACCGCCGCGCCGCCGACCCGCTGGTGGCGCTGAAGCGCTTCGTCGACAGCGCGGGGCTACGCGTCATGGTGGCGGCCGAGTCGCCCGGCCGGCGCGAGACCATGTCGGCGTATTTCGCCGAGTACGGGCTGCGTGCCGCCATGTGCGGCAGCTACGAAGAATTCCGCGGCGGCAGCGCGCCTTTCGCGCTGTGCGTCTCGCCGCTCGCGCACGGCTTCATGGTGCCCGCGGAAGGCTGGGCGGTGGTCACCGAGGCCGAGCTTTACGCCGGCGTCGTGCGCCGGCGCACGCGCGCCGCCGAGAAGCGCATCTCGGTCGAGGGCATGCTGCGCGACCTCTCGGAGCTCAAGGTGGGCGACCCGGTGGTGCACGAGCAGCACGGCATCGGCCGCTACCAGGGGCTTGAGAACCTGGACATGGGCGACGGCGCGAACGAGTTCCTGCTGCTGGAATACGAGGGCGGCGACAAGCTTTATGTGCCGGTGTCGCAGCTCGGCGTGATCGGGCGCTACAGCGGCGCCCAGCCGGAGGAAGCGCCGCTGCACAAGCTGGGCAGCGGCCAGTGGGACAAGGCGAAGGCGCGCGCCGCCAAGCAGGTGCGCGACACCGCCGCCGAGCTGCTCGCCCTGTATGCCAAGCGCGCCGCGCGCCTGGGCCATTCCTTCGCGGTGAAGCAGCACGATCTCGAGGCGTTCGCCGACGGCTTCGGCTTCGAGGAGACGGTGGACCAGGCGACGGCGATCGAGTCGGTGGTCAACGACATGACTTCGGGCAAGCCGATGGACCGCCTGGTGTGCGGCGACGTGGGCTTCGGCAAGACCGAGGTGGCGCTGCGGGCGGCGTTCGTCGCGGTCGCCGACCAGAAGCAGGTAGTGATCCTGTGCCCCACCACCCTGCTCGCCGAGCAGCACCTGCAGACTTTCAGCGACCGCTTCGCCGAGTGGCCGGTCAGGATCGCCGAGCTCTCGCGCTTTCGCAGCGGCAAGGAGGCCACCGAGATCATCCGCAAGCTCGAAACCGGCGAGATCGACATCGTCATCGGCACGCACAAGCTGCTGTCCAAGGACGTGAAGCTAAAGCGCCTGGGGCTGGTGATCATCGACGAGGAGCACCGCTTCGGCGTGCGCCAGAAGGAGGCGATGAAGCGCCTGCGCGCCGAGGTCGATGTCCTCACCCTCACCGCCACCCCGATCCCGCGCACGCTCGCGATGTCGCTGGAAGGGATTCGCGACTTCTCGGTGATCGCCAGCGCGCCACAGAAGCGCCTGGCGATCAAGACTTTCGTCTCGCCGTGGTCGGAGGGCCTGATCCGCGAAGCGGTGATGCGCGAGCTCAAGCGCGGCGGCCAGGTGTACTTCCTGCACAACGAGGTCGAGAGCATCGAGCGGATGGGAGAAAGGCTGGCGCGCCTGCTCCCCGAGGCGAGGCCCGCCATCGCCCACGGCCAGATGCGCGAGCGCGAGCTCGAGCGCGTGATGCGCGAGTTCACCGCGCAGCGCTACAACGTGCTGCTGTGCTCCACCATCATCGAGACCGGCATCGACATCCCGACCGCCAACACCATCGTCATCAACCGCGCCGACCGGTTCGGGCTGGCGCAGTTGCACCAGCTGCGCGGCCGCGTCGGGCGCTCGCATCACCAGGCGTACGCCTACCTCCTCACCCCGCCGGAAGATGCGCTGAGCAAAAACGCGCAGAAGCGCCTGGAGGCGATCCAGATGATGGAGGAGCTCGGCTCGGGCTTCTACCTCGCCATGCACGACCTGGAGATCCGCGGCGCCGGCGAGATCCTGGGCGAGGAGCAATCGGGCGAGATGCAGGAAGTGGGCTTTTCGCTCTACGCGCGCATGCTGGACAAAGCGGTTCGCTCCCTGAAATCCGGCAAGGCGGCCGACCTGGAAGGCACCGTCGATATCTCCACCGAGGTGAACCTGCACGTGCCGGCGCTGCTCCCCGCCGGCTACTGCAGCGACGTGCACGAGCGCCTGTCGCTCTACAAGCGCCTGGCCGACGCCGATTCGCGCGAGGCGCTCGAGCGGCTGCACGAGGAGCTGGTCGACCGCTTCGGCCAGCTTCCCGAGCCGGCGCAGGCGCTCCTCGAGTGCCACCAGGTGCGCATCGCCGCGCGCCCGCTTGGCGTGGCGCGCGTCGACGCCACGCACGAGGCGGTGCAGCTGCAGTTCATCAAGAACCCGCCGCTCGACGGCGCCAAGGTCATCGATTACATCCGCAGGAAAGGCCGCCACGCGCGCCTCGCCGGCCCCGAGCGGCTGCGCGTCGA
>CBDDSA010000335.1:0-5233 GCA_965233185.1 uncultured bacterium
GAGCGTCTGCTCCTTCTCGTCGTGCCCGCCCGTGATGCCGAAGCTGCCGCGTGCGCGTCCGAGCGCATCGAGCTCGTCGATGAAGATGATGGCAGGGGCCTTCTGCCGCGCCTGCTCGAAGAGATCTCTCACCCGCGCCGCGCCGACGCCGACGAACATCTCGACGAACTCGGAGCCCGAAATCGAGAAGAACGGTCCGCCGGCTTCGCCGGCGACTGCGGGCGCGAGCAGCGTCTTGCCAGTTCCGGGAGGCCCGACGAGTAGCACACCCTTCGGCAGCCGGCCGCCAAGGCGGCCGTAGCGCTGCGGGTCCTTGAGAAACCCAACCACCTCGCGCAGCTCGTCCTTCGCCTCGTCGACGCCTGCCACGTCGGCGAAGGTGACCTTGGTGTCGGTCTCGACGTAGACCTTCGCCTTGCTCTTGCCGATCGACATCATGCCGCCCAGCCCGCCGTGCTGGCCCATCACGCGCTTGGCGAGGAACATCCAGATGCCGAAAAAGATGAGCGCCGGCAGCACCCAGCCGAGAACGTCCCGCAGGAACGTGTTCTCCACGACACCGGTGAACTTGATGTCGTACTGCGAGAGGTCCTTGGCCAGCTCGGGGTCGACGCGTGTCGTGACGATGCGGGTGCGCCCGTCGGCCGTGGGCTTCTTCAGCTTGCCCTGGATCAGGTTGTTCGAGATGGCGATCTCTTCCAGCTCGCCGCTCTTCAAATGGTGCTGGAACTCGCTGTAGGGGATCGTCTGCACCTGGTTCATGTTGACCCAGGCGTCGCGCAGCAGGACCACCGCGGTCAGGGCGATCACCAGGTACCAGAGGTTGAATTTGGTCTGTTTCTCCATCTCCGCAGCGTGACACCGGCGGGCAAGGCAGGGTTGATCAAGGTCAAATTCGGGCGCCGCAGCGGCCAGCGCGGCGCCCGAAACGCCGGGAAGGGGGGTTACGGCACCACGCTCATGGCTGCGCGTTCGCTAGGAGCAGCAGCAACCGCTCTTCTTTGTCGCGCCGATGGCGGCTCCGGCCTCCGCAACGGCTGCGGGATAGCCGGCGTCATCCAGGGCCCGGACCAGCGCCTGGGCCGGCGCGCCGCTTTCGACTCGCACGCGCTTGCTCGGGAGGTCGACATCGACGCCGGCAGCCGAGTCGACAGCCTTCACGGCGCGCGTCACGGCGCCGACGCAATGGCCGCACGTCATGTCCTTCACGCTCAGCTCGATCATGGAAATCTCCTTTTGAAGTGCATTCGACATAAGCAGGACTCTGCACCTTCCCATAGTGGGAGGGTCAAGCGTTTGACGCAGGTCAAAAGGAGCCCGCCCGGTGCCGCTGGCCTGCGCGCCCGGGCCGGACAGTCAGCGAAACGGCTTCAGCGCCAGGCTTGCTCGGCGCCGCCGCTCGCGCGCGCTGTTCCGAGCGCCTGACCGGCGGCGGGCATCATGGAAGCCATGCGGCGGCACTCCTCGGCGCAGCGGCGGCATGCCTCCGCGCATTCCCGGCAGTGCTGCATCTTCCCGTGCTTGTCGCATTCGTCACCGCACGCGTCGCACACTTCGGCGCAGCTCTCGCAGACAGCCGCTGCAAGCTCGCTTCCGCGCCCCATGTAACCGGCTGCAAGGCGACACATTTCGGCGCAGTCGATGTCGAGCTGGATGCAGCGGGCCAGCATCTTGACGTCGCTTTCCCGAAGGCAGGTGGCCGCGCAGTGGTCGCAGGCGGTGGCGCAGGCATAGCAGGCATCGATGCAGGACTTCATCTGGTCATGGGGCATGGATCACTCCTTCGTGGGCAGGCGCAGGGGCAAAGTCATCGCGGCGCCGCAGGCTCAGCCCGCATACAGGCTCAACGGCACGCCGTCCGGACCGCACTCGCTCACCGCACACTCTTCCGACTTCCGCGCCGGCGGAACCGGCGGGGCAGGCCTACTGGACGCCAATCGTCGTCGCACCGCGACGGCGCCAGCGAGGACGAACAGTCCGAGAGCGAGCAGGGTCCTGGTACTCATGCCCGGGTGCCGCAAGTCGTGTGCCGCTGGCGGGCGCGCCGGCTGGGCCTCACGTCCGGTCGCGCCGTCATCCGCCAGGCGCGCTCGGAGCTTGAGGTTAGCGTCACTCGCGACACCGGCTGAACGGCGGCCTGCCTCAGGACGCGAAGCGTGCACACAGCCCCGGTGTGCTGGCACGCGACTTGCCGTGCGGGCCTTATGGCAACGCCATATCCGGTGGCCTGTCCGGTGGACGCCACCATCCAGGAGGCAGCGCGCCTCATGGCTCAGCACGACCGCACGGAATTGCCCGTCGTCGATGCTGATTCCAGGCCGATCGGCGTCATCAGCGAGCGCGACATTACGCGCCGGGCGGTAGCCGCCGGCAAGGTGCCGATCACATCCGTACGGCAGGTGATGTCGCCCTCCCCCGCCCCCGCTGGCGGCGCGCCCAACCCTGCTGTGGACGACGACGAGGGCGCCTGCTGCGGGATGCTTCCCGGGCGCCTCGGGCCATGAAGCAAGGCAACGCCGGCGTGGCGGGGCACGACCACGGGCAGATGCTGCGGGACGAGCATCTCTCCGCGCTGTGGCCGCACTACGTGAATCTGCTGCTCGGGCTGTGGCTCGTGACGAGCCCGTTCGCCTTCGGCTACCTCGGCGAGTTCGTGCCCGACGAGAATCTGCTGCGCGTCATGCGGGAGCGCGACCTGCCGTCCTTCGAGTGGCGCAACCTCGCCATGACCTGGAGCGACGTGGCGAGCGGAGCGCTTATCGTGCTCTTCAGCGCGCTCGCTGCTACGCCGTCACGACGTTGGCCGTGGTCGCAGTGGGCCTGCGCGGTGGTGGGCTTCTGGCTGCTCTTCGCGCCGCTCGTGTTCTGGACGCCGCTGCCCGTGGCGTACGCGAACGATACGATCATCGGCGCGCTGGTGATCGCTTTCGCCGTTCTCATCCCCATGATGCCGGGAATGAGCATGGCCGGCATGATGGGCGGGCCGGACGTGCCGCCCGGGTGGGCCTACACCCCCTCGAGCTGGCTGCAGCGGCTGCCGATCGCCGTGCTCGCCGTGGTCGGCATTCTCATCGCGCGCTACCTCACCGCCTACCAGCTCGGCCACACCGACCGCGCGTGGGATCCGTTCTTCGGCGACGGCACCGAGACCATCATCACCTCCGACGTGTCGCGCGCCTTCCCCATCCCGGATGCGGGCCTCGGCACGGTGGCCTACATCATGGAGCTCCTTATGGCGGTGATGGGCGACAAGCGCCGCTGGCGCACCATGCCGTGGATGGTGCTCGGCTTTTTCGTGCTGGTCGTGCCGCTGGGCGGGGTGAGCATCGGCTTCATCATCATCCAGCCCATCATGATCGGCACCTGGTGCACGCTCTGCCTCATCCAAGCGCTCGCCATGGCGGTGATGATCCCCTACTCGCTCGACGAGTTCGTCGCCATGGGGCAGTTCATGCTGGACGCGCGGCGCAAGGGCAAGCCGCTCTGGCGCATCTTGTGGATGGGCGACGCGATGGAGGGCGGCAGGGAGGACCCGGCCAAGGAGTTCCGCGGCGCCCCGCGCGAGATGTGGCGGGAGGCGGTGCGGGGGGTGAACATGCCCGTGGCGCTCGCGCTCAGTATCGCGCTCGGCGTGTGGCTGATGTTCACGCGGCTCGTCTTCGGCAACTCGGGCGCGATGGCGAACAGCGACCACCTGGTGGGCGCGCTGGCGGTCACCTTCGCCATCATTGCCTGGGCGGAAGTGGCTCGGCCGGTGCGCTTCATCAACATCCCCTTTGGCCTGTGGCTGGTCGCCGCGCCGTGGCTGCTCGACGGCGCAGGCTCGGCGCTCGCCGCTGCCAACAGCGTCGTGTCCGGCGTCCTGCTCATCGCGCTCTCTCTGCCGCGCGGGGCGGTGCGCGATTCGTACGCCGGCTGGGACCGCTATATCTTTTAGGAGGGACGGCCGCGGCGCAGGGCGAGCAGCGCTGCGCCGCCGAGCGCCGCAGCGAGCGCCGCCGTCTTGAGCGGATTCAGCCGGGCGCGCGTATAAGCGCTGCGCTCGAACACGTGCATGTCGGAGATGCCGCTGCGCTCCTCGCCGTCGTGGTCTGGGCGATAGAGATTGTTCTCCTCGCGCGGGCGGGCGGGCTGCCTGGTCCGCTGGAAGTACGGCATGGTCCAGCGCATGCCGAGATCCGTCAGCCGCGGGAACAGCATGCCGAAGGTCGAGATCAGGCGTCCGCCGCCGCCCACGACGATGTTGCGCACGCGATGCTCGGCCGCGTAGAGAATCGCGTCGGCGACGAGCTCGGGCGCATAGACCGGCGGCGGGTTCTTCGGCTGCACGTCCAGGTAGTTCTTCGCGTGGCGCATGTACGGGGTATCGATGGCGCTCGGCTTGATGAGCGAGACGGAGATCGGCAGCCGGTCGGTCTCGATCTCCATGCGCAGCGCGTCGGTGAATGCCTTGACGGCGTGCTTCGAGGCCGAATAGACGCCCTGAATGGGGATCGCCCGGTCGGAAAGCACGCTGCCCACGTTCACGATGACACCGCCGCGCTCGCCCAGATGCCGCGCGGCCACGCGCGAGCCGTTGACCACGCCCCAGTAGTTCGTCTCGAAGAGCCGCCGCTGGTCCTCGAGCGTCACCTCGAGCACCTTGCCGTAAATGGAAACGGCCGCGCCGTTCACCCAGGTGTCGAAACCGCCATAGCGCTCCACCGCGATCTGCGCCGCCCGCTGTAAATCCGGCTCGACGGCCACGTCGGCTACCGCGTAGCTCGCTTCGCCGCCGCGGGCAAGGATGTCGTCGCAGATCTCGCGCAGGGCTTCTTCGTTGCGCGATACCAGCAGCACCTTTGCGCCGCGGCCGGCGGCCTTGCGTGCCGCGACGAGGTTGATGCCGCTCGACGCACCGGTGATGACGATGACCTGGTTCTTGAGGGGCTTGAGCTGGGTTCGCATGGCCGCAACCGCGCAAGCGGCGTGCCGGCTAGAACAGCACGGCGACTCGGGCACGTCTCCTGCTGAACCCACGGGAGCTTGAGGTCCTCAACATTGGAGTGGATCAGGTGGCGGACAGGCACGAAAGACCGGTCGGGCGCGGCAAAAGGCCCGGCATCCTCGGAGGAGCGGCAGGCGCGCTGGGGGCCGCCGTACTGCTGGGCATCATAGGCGTGATCGTCGTCTACAGCGGCGGCTATAACGTGGCGGCGACGGAGGACCACGCCTCCTTCGTCCGCTGGGCATT
>CBDDSA010000336.1:0-3940 GCA_965233185.1 uncultured bacterium
TCGCCCCCGGTGTCGATGACGTTGTCGAAGTCGAGCACCGCGTAGTGGCTGCCGGCGCGCACGAACATCTCCGCCGGCCAGGCGTAGTTCTTCGCCTCGCCGCCGCGCCAGGCGCCGCCGTGCACGAAGACGTTGACCGGCGCGTTCTGCTTCTTGCACTGGAAGAAATCGAGCTTCTCGTTCTTGGCAGTGCCATACGCCAGGCGCTGCGGCGCGCCCAGGCGCCGGCGCGCGATCTCGCTCGCGCTGGCGAAGCGCGCGAGGAGCTGCTCCCGGTTCGCCGCGTAGACCGACTGGTCGTAGGCGTCGTCGAGGGCTTTCTGGTCGTAGTCGAGGAACACGCGGGTCATGAGAGAGAATCTAACTGATGAAAAGCCCCTCGGGCGCGAAATTCTCTGCGTGCCGGCGCTGGCGATATCTGCTATGGCGCCGCTGGGACGATTCCCTTCCGGCGGCGAACTTCCTCATGCTCAACCCCAGCACCGCCGACGAGCATCGGCTCGATCCCTCCTGCACGCGCGCGCGCAAGTACGCCGAGCGCTGGGGCTTCGGCGCGCTCATCGTCACCAACCTCTTCGGCTGGCGCGCCACCGACCCTGGAGAGATGAAAGCGGCGCGCGACCCCGTGGGGCGCGGCAACGACGCGGCGATCCTGCGCGCGGCGCGCGAGTCGGCGCTCGTGGTGTGCGCCTGGGGCAACCACGGCGCGCACCTGGGAAGGTCGGCGAAAGTATTCCGGATGCTGCTCTCGGAAGGAATTTCCCTTCACCTTTTGCGACTCAACGGCGCCGGCGAGCCGGCGCATCCGCTCTACCTGCCGGGGACGCTCCAGGCGACGAGCTGGGAGCCGGGTTCCCTGACGCCCTGATCGCAGCGCCGAAGTCCGTGCGCGGCCAACCCGGCCTATGTGTGCCACCGGGCAGAGCGCCGCCGTGCTTGCGTGCACAATGCGCTGTGCCCCTCAGCATCATCTGAGACACCGCAAGTCAGTCATCGAGGAATCACCAATGAGCAAGATGCGCGAGTTCGAGCGGGCGAGCGGCAGGGTGGCCAACGACTTCAAGGCCATCATCGCCGACGGAGAGGACATGCTGAAAGCGGCGGCGACGGTGTCGGGCGAGGGCCTGGCGGTGGCGCGGACGAAGTTCGAAGGGCGGCTGCAGAGCGCCAGGGCGGCGCTCGAGGACGCTTCGCAGCCGGTGCTCGAGCGCACCCGGGAAACCGCCGCGGCGGCGAACGAGTACGTGCGCGGCAATCCCTGGAGCGTGGTCGGCCTCGCGCTCGCCGCCGGGGCGCTGGTCGGCTACCTCGCCGGGAGGAAGTGACGGATGGACGCGCCCACGCCCTTCAAGGCGCCGCTCGAGCAGCAGGCGACCGGCCTCAAGTTCGCGCAGATGAACCGCACGCAGAAGGCGGTCTTCGTAGCGAAGCTCGTGGCCTGCATCGCCACCTTCGGCTTCGCCTTCCCCAACGTCCAGCACGATTGAGGCGCCGGCGCGCGCGCGGCGCGTCACCGGGCCATGACCTGGATCAAACACGGCGCGCCCGGGGGCGGGAATACTTGAGCCCGCAAGGAGCCAGATAGTGCTTTTTTCGGGCCTGTTCGACCTGCCGTGGTGGGGCCACGTCGCGGCCGCGGCTGCGCTCACCCACGTCACGATCGCGGCCGTCACCATCTACCTGCATCGCTGCCAGGCGCATCGCGCGCTCGACCTGCACCCGGCGGTCAGCCATTTCTTCCGGCTGTGGCTGTGGCTGACCACCGGCATGGTGACCCGGGAATGGGCGGCGGTGCACCGCAAGCACCACGCCAAGTGCGACACGCCGCAGGACCCGCACAGCCCGCAGGTCTACGGCATCAACCGCGTGCTCTGGCTGGGCGTGTTCCTCTACGTCAGGGAATGCGCGAACCGGGAAACGCTCGAGCGCTACGGGCGCGGCACCCCCGACGACTGGGTCGAGCGCAACGTCTACAGCGGGCTGGCGATCTACGGCGTGTTCATCAACCTCGCGCTCGACGTGCTGCTCTTCGGCGCCGTCCCCGGCGCGCTCATCTGGCTCGCGCAGGTGGCGTGGATTCCGTTCTGGGCGGCCGGGGTGATCAACGGCATCGGCCACTACTGGGGCTACCGGCACTGGGCGACGCCGGATGCGAGCACCAACATCGTGCCCCTCGGGATCCTGATCGGCGGCGAGGAGCTGCACAACAACCACCACGCCTACCCCACGTCGGCGAAGCTCTCGGCCAGGTGGTACGAGCTCGACGTCGGCTGGCTCTATATCCGCGCCCTCCAGTCGCTCGGCCTCGCCACGGTGAAGCACGTGGCGCCGCGGCCGCATTTCCGCGCCGCGCCCAGGCCGGTCGTGGATCCCGACACGCTGGAGGCGGTCATCCGCTGCCGCTACGACGTGCTCGCCCGCTACGCGCGGTCCCTGAAGCGGACGTACGCGGAGGAGCTGCGCAAGCTGCGCCGGCACTCGCCGCAGGAAGCGCGCGCGCTGCGGGTCATCAAGCCGTGGCTGCATCGCGACCACGCGATGCTGCGCGAGGCGGAGCGCGCGCGGCTCGCGCAGGTGCTGCCGAAGTCGGGCGCGCTGCAGACCATGTACTCCATGCGCCACGAGCTCGCCGCCGTCTGGGGCCGCTCCAGGGCCTCGCGCGAGCAGCTCGTGCGGCAGCTGCAGGACTGGTGCGCCCGCGCGGAGGCGAGCGGCATCCGACCTCTGGTAGAGTTCTCGCAGCGCCTGCGCAGCTACGCGTAGGCGCCGGGGAGCCATGACCAGCGATGAGACACTAGACGCGATCGCGTACATCGAGATGCACCGCCAGGAAGCGGCGCGGGAGGCAGGCATCGCGGCGGCGTGCAACGAGGCGTTGCGCAAGCTCCACGAGCTGCTGGAGCGCGAGCGCCAGGCGCCGCACGAGCCGGGCAGCCGGCACGCGGCGAACATCGAGGCCGTGGCGGCCGAGATCGAGCGCGTGAAGGGCCTGGCCGGCGCCGCCGCCAGGCCGAAGCAGGGCCGCCCGAGGCAGCGCGGGCACCAGCGGCCCGGCGGCGGCCAGCAGCACCAGGCGCCGCGCGGCAAGCAGCGCCGGACGATGGGGCGGGGCCGCGGGCGCTAGAGCGTCAGCCCCAGAGGAGCCAGAAGAAGGCCGCGAAAGCCGGCGGGATGAACACGCAGAAGCGCGCGTTGGAGGCCATGCGCCGGCGCTCGGTGTCGTCGAGCTCGAGCTTCTGGTTCTTGCGCCTGGCGCGCTCGCCTGCTTCCTTGCGCACCGACAGGTACTCCGCCACGAACAGGAACAGCGCCACCCCGGCGCCGGTCAGCGCGCCGATGAGCGCCATGTTCATTGCGGCTGCCCCTCCGGTTTCGAGAACCTGATCACGCGGCGGCTCTGCAGGTCGGGCTGCCCGCCGGGACCGGGCTCGATGAGAACGATGAACAGCGTCGGCCCGGTGAGGCGCCCGGTGAGATGCACCATCGCGTCGTTGCTGCTCACCATGCCCACCAGCCCGTCGGCGCGCACCTCGGCGTCGACGTCGAAGCTCGCGCCGTTGCCTTCGAGCGTGCCGATCACCTCGCCGGGGCCCTGCTGCTCGAGCTTGAGGGTGACGGTGCCGCCGTTCGGGTGACGCGCCACCCAGGTGCCGGCGTATTCCTGCGCCAGCGCCGGCGCCGCCGCGGGCAGCATTCCCAGGAGAAGGAGGAGGACCCTACTCCAGGAAGAAATCAATGGTGTGCTCCGAAGCCTCGCGCGACTCGCCGAAGGAGATGCAGCCGCTCTTGCGCAGGATGAATTCCTCGCGGTGCAGCACGAACTCGCTGTCGCCCTCGATGGTGACGAAGGTGCCGTTCGAGCTCTGGTCGGCGAGGACGAACTTGTCGCCGCGCTTCTCGATGGCGCAGTGCCGCCGCGAGATGAGGTGGTGGGAGATGG
>CBDDSA010000337.1:0-10060 GCA_965233185.1 uncultured bacterium
AAAACCGAGGTGGTGCTGCTCATCACCCCGCGCGTGGTGCGCACCATCGAGCGCCCGGGCGTGCGCCTGGAGGAATTCAACTCCGGCACCGAGCTCGAGGTGGGCGCCGCCGGCGGCGGCGCGGCCGCCCTCCCGGCGATCCCGTCGGGTCCCGGCCCGCTGCCGGTCGCCCCGCCCGAGAAGCCCGAGCCCGCGCCGCCCGCCGCCGGCCCGCAAGGCGCCCAGCCGAGGCCGGGGCCGCAGTGAAGGCAAGCGGCTTCACGCTGATCGAGCTGATGATCACGGTCGCGATCATCGGCCTGCTCGCCTCGGTCGCGCTGCCGCTGGCCGAGGTGCAGGTCCAGCGCAACAAGGAAGCCGACCTGCGCCGCTCGCTGCGCGAGGTGCGCGAGGCGATCGACGCCTACAAGCGCGCCTCCGACGAGGGGGCGATTGAAAAGCCGCTGAACAAGTCCGGCTATCCGCCGACGCTGGAGAAGCTGGTGGAAGGCGCCGTGGACAAGCGCGACCCCAAGCGCGGGCGGCTTTACTTTCTGCGGCGCATCCCACCCGACCCGATGACGGGGCAGGAATGGGGCCTGCGCGCCTACGCCAGCCCGGCCGACGCGCCGCAGAAGGGCGAAGACGTGTACGACGTCTATTCGTTGAGCGAAGACCTCGGCCTGAACGGCCTGCGCTACCGGGAGTGGTAACCATGAAACGATTCGCGGGCTTCACGCTGGTGGAGCTGATGGTGGTCCTCACGGTCATCGCGCTGCTGCTGTCGGTGGTCGTGCCCGACTACATGGGCAGGATGAAGCGCGCCGAGGAAGCGGTGCTGAAGGAAAACCTGGTGGTGATGCGCGACGCACTCGACAAGCACTACGCCGATGCCGGCAAGTACCCCGGCTCGCTGCAGGACCTCGTCTCCAAGCGCTACCTGCGCAACATCCCGCCCGACCCCTTCACCCAGTCCGAAGGCACCTGGGTTGCGGTCCCGCCCTCCGACCCCAAGAAAGGCGGCGTCTACGACGTGCGCAGCGGCGCCAAGGGCTATGAGCGCTGGTAACAGAATCGGGGTCAGAGCCCGAATTCGAAATCGGGGTCAGAGCCCGATATGAAGTTTCGAAAAGCCTACCTCCGAGTCGCCGCAATGGAACCAGCAAGCCTAGGGCGCTCTTTCCACGGGGCCACACAGCGCGGCTTCACGCTTCTTGGCCTGCTGCTGGTGGTGGGAGCGATGGGCGCCGGATTGGCGGCCTATGGCCAGCTGTACTCGCAAGCCGCGCAGCGCGAGAAGGAAGCCGAGCTCATCTTCCGCGGCAACCAGTACCGGCAGGCGATCGAGTCGTATTTCCGCAAGGAGCAGACGTACCCGAAGTCGCTTGCCGAGCTGCTCGCCGACAACCGCTATCCGACGCCGGTGCGCCACCTGCGCAAGCTGTACGCCGATCCGATGACCGGCCGCCGCGAGTGGGGCGTGATGGAGTCGCCGGATGGCGCCGGCATCATGGGCGTGCATAGCAGTTCGGAGGACGAGCCGATCAAGACGGGCAACTTCCTGCTCGCCAACCAGCACTTCGCCGACGCGAAGACCTACAAGGACTGGCAGTTCTTCCATAGTCCGTCCGGCGCAGCGCCCGCCCAATAGGCGCCCCGTCCTCGCGGCGTCTAATACGCCCGAGGAATGCGGACCCGGACAATTTTCCTCGTGCTGCTGTGCCTGCTGCCGTCGATCGCCGACGCCGACGGCGACTGGCTGGTGGTCGACCATCCGCTCGCCGCCACCATCCGGCCCGCGGACGGGGCCACCGTCGAGCAGACCCCACCCGACTTCAGCTGGCCCGACGTCAGCAAGACCGCGCGCTACACGGTCGAGCTGGTGTATCCCGACGGCAGAAAGCGCGCGCTCCGCGCGCCGCAGAACTACCTCAACTGGGACGAGGTGCTGCCGCCGGGACGCTACAAATGGCGCGTCACCGCCGCCGAGGCGCGCGGCGAGCGCGCGAGCCAGTCCCGCGAATTCATCGTCGGCAAGCACGCCCAGCCTTTCCTTGCGCCCGACATGAAAACGCTCGCGGCAAAGCTGCGCAAGATGCCCCACCCGCGCGGCCTGCCCGACGAGGCGACGCTTGCCCTGATGGCAAAGCAGCGCCCCGAAGGCATCAAGCGGCTGCGTATGGAAGTGGACGTGCGCATGCGCAAGAACGCGCCGCCCGAGGGGCCCGACACGCCCTCGCCCAGCCGCGACAACTACCGCGTCTACGACGAGGTGAAGCGCACGCTGAACGCGCTTACCGCGTACGTTTTCCTCAAGGACGAGGACTACTACGCGGATGCCGCGCGCCGCCTGAAAAACATGGCCTCCTGGGACCCCGACGGCTCCACCTCGTACAACCGCCGCGGGCTCAACATGAGCGCGCGCACCATGACCTTCGCGCTGGTGCTGGGGTACGACTGGCTGCACCCGCGCCTTGGCGAAGGGGACAAGCACCTGCTTCTCAAATCGATAAAGGCGAGGCTCGCGCACATGCACGCCGACGTGATCGGCGAGCGCTCGCGCGTGGCGGCGCAGCCGCGCGACTCGCACGGCCAGCTCACCGCCACCATGCTAGGGATGATGGCTGCGCTGCTGGTGGGCGACCTGCCCGAGGCGGAGGGCTGGATGCGCGAGGTGCTGCCGCTAGCGCTCAACATTACCCAGCCCTGGGGCGGCGAGGACGGCGGCTTCTCCAATGGCACCGCGTACGCGCTGTGGGACACGGGCGACCTGCAGTCGCACTGGTACGTGATGCGCTGGGCCACCGGCATCGACTTCGCGCAGAAAGCCTGGGTGCGCAACTACGCGAAATTCCTCGCCTACTTCAATCCGCCGGGCACGCCGGCGCGCCTGTTCGGCGACGGCCATGACGTCGACATGTTCGCCGAGCAGTCGGCGCGCTTCGGCAAGGGCTATACGCACTTCGCGCCGACGCCGTTGGGACGCTGGTACGCCTCGCGCCTCTCGGGCGAATCCCCCCTACGCTTCGAATACCTGATGTCGCCGCCGGCGGACTGGAGCGGCCCGCAGCCCTTCCCCAGGGGTACGCCGCACTCACTGCACCTGCCCACTACGGGCTGGGTGGCGATGCACAGCGACCTCGCCGACGAGGACCGCGTGTCGGTGTACTTCAAGTCGAGCCCGCCGCCGCACGGCGCCTACAACCACCAGCACGCCGACCAGAACGCCTTCGTCATCAACGCCGGCGGCAAGCGCCTGGCGATCGAGTCGGGCTACTACGACGGCTGGAAGACGCCGCACTGGTGGAACTGGCTGAAGCACACGCGCGCGAAGAACGCCGTGACCTATGACGGCGGCAAGGGCCAGATCTTCCTCGAGCAGACCGGGTACAGGAAGACGGGCTACGGGCGCATCACGCGCTTTGACAGCACACCCGGCTACGACATCGTCGCTGGCGACGCCACCCATGCCTACGACGGCGAGCTCCGCCGCGCGCTGCGCACGCTCGTCTACCTGCGCCCCCACCTGCTGCTGGTGCACGACCGGCTGGCCTCGGACACGCCCCGCCGGTGGGAATGGAACATCCATGCAGTAAACCGCATGAAGGAAAAAGACCAGGGCATCGAGATCGAGAACGAGGGGCAGCGCCTGTGCGTTCGGATGCTGGGCACGGAAGCGGCTTTCCAGCAAACCGACGAGTGGGTCGCCGAGCCCACGCAGGGCGACGGCCGGCTGCACACGCAGGTGGCGCCGCGCAAAGGCGAGCGCCAGTGGCACGGCCGCTTTGCCACCGCGCCGCTGCCGGCGGCCGAGTTCCTCGCGTTGCTCGACGTCGGCTGCCGCGCCGGCGCGAACGCGGCCAAGGACGGGAGTGGCGGCTGGACCGTGCAGGCCGGCGGGCGCACCGTGCGCATCGGCGCCGACGGGCAGGCGAGCGTGCAGTGAACCAGACGGCGACGCGCGAACGCGCGGGCGAGCTCGCGCTCCTGCGTGAAATGCCCTACGAAAAGCCGCGCGCGCGGCTGCTCGAAGTGGATGCGGCGCGTGGCCTGGCGATCCTGCTGGTGGTGCTCGGCCACGTGGTGGCGCGCGACTTTCCTGCGGACAACGCCTGGTTCGTGGAAGTCAAGGCGGCGATCTACTCGTTCCACATGCCGCTGTTCATGGTGCTCACGGGCATCACCTTCGCCCTGTCGGTGCCCCGCTTTGCCGGCTGGGCAGAGGTGGCGCGGTTCTCTGGTAAGCGTGTGGAGCGCCTGTTCGTGCCCTACGTCGCCTTCGGCCTGCTCATCATCGTGGGCAAGCTCGCCGCTTCTCGGGTAATGCATGTCGACCGGCCGCCGGAGGGCACGCTGGACGAGGTGGTGCGGCTGCTCGCCATGCCGAACATGAGCGCCGCCGGGTTCCTCTGGTTCATCTACGTGCTTTCCTTCTACCTCCTGGCAGTGCCGGCGCTGTTCCATCTTTTCGGGCGTCGCCCGCAACTGATACTGGCGGTAGGCGTGGCGGCGGCCTTCCTCGACTGGCCGCTGTGGTTCATGCTGGACCGCATCATGGAGTACCTGCCGTTCTTCGCCTTGGGCATGCTGCTGTGGATGCACCGCGAGGCCTGGATGCGCATCGGCCCGGCCGCGGTCTGGGGCAGCACGTTGCTGTTCGCCGTGCTGCTCTGGTATGACGCGCCGAAGTGGGCCGCCGGCGCAGCATCGGTGCTGCCGGTGCTGGGATGGATGCAGCGGCTGCCGGCGGCGCCGCAGCGCTGGCTCTCCGTGCTCGGCTTGGCGAGCCTTGCCATTTACCTCATGAACACGATCGCCATAGGCGTCACCAAGGGCTTGATGCTAAAGGTTTTCCCCTGGGACGGGCCAAACTTCCTGGTGTACCTGCCGGTGCTTACGTTGGCCGGCATCGCGGTGCCGATGCTGGCCCGTGCGCTCGCCGTACGTCACTTCCCCGGTGCCGGGCGTTACCTCGCATAGTCCGACCGGACTATGCGCGTAAGTGGAGATCTACGGGTCGGTCGTTCATCCTCTACACGCGACCGGACACGGCCATCACGCTGTTAAAAGCCTTACAGGCCAAACACTGTGTAGTCGCAGGTTCGATCGCCGCTTAGGAGGCAGCAGGCACCACCCGGGGGGCGCGGCTAGCGGTCGCGCCCCCCTTTTACTTTCTACGCGAACACGATCTTGCCGACGTCCAGGCCTTCGGCGTACTCCACGCCCACCATGCGCCCGTTGACCCGCGCGATCTCGCGGTAGAACTCGAAGGTCAGGCCGCGCGAATAGAACTGGCTCTTGTGCGCGGCGATGGCGCGCATCTTGGTGTCGATGGTGTCCGAGATGTCGATGTAGGCGCGCGGCTGGAACGGCACCGGCACCGGCCGGCACATGGTCGGCGCATAGCTGAACAGATCGAACGGCGCGAGCCGCTGGCTCGCCACCGCGGCGTGGTAGATCTGCACGTGGTCGTTGTGGAAATCGGTTGGGCCGTGCGTAAGCACGGCGGCCGGCCGGTATTCCTTCACCAGGGCGTCGACCAGGCCGACCAGCTGGTAGTTCTTCACGTCCTCGATGCGGTGGCAGCCGCCTTCCATCAGCACGCGCAGCTTGCAGTCGAGGATCGCGGCCGAGTCGGTCGCCTCGGCCACGCGGGTGGCGTAGTCGGCGGGCACCGAGACGATGGCCATCACCACCTTCACGCCGGCGCCGGTGAGCGCGGCGAGCGTGCCGCCGATGCCCAGCTCGATGTCGTCCGGATGCGCGCCAAGCGCGATCACGGTGTGGCCTACGTAGCGCGCGGCGAAGCCGCGCGCCCGCAGTCCCGAATTTATTCCTGCTGCCAGGGGGGCGTCTTGTACAAGCATAGCGTGAAGTCGTTGGGAAGATAGGCGTGGTCGAGGCGCACCGCGGGGGTCATGCCGAGCGCGAGCTGCAGCATGTCCCACGGGTACACGTACAGGCGCCCGGGGCTGCGGCGCGGCGCGCAGCCGCTCAGGAAATTCACCGCGAGGCCGGTGTCGGCCAGCGCGAACAGGTGCTCCACCGTGGCCTGCAGGCGCGCGCGCGTGCCCCGGGCGGCGTAGCCGAAGATGCCGCTGGCGAAAACATAGTCGTACGAGCCCTCCTCGGGCTCCCAGTCGAGCGCATCGCCGACGTGGAAGCGCGCGTCGCTGTCGCCGAAGCGCCGCTTGCAGCGCTCGATCATCGGCGGGCAGATGTCCACGCCGGTGTAGCGCGGGTGCACGCCGCGCGCGTTGAGAAAGGCGAGGAAATCGGCGAAGCCGCAGCCCATGTCGAGGAGGCTGCGCCCGTGCAGCGCGCCCAGGGCGAGCGCCGCGTTGAAGCGCTTCTCCTGCGAGGCGCGCCGGCCGTAGCCCAGCGCCTTGTAGCCGTAGCCGAAGCGGCGCACATGATCGCGGTACCAGCGCGCGGTCTCGAACTCAGGCCGCAGCGCACGCGTCATGCGTCACCGTCTCCCCGAGGAGGATGGCGCGGCTTTCAGGCCCGGCGTTGAACAGCAGGTCCAGCGAGGCGAGGCCGGCCATGAAGGGCGCGGGCCCGCACTGCGCGTAGATCGGGTGGCGGAACTCGTGCGGCCGGATGGCGATGCCATGGCGAGCGAACGCCGCGGCGTCGAGATAGCCGCGCGAGCCGCCCAGGCCCGCGATCAGCGCATCGGCCTTGACCGCGCGGCAGATGCCGAGGATGAGGTCGGATTTCGCGCCTTCCACCGCCAGCCGCGAGCTCTTCACGATGCGGGTATCGATGCCGAACGCGTCCATCAGGAACGCGAGCATGGCCGCGTCCAGGTCCACCAGGCGTTCCCACGGCCGCTCGAGCAGGCCTTTGAGGGTAGAGGCGTAAACGCCGAAATGGCGCGCCTCGCGGTAGGCGTGGCGCAGCGTCGCGAAATGCGTGCGCCCCCAGGGACGCGCGGCATCCCGGTTGTCGACGCGCTTGTCGAGGATGCGCTCCTTCTGCGAATGCTGCTCCACGGGCACGGTAAGCCAGCGCGCCTCGCCGTCCAGGCGGATCTGGCTGCGGTTCTGGTAATTGCGGCGCTCGAACTGCACGTGATCCAGGATGACGAACAGGTCCGCCTGGCGCATGCGGTGCAGGTAGCCGAGCCAGGGGATGAAATGCGGCTGGTGGATGGCGACGATCATGGGGCTCGCGTCTTGGGATGGACTGCTAGCCTACGTCCCGGGCAAGAAAATCGTTCCATTGGCGCACCTGAGCCGGATGGCCCAGCGCGGCGCACGGAAACGCCGTGCTCGCGCGCGCTAGCCTTGATGCATGTCGCTTCCGCAACGAGCCGGCGAGTCCCTTCACGCCACCGATGGAGCCCCGCCGCCGGCACGCCTGGGGCGCGGCGTGCGCGCCTGCGAGAAGGCGGACCTGCCGCAGGTGGCGGCGCTGTACGAGGCCATCATGCGCTCGGGCGAGCGCACGCCGCCGCCCGGGCTGGCGCGCTACTTCGAGCGCACCTTCTTCGACTGCCCCTGGGCCGACCCCGAGATCCCCTCGCTCGTGTACCAGGCGCGCGACGGGCGCATTGCGGGATTCATCGGCTCGCACGTGCGCCGCCTGCGCGCGGGCGGCCGCATCCTGCGGGTGGCCTGCGGCGGGCAGCTGGTGGTCGATTCCGCGGCGCGCACCACCGCGGTCGGCGCGATCCTGTTTCGCGCCCACCTCCTCGGGCGGCAGGACGCCACCTTCACCGACGGCGCCAACGACCTGGTGCGCCGCATGTGGATCGTGAGCGCCGGCGAGGCCGCGTACCTGAAGTCGCTCAACTGGACGCGCGTGCTGCGGCCGGCGCGCTACGCCGCCGACTACGCGCTCGGCCGGCTGCGCCAGCCGCGGCTCGCGCGCCGCCTACGCCCGGTGTGGAAGCCGTTGGACCGCCTCGCGCTGAAGCTCTCGCGCCGGCTGCGCCCGGCGGTTCCGAAAACGCAGGCCGAGCCGCTCAGCGCGCGGGCGCTGCTCGAGCACCTGCCGGCGCTCACCCGGCATCTGCGCTGCCACGCCGATTACGACGAAGCGTTCCTGGTCTGGCTGTTCCGGGAGATGGGCGAGGTGCGAAGCCGCGGCACGCTGGTGCGCACGTTGGTGCGCGAGGGCGGCGGCCCGGTCCTCGGCTGGTACGTGTATTACCTGCACCCGGTGCTGTCCCAGGTGATGCAGGTGGCGGCGAGGCCGGGCGCGGAAGGCGAGGTGCTCGACCACCTCCTGCATCACGCCTACGTCAATGGCGCCGTGGCCGTGCGCGGCCGCCTCGAGCCGCATTTGCTCGAGGCGCTGTCGCGCCGCAGGTGCGCATTCGGCTGGTCGGGCGCCGCGCTGGTGCATGCGCGCGATCCGGCGCTGCTCGGCCTGCTCATGTCCAGCGGCTGCTGGCTGGAGCGCCTGGACGGGGAGTCCTGGATGGGCCACCACGTGGAAGCGTTTAGTTGAGCCCGGCGGCCCGCCTGCAGCTCATCGGCAGCACCGACGAGCTGCGCGAGCGCATCGTGCGCATCTACGCCTCGCTCGCTCCCGGCGGCCGCACGCCGCGCGAAGGCGAGCGCGGCGAGCTCGACTCGCTCGCCTTCCTCCAGTTCATCGTGGCGCTCGAGCAGGAATTCGCCATCGCCGTGGAAACGCACGAGCTGGACGACACCAATTTCGCCACCACCGCCAGCACCACCGCGTACGTGCAGCGCAAGCTGAACGAGGCCACGACATGAAAGACCTGATTTTCCCCAACGAGACTTCCGAGCCTTTCGACGCCGCGCTGCAGCGCTCGGCGGCGCTCGCCGAACGCCTGGCGCGCGAGGGCGGGCTGGGCCCCGGCGAGCGCCTGGTGCTCGCCCTGGAGAACAGCCGCGCGCACGTCGATCTCGTGCTCGCCGCCTGGCGCCTGGGCGTGCAGCTCGTCGCGGTGCCGCCCACGGCTTCCGGCCCGACGTTTGCCGGGATCCTGGAAAGCGTTGCGCCGCGCGTGGTGGCGGTCGAGTCGAAAAACGAGCGCCTCGCGCGCATCGTGGACGACTGGGCGCGCACCATCCAGGGCCTGGAGGGCACGCCCGCCGGAGGCGGCATCGTGCTCGGCCTGGCCGGCGCCGCGCCGCAAGGCATTCAGACCGCGCGCCCCGACGCCATGGCCGCCGCCTGGCAGGAATGGCTTGCGCACCTGCCCCCGGCGGTGTTCTACACCTCCGGCAGCACCTCTACCGCCAAGGGCGTGCCGCTGCACTGGGCGCGCATCCTCGCCAAGGGACGCGCGGTGCTGGGCCACTACGGCGTCACGCCGCAGGACCGCGTCATGCCGATTCTGCCGCTGTCGCACGTCTACGGCCTTTACTGCCTGCTCGGCGCGATGGACCTGGGCGCCGACGCCATCCTGTGCAGCGAATCCGGCACGCCGGCGGCGCTCGCCGCAGGGCTCGCCGAGCACGCGGCGAGCGTCGCGGTATGCCCGCCGATCGTCGGCGCGTTCCTGTTCGGGCGCCATGGCTGCGCGCCCGCCATCCGCGAGCGCCTGCGCGTGCTCAGCATGGGCGGCGCCGCCACCTCGCCCGAGCAGGCGCAGCGCATCCTGCAGGCCCTGCCCAACACGCGCGTGTTCCTGTCCTACGGCTTGGCCGAAACCTATTCGACCATCTGCTGCAACGAAGCCTCGCTGCCCGGCGCCGATCCGCGCTCGGTCGGCCGGCTCGCCTTCGGCGCGTTCGGCGAGGCACGCGATCCGGCGAGCGGCCGTGCCGTGGCGCCGGGCGAGATCGGCGAGCTGTGCGTGGGCGGCAGCATCATGCAGGGCTATGTCGGCGACCACGGCGACGCCTTTACCGCCGACGGCCTGTTCCGCACCGGCGACCTGGTGCGCCTCGCGCCGGACGGCGCCATCACCATCACCGGGCGCCTCAAGGAGATGATCAACGCCGGGGGACTGAGCATCTACCCGGCCGAGATCGAGGAGGCGCTCAAGCGCCATCCGGCGGTCGCGGACTGCGGCGTATTCGGCGAGCGCGCCGGCGAGCTCGAGGTCGCCTGCGCCGCGGTGGCGCTGCGCGAGCCGCCTGCGGCCGATGCGCAG
>CBDDSA010000338.1:0-17276 GCA_965233185.1 uncultured bacterium
GCCGGCATGCCGCGGCGCATCCCGGACTACCCGCTGATGTTCGAGACCTGGAACAAGATCTCCTCGATCGGCGCGTTCGGCATGGGCCTGGCGCAGCTGCTGTTCCTGTACATCGTGGTGCAGTGCATACGCAGCGGCGAGAAGGCGCCCCAGCTCCCCTGGGAAGGCGCCGATTCGCTGGAGTGGACCCACCTGCCGACGCCGGCGCCTTACCACAGCTTCGAGACCCAGCCGGTCATCAAGTGACCGTGAGCAAGAACGCCAGGACCGCGCTCATCCTCGCCTCGATCGCGCTGGCGTTCTTCGTCGGTATCGTAGCCAAGTACTGGTGGCTGAATGGATAGGACAAGGCAGAACCGCAGGCTGTCCAGGCGGCTGGCGATCGTCGCGCTCGGCATGTTCGGCTTCGGCTTCGCGCTGGTGCCGTTCTACAACCAGATCTGCGCGGCGCTCGGCGTCTACAACCTGCAGCAGCCCGACGTGGTCAATACGCAGGTCGACACCAGCCGCACCGTCACCATCGAGCTCGATTCGAACGCGCACGACCTGCCCTGGCGCTTCAAGCCGCTGGTGCGCCACCTGCAGGTGCATCCGGGCGAGCTCACCACGGTCGAATACGAGATCGTCAACGTGCGCCAGGCGCCGGTCACGGGCCAGGCGGTGCCGAGCTACGGGCCGCAGCACGCCGGCGAGTACTTCAAGAAGATCGAGTGCTTCTGCTTCACGCAGCAGACGCTCGCCGCCGGCGAGATGCGCCGCATGCCGGTCACCTTCGTGATCGACCCGAAGCTGCCGCAGAGCGTGACCACGATCGCGCTGTCGTACACCTTCTTCGAAGTCGCAGGGCGCGGGGGGAAGTCGTGATGGAGGCCATCAAGACCGTCCTTTATGGCGCCCTCGGCATCCGCCGCAAGGCCGACCACGAGCGCGCGCGCGTTCATCCGGCCTACATCATCGCGACGGCGATCATTTTCGTCGTGCTGTTCATCCTCGCGCTGCGCACCATCGTGGGCATCGTGACGAGCTAAGGGAGAACCAAGAATGGCGCACAGCGCACATCCCACCACTGCCGGCAGCAGGCAGGCCCACTACTTCGTGCCGCAGCCGATGGCCTGGCCGATCCTCGGCTCCATCTCGCTGTTCATGATGGCGCTGGGCGCGGTGTTCGTGTTCAACGGCATGCGCGGCGGCTGGGTGCCCATCGCGGCGGGCTTCGTGCTGCTGGTCTACATGATGGTGCGCTGGTTCGGCGACGTGATCCGCGAGTCCGAGGGCGGCAGGTTCGGACGCTGGGAGGACATGTCGTTCCGCTGGGGAATGAGCTTCTTCATCTTTTCCGAGGTGATGTTCTTCGGCGCGTTCTTCGGCGCCCTGTACTGGGCGCGCATCTACTCGGTGCCCGACCTCGCCACGCTGGAGAGCCAGGCGCTGGTGTGGCCGGGCTTCAGCGGCCACTGGCCGTCGGCAGGCCCGGGCTTCATCGAGACCTTCCAGACGATGGGCGCCTGGGGCTTGCCGGCCATCAACACCGCGCTGCTGCTCACCTCCGGGGTCACGGTCACCTTCGCGCACATGGCGCTGCTGCGCAACGATCGCTCCAAGCTGCTGGTCTGGCTGGGGCTTACCGTGCTGCTGGGCGTGGTGTTCCTCGGCGTGCAGGCCTACGAGTACGGGCACGCCTACTCGGACCTCAACCTGAAGCTATCGACCGGCGTCTACGGCTCCACGTTCTTCATGCTGACGGGCTTCCACGGTTTTCACGTCACCCTCGGCGCCATCATGCTGACGGTGATCTGGTTTCGCTGCCTCAAAGGCCACTTCACGCCAGATCACCACTTCGCCTTCGAGGGCGTGGCCTGGTACTGGCACTTCGTCGACGTGGTGTGGCTCGGCCTGTTCATCTTCGTCTACTGGCTATAGAAGCGCTAAGACCCGCGCTAACTACAGCTTCCCTGGCTGGAACAGGCCGAAGAAGTAGCCGGCCATCAGCAGCAGGAACAGCGCCACGGAAAGGCCCACGCGCAGCGCCAGGGCCTTCGCCATGCGCTGGGAGTCGCCGCGGCCGCGCAGCATGAACACCGCCGCCGAGGCGAGGCTTGCGACGATGGCGAGCAGCATCGCGATCACGACGTAGCGCATGGCATCAGGATACTCTTTCCGTCCGCGTCTCTGGGCGGTGGCGCTCGCCGCGACGGCATGCGCCGCCGGCATCGCGCTGGGCAACTGGCAGGCTGGCCGCGCCGAGGAGAAGCGCTTGCTCGGCGCGCAGCTGGCGCAGGCCATGGGCAGTGCGCCGGTGGAGATTTCCTCCCGGGTTGCGAATCCGGAATCGCTGGTCCTGAAAAAGGTCGCGGCAAAAGGCCGCTTGATCGACGAGCACACCGTGTTCCTGGACAACAAGCTGCGCCGCGGCCGCCCGGGCTATGAAGTGGTGACGCCCCTCAAGCTCGACGGCATGCACGTGCTGGTGAACCGCGGCTGGGTGGCCGGGGGCCGCACGCGCGAGCAATTGCCGCAAGTGCCGGTACCGGCCGGCATCACCCGGGTCGAGGGGCTGGCGCTTGCGCAGCTGCCGCACGCCCTGGAGCCGGGGCCGGCGCCGGCAGGCAAGGTGCGGCAGAACATCGATATCGATGCCTTCGCCCGCGAAACCGGACTGCGCCTGCAGCCGGTCCTGATCCAGCAGTATTCGCCCGCCGACGACGGCCTGGTGCGGGACTGGCCCAGGCCGGATGCCGGGGCGCAGAAGCACGCGAGCTACGCCTTGCAGTGGTACTCGCTCGCCGTCCTCGCCGTTGTTCTGCTCATCGTCCTGTCCATCCGCCGTGCCGGCCCGCGCTAAGCTGCTCGGGGTTTTTCTCGCCTGCGCGGCGCCCTTCGTGCTTGGGTGGGCGGCGTGGTATTTCGGCTGGGCGCCGGGTGCCGCGGGAAATTACGGCGAGCTCATCGCGCCGCAAGCGGTTTCAGGGGCGCCGCTGCCCGCCTTGCGCGGCAAGTGGGTCATGGTCAGTTTCGACGATGCGGCCTGCGACGCGTACTGCGAGAAGAAGCTCTATTACATGCGGCAGGTGCGGCGCGCGCAAGGCAAGGATCAGGGTCGCGTGGAGCGCCTTTGGGTCATCACCGACGCCGGCCGGCCGCGACCCGAGCTGCTGGCGGCCATCGACGGCACGCACCTGTCGCGAGGCTCGCCGGGAGAGTTTCCGGGCGAGCGCAAGGAGCACATCTACCTCGTCGATCCACTCGGCAACCTCATGATGCGCTTTCCGCGCGATCCGGATGCGTCGAAGATGCTGAAGGACCTGCAACGCCTTCTCAAGTACTCGAGGATCGGATAAACTCTTTCCCGTCCGCAGCTTATCCCCGCCGCTTATCCCCGCCGGTGACGACTCAGGTTCTTTCCCAAAGCATCACGCAGCAGCTGCGGGCTTTCTTCGCGCTTACCAAGCCGCGCGTGGTGTCGCTCATCGTGTTTACCGCGGTGATCGGCATGTTTCTCGCGGCCCCGGGCATGGTGCCGCTGCCGGTGCTGGTCGCCGGCACGCTCGGCATCGCGCTGGTGGCCGGGGCCGCCGCCGCGATCAATTGCCTGGTCGAGCAGAAGATCGACGCGGTAATGAAGCGCACGCGCTGGCGCCCGCTGCCGCGCGGGGAGCTCACGGCCCTGCAGACGCTGATATTTTCCGGGGCGCTGGGCGGACTGGGCCTGTGGATCCTGGTGCAGTTCGTCAATGCGCTCACCATGTGGCTGACGGTGGCCACTTTCGTCGGCTACGCGGTGGTGTACACGGTGCTGCTCAAGCCGGCCACGCCGCAAAACATCGTGATCGGCGGCGCCTCCGGCGCCATGCCGCCGGTGCTGGGCTGGGCGGCGGTCACCGGGGAAGTGGGCATCGAGGCCATGCTGCTTTTCCTCATCATCTTCGCCTGGACCCCGCCGCACTTCTGGTCGCTTGCGCTGTACCGCACCGAGGATTACGCCAGGGCGGGCGTGCCCATGCTGCCGGTGACGCACGGCAAGCCGTATACGCGCCTGCAGGTGCTGCTCTACACCTTGATCCTGTTCGCCGTGAGCCTGCTGCCCTATGCGATCCGCATGAGCGGGCTTGTCTATTTCGCCGCCGCGCTGGTGCTGGGGGGCATATTCCTCGGCTACGCGCTGCGCATCTACGTCGCCTACAGCGACGCTATCGCCCAGAAAACCTTCCGGTATTCCATTGTCTATCTCGCCGCTCTGTTCGCCGCGCTTCTGGTCGATCATCACCTTTAGCCTGCTGCTCGCCGGCTGCGACCGCGGGCCGCAGTTCAAGAGCACCGACATCACCGGCGTGGACTACGGCGAGACGCTGGAGCTCACCGACCACACCGGGCGCCGGCGCACGCTGGAAGACTTTCGCGGCAAGGCGGTGGTGCTGTTTTTCGGCTTTACGCACTGCCCGGACGTCTGCCCGACCACGCTCGCCGATCTTTCCCAGGCCCTGAGGCAGCTCGGCCCGGACGCCGAGCGGGTGCAGGTGCTGTTCGTCACGGTAGACCCGGAGCGCGACACGCGCGAGGCGCTCGCCAAATACGTGACGGCCTTCGACCCGCGCTTTCTCGGTCTGTACGGCGACGACGCCGCAACGCGCAGGACGGCGCAGGAGTTCAAGATCTACTACGAAAAGCGCAAGACCGGCGAATCGTATAGCGTCGACCACAGCGGCCAAAGCTACGTGATCGATCCGCGGGGACGGCTGCGGCTGCTGGTGAGGCCCGAGCGCATCGGCTCGGACCTCGCCGAGGACCTCAAGACCTTGCTGAAAGAAACCGCTTAGGCCGGCGCCGGCAGCGCCTTGCGCATCTTCTCGAGCGCTTTCGCCTCGATCTGGCGAATGCGCTCGGCCGACACCTTGAATTCGGCGGCTAGATCGTGAAGCGTGGCCGAGTCCTTCTCGCGCAGCCAGCGAGCCTCGACGATGCGCCGGCTGCGCGCGTCCAGGCTGTTCAGCGCGGCTTCGAGTCCGCTCGCCTGCAGCGTTTCGGATTCCTTGGCCTCGAGCATGCGCAGCGGCTCGGCCTCGCGGTCCGCGGCGAGGTAGTTCGCGGGTGCGAACGAGTCCTCGTCGTCGTGCTCGGCTTCGAACGCCACGTCCTGTCCCGAAAGCCGCGTCTCCATCTCGACCACCTCTTCCGGCTTGACCCGAAGCTCGGTCGCCACGCGCTCGACGTCGTCGGTCGTCAACGGCGCCAGGCCGCTTTTCATCGAGCGCAGGTTGAAGAACAGCTTGCGCTGCGCCTTGGTGGTCGCGATCTTCACCAGGCGCCAGTTGCGCAGGATGTACTCGTGCATCTCGGCCTTGATCCAGTGGATCGCAAACGACACCAGCCGCACGCCGCGGTCCGGGTCGAAGCGCTTCACCGCTTTCATCAGGCCGATGTTGCCTTCCTGGATCAGATCCGCGTGCGGCAGGCC
Source organism: uncultured bacterium (assembly GCA_965233185.1). GTDB lineage: Bacteria > Pseudomonadota > Gammaproteobacteria > Burkholderiales > SG8-39 > SCGC-AG-212-J23. Next base: position 5,453 of record CBDDSA010000338.1, read on the forward strand.
GTAGCCGAGGTAGCCGCGCGCCAGTGCCACCACCAGGCGAAGGTGGGACAGCACCAGCCCGCGGGCCGCTTCCAGGTCCCCGTCGTCGCGGAAGCGCAAGGCGAGCGAGCGCTCCTCTTCCGCGCTCAGGATCGGGAAGCGGTTTACGGTGTGGATGTAGGCTTCGAGGCTGCCCGTGGGCATGGGCATCGAAGCCAGGACGGGAAGCGGCAGCGTTGCTTGCATGGTCAGCGGGCCCTCCTTGGCTCCCTGAAGTTTAGCAGTCTGAGATTTAGAGTGCTAAACCCGAGACCGGTTCCCCGGGCCCTGAAGTAAGTGTGTGCTTACCTTGGTTCAATATCGCGTAGATGGCGGCCTACCGAGAGCTGCGCGCCCAGCCAGCCGAGCACCCCGGCAAAAAGGACAACCGCCAAAGCGTCTCCAAGGGATAGGAACGCGAAGCGGAAGCGGGAGCCGTAGGACTGCGCGAGCCCGGCGACCTCCTGGTTGAGGCCCCACAGCCCGGCGGCCACGATGGCGAGCGCAACCGCGCCGCCCGCAACCCCTTGCAGCAGTCCGAGGTAGTAGAAAGGCCGCCGGATGAAGGCGTCGGTCGCGCCGATGAGCTTGCTTACTTCGATCTCGTCGCGCTGGGTGAGGATCTGCAGCCGGATGGTGTTGAAGGTCACCGCCACCAGGCCGATGCCGAGCAGCGCCGAGAGCAGCCACACGGCGAGCTGGCCGATCGCCGCCAGCGCCGCCAGTCGGCGCGCCCATGCCGCGTCCGCCTGCACGTGGGCCACCAGCGGCAGGCGGGCGAGGTCCGCCGCCAGCGCCTCCAGCGCCCGCGGCTCCGAGGTCACCACGAACGCATCGGGCAAGGGATTGCGCCCCAGCGCCTCGATCACCTCGGGCATGCCTTGAACGGCGGCAAGGTCCTTCAGCGCTTCGTCGCGCGGCACGAAGCGCACGCGCAGGATGCGCCCGTCGGCTCGCAGCAGCTTGCCGAGCGCCTCGGCCTCGGCGCGCTTGGCCTCGGGATGCAGAAAGACCGAGAGCTGCGTGTCGAGCGCCAGGCGCCCGGCCACGCCGCGCAGGCTGTCGAGCAACGCGTAGCCGCCGGCGGGCAGGGCGAGCGCCACGCCGATGACCACCGCGTTGAGCAGCCCCAGACGCCGCAGCGCGCAGGCCAGCGCCTGGCGGTGCTGTCGCAGCCATGCGCTCATTCGATGCGCCCGGCCACGAGGTGCAGCCGCCGCTGGCCATAGCGCTCGACCAGCGCCTGGTCGTGCGTCGCGAGCAGCACCGTGACGCCGACCTGGTTGAAAGCGACGAAAATCTCCAGGATGCGCGCGGCCGATTCGGCATCGAGGTTGGCGGTGGGCTCATCGGCGATGAGCAGCGCCGGGCGGTTCACCACGGCTCGGGCGATCGCCACGCGCTGCTGTTCGCCGCCCGATAGCTGGATGGGATTGGAGCGCTCGCGCGCGAGAAGCCCCACCTTGTCGAGCGCCGCGCGCGCGCGGCGCGCCGCTTCGCGGGGCGCCTGGCCGGAGAACGCGAGGGGCAGCATCACGTTGTCGAAGACGCTGCGGTCATACAGCAGCTTCTGGTCCTGGAACACCAGGCCGATATTGCGCCGCAGGTAAGGAATGGCCCCGCGCTTGAGCGCCGCGACGTTCTGGCCGTTGACGATCACCGAGCCCGCCGTGGGCCGCTCGATCGCCGGGATGAGCTTCAGCAGCGTCGACTTGCCGGCGCCCGAGCGCCCGGTAAGGAAAGCGAGCTCGCCCGGCTCCAGGGAAAAGCTCACGCTCTTCAGTGCTTCCTGGCCGCCGGGATAGCGCTTGGCGACGGCGGAGAAGCTAACCAACCAGCGCCTCGGCGAAATCGCGCGCCACGAACGGGCGCAGGTCGTCTATGCCTTCGCCCACGCCGACGAACAGCAACGGGATTGGCCGCTCTTTGCCGCCCTCGGATCGCGCATGCGCGATGGCGCACACCACGCCTCCTTTCGCCGTGCCATCGAGCTTCGTAAGCACAAGGCCGGTGAGGCCAAGCGCTTCGTCGAAGGCCCTTACCTGGGCGAGCGAGTTCTGACCCGTGTTGGCGTCCAGTACGAGCAGGATCTCGTGCGGCGCTCCCTCCAGCGCCTTGGCAGCGACGCGCTTCACCTTGCGGATCTCCTCCATGAGATGCAGCTGCGTGGGCAGTCGCCCGGCGGTATCGGCGATCAGCACGTCGGTGCCCCGAGCGCGCGCCGCGCCGAGCGCGTCGAAAACCACCGCGCCGGGGTCGCCCGACGCCTGCGCCATCACCGGGACGTTGTTGCGCGCGCCCCAGACGACGAGCTGCTCGCGCGCCGCCGCGCGGAAAGTGTCCCCGGCGGCAAGGATCACGCTGCGTCCTTGCGACTGCAGCCATTTCGCGAGCTTGCCGATGGAGGTGGTCTTGCCCGAGCCGTTCACCCCGGCCACCATGATGACGTAGGGCTTGGCGGCGCCGGCATCGAGCGTCCTTTCCAGCGGCGCGAGCAGCTCGGTGATCGCCTCCTTCAGCGCCTGCTTGAGGGCTTCTGCATCCGGCAGGTTCTTCTTGCGCATGGCCTGGATCAGCGCCTGGGTCGCAGGCACGCCGCAGTCTGCCTGCAGCAGCGCGTTCTCCAGTTCCTCGAACAGCGCCTCGTCGATCTTGCGGCGCGTGAGCAGCTCGGAGACCGGCGTATTGAGGACATCGCGTGTGCGCGCAAGACCTGCCTTGAGGCGCGCGGCCCAGGAGAGCGCTACCATGAATGCGTGCATTCTAACAAAGGCAGCATCCGGATCATCGCGGGGCAATACCGGGGCAGGCGCATTGCAGTGCCCGAGAAGGCGGATCTTCGTCCGACACCCGATCGGGTTCGCGAAACCTTGTTCAACTGGCTGGGCCAGGACCTCTCGGGCCGCGCCTGCCTGGACCTTTACGCCGGCAGCGGCGCGCTCGGCTTCGAGGCCGCGTCGCGCGGCGCCGCGCGCGTCGTGATGGTGGAAAACGACCGGGCGGTATTCCGGATCCTGGAAGGCACGGCGCAGGCCATCGGCGCAGCGCAGGTCGAGCTGGTGCGAGACGACGCGCTACGCTTCTTGCGTGCCACCGGCGATCGGTTCGACGTGGTTTTCCTCGATCCGCCCTTCAGGCAGAATGCGCTGCCGGCGCTGCTCGAGGCGTTGCCGGCACGGCTTGCGCCCGGCGCGCGCGTGTACGTCGAGGCGCCGGCGCCCTGCGAGCCCGACGCCACGTGGCGTGAGCTCAAGCGCTCGCGCGCGGGACAGGTGAGCTACCAGCTTCTGGAGAGGCGATGATCAAGGCGGTGTACCCCGGCACGTTCGACCCGCTCACCCGCGGCCACGAGGAGCTGGTGCGGCGCGCGAGCAAGCTGTTCGGCGCGCTGGTACTGGGCATCGCCGAGAGCACCGCCAAGCGCACCTATTTCTCCTTGCCCGAGCGCGTCGACATGGCGCGGGAAGTGCTCGGCGACCTGAAGAACCTCCAGATCGTCGGCTTCAGCGGACTGCTGATCGACTTCGTGAGGAAGCACGATGCGCGCGTGGTGCTGCGCGGCCTGCGCGCGGTATCGGACTTCGAGTACGAGTTCCAGCTGGCCGGCATGAACCGCAACCTGTACCCGGAGATGGAGACCATTTTCCTCACGCCCTCGGAGCAGCACATGTTCATCTCGGCGACGCTGGTGCGCGAGATTGCCACGCTGGGCGGCGACGTCTCCAAGTTCGTCCACCCCGCGGTAGAAAAGCGCCTGAAAGCCAAGGTTAGCGCTGGGAAATAGGAATCAAGGATTACTTCTGGCAGCACGGACAGAAGTACGTTGAGCGCTGCCCCTGCGTGATCTTGCGGATGAGCGTGCCGCAGCGGCGGCATTTCTGCCCGGCACGGTCGTACACCCAGTAGCGCTGCTGGAAATACCCGGCATTGCCGTCGGCGCCGACGAAATCGCGCAGGCTCGAGCCACCGGCGCGGATCGCCGCCTGCAGAGTCCGCTTGATCTGCCTCGCCAGCTTCTCGCACTGAGCCCGCGACAGCCGGTTGGCGGGTCGCCGCGGGTTGATGCCGGCGCGAAACAGGCTTTCGTTCGCATAGATGTTGCCCACGCCCACGATGCGCCGCCCGTCCATGAGGAATTGCTTGATCGGCGCCCGGTGCGCTCGCGTGAGCTGGTGCAGCCGCGCCGGATCCAGAGCACGCGACAGCGGCTCGACTCCGAGGTGCACCAGCAGCGGATGGCGCTCGATATCCGCCGAGGTCCACAGCACCGCCCCGAAGCGGCGCGGGTCGCGCAGCCGCAGCATGCGGTCGCCGAGCACGAGATCGAAGTGATCGTGCTTTTGCGGCGGGGTATCCGGCGGCAGCACGCGCAAGCTGCCCGACATGCCCAGGTGCACGATGAGATGGCCGTCGCCGCAGTCGAGCAGCAGGTACTTGCCGCGGCGGCGCACCGCAGCGATGCGCCGCCCGGGGAGCGTCAGCACTTCCTTGGGTACCGGCCAGCGCAGCCGCGGCTCGCGCACGGCGACCGCCGAGATGACTCGGCCGGCGAGGCGCGGCGCGATGCCGCGCCGCGTGACCTCCACTTCGGGGAGCTCGGGCATGCGGAAAGGTTGCTTGTGCGGGGCACCAAATATACCTAAGATCGGTCGAAATCCAGATGCAGATCACCCTACGACTCCTAACCGCCGCCGCGGCATTCTCGCTGGCGAGCGCGGGCGCCCTGGCGCAGCCCAAGCAGATTCCGTCGGCCGAGCTGAGCGAGCCGATGCTCTACGAATTCCTGCTCGGCGAAATCGCGCTGCAGCGCGGCGACACCGCGCTCGCCGCCCAGACCTTTCTTGACCTTGCCAAGCGCACGCGCGATGCCCGCGTGGCGCGGCGCGCGGTCGAGATCGCCAACCAGGCGCGCATGCCGGAGCTCGCGCTTGAGGCGGCCAAGGCCTGGCACGACATCGAGCCGTCGTCCTCGCATGCCCTCCAGGTCGTGGCGGCGGTGCTGATCGCGGACAAGAAAGTCGAGGAGGCGCTGCCCTACCTCGAGAAGCTGCTCGCCTCGAGCGGCGTGAACCTCGAGAACGGCTTCATGCAGCTCAACCGCCTGCTCGCGGGCAATCCCGACAAGGCCGCCAACCTGCGGGTCGTGCGCAAGCTCGCCGCGCGCCATCCGCAGCTCGCGCAGGCGCATTTCGCCCTCGCCCAGGCGGCCACCGCCGCCGGCGACGACAGCGCCGCGCTCGAGTCCATCCGGCGCGCAGCGGCGCTGCGCCCCGAGTGGGAGCTCGCCGCGCTGCTGGAAGCGCAGATCGTGCAGAAGCGCTCGCCCGCCATGGCGGCCAAGGTGCTCGGCGACTTCGTCCAGAAGAACCCGGAGTCGCGCGAAGCGCGGCTCAACTATGCGCGCGCGCTCGTGCTCGACCGGCGCCTGCCGGAGGCGCGCGCCCAGTTCGAGGCGGTGCTCGCCGCCAATCCGGGCAATCCCGAGGTGATCTACACGGTCGGCCTGCTCGCCTTCCAGCTGAAGGACTACGCGGTCGCCGAGGAGAACATGAAGCGCCTCCTCGGCATGAAATACCGGGACTCGAATGCGGTGCGCTACCTCCTCGGGCAGATCGCGGAAGACCAGAAGCGCTGGCCGCAGGCGATCGACTGGTACGACGACATCGAGGAGGGCGAGCACGTGCTGCCGGCGCGCATGCGCATGGCTAATGCGCTCGCCAAGCAGGGCAAGCTCGACCAGGCGCGCGCCTTCCTGCGCAAGGTGGCCGACGAGCACCCGGGGGAGCAGGCGCAGCTCACGGTGGCCGAGGCTCAGCTGCTGCGCGAGGCGCAGCGCCACCAGGATGCGTTTCAGCTGCTTTCTGAGGCGCTGCAAAAGGATCCCGAGCAGCCCGAGCTGCTGTACGACGTTGCGCTGACCGCCGAGAAGCTCGAGCGCTTCGATGTGCTGGAAGCGAACCTGCGCAAGCTCATGCAGGTGCGCCCCGACCATGCGCATGCGTACAACGCGCTCGGCTATTCCTTTGCCGAGCGCAACATGCGCCTGCCCGAAGCGCGCAAGCTGATCGAGCGCGCGCTCGAAATCGCGCCGGAGGACCACTTCATCATCGACAGCCTAGGCTGGGTGCTCTACCGCCAGGGCGACCTGAAAGCTGCGGCCGAGCAGCTGAGGCGGGCCTACAGCGGGCGGCCGGATGCCGAGATCGGGGCGCACCTGGGCGAGGTGCTGTGGGTCATGGGCGAGCGCGATGAGGCCGAGCGCGTGTGGCAGGAGTCGCTCAAGGCAAGCCCCGAGAACGAGACGCTGCAAAAAACGATCAAGCGCCTGAAGCGGTAATGCGCTTCCTGCTGCTGCCGGTGCTGCTGCTCGCCGGGGCATGCGCGCAGCTCGAGACGCGGGTGCCGCAAGACGTGCGGTTCGATGTTTCGGGCCGCCTGGCGGTGCGCTACGGCAACGAGGCCTTCAGCGGCAACCTCGCCTGGCGGCATGCGGGCGGCTCGGACGAGCTGCTCATTACCTCGTCTCTGGGCGCCGGCATCGCTCGACTCGTGCGCGAAGGCGAACACATCATCCTCACCACCGCCGAGCCGAAGGAATATCGCGGCACGGACGCCGAGGCCCTGACCGAGGAGGTGCTCGGGTTTCGTGTGCCGGTCGCCGGGCTGGCCGATTGGGTGCGCGGCCGGGCCGGCGACGGCGCAAGCCTGGTGCAAAGAAGCACCGACGGCCGGCTCGCCTCGCTCGAGCAGGACGGGTGGCGAGTGGAGTATCTGGAATACCAGGGCGAGCTGCCCTCGCGGCTGCGCCTGACCTATCCCGGCATCGAGCTGCGCCTCGCGATCTCGCAATGGAAATGAAGTGGTATCCGGCCCCGGCGAAGCTGAACCTCTTCCTGCACGTGCTGGGGCGGCGCGCCGACGGTTATCACGAGCTGCAGACCGTCTTTCGCCTCATCGACCGCGCCGACCGGGTGGGCATCATGCCCACCGAAGACGGCGAAATCCGCTTCGCGGGCGAGTTCGGGGAGGACAACCTCGTGGTGCGCGCCGCGCGGCTCCTCAGGAAGGAAGCCGGAGCGCGGCGCGGAGCGGCGCTCGCGCTCGAAAAGGCGATCCCGATCGGCGGCGGACTGGGCGGGGGCTCCTCCGATGCGGCCACTGCGCTGATGGTCTTGGATCGCGCGTGGGAGCTGAACCTGGGGCGCGGGGCGCTTCTTGAAATCGCAAGGCAGCTGGGGGCCGACGTACCGCTGTTCGTCTATGGCCGCAACGCCCTTGGCGAAGGCATCGGCGAGCAGCTCACCGCGCTGGACCTGCCGCCGGCCTGGTACCTGGTGCTCGATCCCCAAGTCTCGGTTTCCACGAAGGAAATCTTCGCCGCCGCGTTGACACAGGGGTTGAAACGACTCAAAATACCGCCCTTTTTCTCGGGACAGGGACGCAACGACTTGGAGGCCGCGGTCGCGGCGAAGCATCCCGAGGTTGACGCGCACCTGAGGTGGCTGAAGCAGCGATGCCCGCAGGCGCGCATGACAGGATCCGGGGCGTGCGTCTTCGCGGAATTCGAGTCGGAAACCGAAGCGCGCGCGCTGCACGCGCAGCTACCCAAGGACATGAGGGGGTTCGTGGCGCGGGGGCTGGACAGGCACCCGCTCTGCGGCTGGAACGATTAACGCTGGAATTCGGGGCGGAGATTCTTCGCCCAGACCACACTGGGGAGTCGCCAAGCTGGTTAAGGCACCGGATTTTGATTCCGGCATACGAGGGTTCGAATCCTTCCTCCCCAGCCATTACCACGTGAGCGCGATGAACCAAGCGAGTAACGGGTGAACGCGATGAACCACGCGAGCAGCGCAGCGGCGGCGCTCGAGCGGTTGATGGTGTTTACCGGCAACGCCAACCCGCGCCTCGCGCAGGAGGTGGCGCGCCACCTCAACCTGTCGCTGGGCCGGGCCATCGTGGGGAAGTTTTCCGACGGCGAGGTCATGGTCGAGCTGCTGGAGAACGTGCGCGGCAAGGACGTGTTCGTGCTGCAGTCGACCTGCGCGCCGACCAACGACAACCTGATGGAGCTGCTGGTGATGGTCGATGCGCTGAAGCGCTCGTCGGCCGCCCGGGTGACCGCCGCCATCCCGTATTTCGGCTACGCGCGCCAGGACCGCCGGCCGCGCTCGGCGCGCGTGGCGATCAGCGCCAAGGTAGTCGCCAACATGCTGGCCTCGGTGGGCGTCGCCCGCGTGCTGACGATGGATCTGCACGCCGACCAGATCCAGGGATTCTTCGACATCCCGGTCGACAATATCTACGCCGCGCCGGTGCTGCTCGGCGATGTCTGGAAGCAGCGCTACGAGGACCTGATCGTGGTTTCGCCCGACGTCGGCGGGGTGGTGCGGGCGAGGGCCCTGGCAAAGCGCCTGGAGTCCGACCTCGCCATCATCGACAAGCGCCGCCCGAAGGCGAACGTGACCGAGGTGATGAACGTGATCGGCGAGGTGCAGGACCGCACCTGCGTGATCATGGACGACATGGTCGACACCGCCGGCACGCTGGTGAAGGCCGCGCAGGTGCTCAAGGAAGAAGGCGCCACCAAGGTAGTCGCGTACTGCACGCACGCTGTGCTGTCCGGGCCGGCGGTCGAGCGCATCGCCAAGTCCGACCTCGACGAGCTGGTGGTGACCGACACCATCCCGCTGCGCGAGGAGGCAAAAAGCTGCAGCAAGATCCGCAGCCTGTCGGTCGCCGGCCTGATCGCCGAGACCATCCTGCGCATCTACACCGAAGAATCGGTAAGTTCGCTGTTCATAGAATGATTTTTTCTGGGGTACTGAAATGAAATTCGAAATCAGCGCGCACAAGCGCGAAGCTCACGGGACCGGCTCGAGCCGCCGCCTGCGCCGCATGGGCAAGGTGCCCGGCATCGTCTACGGCGGTGCGGAGGGCCCGATCAACATCCAGCTGGACCACAAGGACCTCTTCCAGAGCTTGAGGAACGAGAAGTTCCACGCCTCCATCCTGACCCTCGATGTCGCGGGCGCAAAGCAGCAGGTGCTGCTGCGCGCGGTCAACATGCACCCGTTCAAGCTGGTGGTGCAGCACGTCGACTTCCAGCGCGTATCGAAGGACAAGAAGATCCACATGGCGGTGCCGCTGCACTTCGTGAACGCGGAGAAGTCGCCCGGCGTCAAGGAGCAGGGCGGCATCGCGAGCCACGTGCTGAACGAGCTCGACATCACCTGCTTCCCGGACGACCTTCCGGAGTTCATCGAGGTCGACCTGGGCGCCCTGTCGGTGGGCAACTCCATACACGTGCGGGACCTTGCGCTGCCCAAAGGCGTGGAGTCGGTGCTGCACCGGGATGAAAACCCGGTGGTGGCCACCGTGACCATCCCGGCGCTGATCACCGAGGAAGAGGAAGCCGCGCAGGCCGCCGCCGTGGCGCCGACCGAGGTGCCGACGACCGCGCAGGCTGCGCCTGCCGCCGAGGCGCCGCCTGCCGAGGGCGACAAGGCCAAGGCCGCCGACAAGGGCGAGAAGAAAGAGAAGAAGTAACCCTTGATCCGACTAGTGGTCGGCCTGGGCAATCCGGGCAAGGAGTACGAGCGCACGCGGCACAACGCCGGCTTCTGGCTGGTCGAGCGCTTTGCCTCCTCCGGCGGCATAGCCCTGCGCAAGGACGCGAAGTTCCAGGCGCTCGTCGGCCGCCACGACGCGAGCGGCGCCTGGCTGCTGCTGCCGCAGGGCTACATGAACGCGAGCGGGCGCGCGGTGCAGATGCTTGCCGGTTTCTTCAAGATCAAGCCCGAGGAGATCCTGGTAGCCCACGACGAGCTCGACTTTTCGCCTGGCACCGCCAAGATGAAACAGGGCGGCGGCATCGCCGGCCACAACGGCTTGCGCGACATCTCGCAGCGGCTCGCCAGCCATGACTACTGGCGCCTGCGCATCGGCGTAGGCAAGCCGCCCGCGGGCAGCGACGGGGCCGACTACGTGCTGCAGAAGCCTGCGGCCGAGGAGCGCGCGGCGATCGACGCTTCCATCGACAAGGCGCTCGGCGTCCTGCCGCAATGCCTGTCGGGCGACATGCAAGGCGCCATGAACAAGCTGCATACCGACGACAGGCCGCCGGCCAGGAAAGAGCCCGAAAAGAACGAGGTGCCGATCAAGGAGCCGGAGAAGAGGGAACCCGAAAAGAAAGGCCTGTTCGGCGGGCTGCTCGGCCGCAAGAAATGAAGTGCGGCATCGTCGGGCTGCCGAACGTCGGCAAGTCCACCCTGTTCAACGCGCTCACCAAGGCCGGGATTGCGGCCGAGAACTACCCGTTCTGCACCATCGAGCCCAACGTCGGCATCGTCGAGGTGCCCGACCCGCGGCTGGGCACCATTGCCGGCATCGCGCAGCCGCAGAAGGTCATCCCGGCGGTGGTCGAGTTCGTAGACATCGCGGGACTGGTGGCGGGCGCGTCCAAGGGCGAAGGCCTGGGCAACAAGTTCCTCGCCAACATCCGCGAGACCGACGCCATCGCCCACGTGGTGCGCTGCTTCGAGGATGCCAACGTGGTCCACGTCGCGGGCAAAATCGATCCGGTCTCCGACATCGAGACCATCAACACCGAGCTCGCGCTGGCCGACCTCGACGCGGTGGAAAGGCAGATCTCCAAGCACGCCAAGGTGGCGCAGACCGGCGGCGACAAGGAGGCGCAGCGCCTGGTTTCCGCGCTCCACAAGGTAAGGCAGGTGCTGGACGCCGGGCAGCCGGCGCGCACCGCAGACCTCTCTAAAGAGGAGCACGCGGTGCTCAAGCCGCTGTTCCTGCTCACCATGAAGCCGACGATGTACGTGGCCAACGTCGCGGAGCGCGGCTCCGACGCGCTGCTGAAGAAAGTGCAGGACTACGCCGCGAAGGAAGGTGCGCCGGTGGTTCCGATCAGCGCCGCGATCGAATCGCAGATCGTCGACATGTCGGACGAGGACAAGAAGCTGTTCCTCGAGGACATGGCGATGGACGAGCCTGGCCTGAACCGCGTCATCCGTGCCGCGTACGCGCTGCTCGGCCTGCAGACCTACTTCACCGCCGGGCCCAAGGAAGTGCGCGCCTGGACGGTAATTGCGGGCGCCACCGCGCCGCAGGCCGCGGGCGTGATCCATACCGACTTCGAGCGCGGCTTCATCCGCGCCGAGGTGGCGTCGTACGAGGACTTCGTGGCCCACGGCGGCGAGCAGGGCGCCAAGGAGGCGGGCAAGCTGCGCCTGGAAGGCAAGGACTACACCGTGCGCGACGGCGACGTGATCCACTTTCGCTTCAACGTGTGAGCCTCGAGCTCGGCGCCGCCACGCGCGAGGACCTGCCGCAGCTGGTCGCGCTGCTGGGCATGCTGTTCTCGCAGGAAGCCGAGTTCGCCCCGGACGATTCGAAGCAGACGCGCGCGCTGGCGAAGATCCTGTCCGACGAAACCGTCGGGCGCGTCTACGTGGCCCGCGAGGGCGGCCGGGTCGTCGCCATGGCGTCGCTGCTTTATTCCATCAGCACCGCGGAGGGCGGCCTCGCCGCCTCGTTCGAGGACCTCATCGTCTCGCCGGACCGCCGCGGCCGCGGCATCGCAGCGGCGCTCCTGCGGCACGTCATCGGCGAGGCGAGGAAGCAGGGGGTACTGCGGCTGACGCTGCTCACCGATTCACAGAACCAGCGCGCCCAGGCGCTCTACGCCAAATCCGGATTTCGGCCTTCCGGTATGCTCGCGATGCGTTTGCGCCTTACAGGGCAGAAAACATGAGAAAGACAGCGCCGCCGTTCGTGCAGTTCCCCTAGG
>CBDDSA010000339.1:0-5700 GCA_965233185.1 uncultured bacterium
AATGGAACAGCACCGGCACCTTGACGGCCTTGCCCAGCTCGTCGAACACGCGCGCGAGCGGCTCGATGGCGCACGGCACCCCGGGGTTGCGGGTCGGGTTGCCGCCGCGGCCGGCGGCGAAGGCGAGCACGGCGACCAGCCCCTCGGGGGCGCGCGCACCGGCGGTGAAGATGGAGGCCACGCCGCCGGCCGACTGCCCGGCGAGGATCATGCGCGAGCCGTCGACGTAGGGCAGCGTGCGCGCGTATTCGTAGGCGGCCATCACGTCCTCGGCCGCGGCGGCCTCGCCGCGCCGGTAGTCGGGGTTGCGGCAGGAGCCGGCGTCCTCGGCGAACTCGCCGCCGGTGGCGCCGAAGCCGCGGCGCAGCGGCATGACCACCGCGTAGCCGCGCCGCGCGAACACCGAGGCGGTGGACAGCAGCAGGTCCGGCGACTCATTACGTCGCTCTTCCGCCGACACGGGCGCGCCGTGGTTGAGGACAATGGCGCCGTAGGGGCCCGCGCCGTCGGGGCGCAACACCTTGGCGGCAATGGTGTAGTTGCCGTTGCGAGCCGGGATGCGCACGTCTTCTTCGACCAGGCGCACGCCGAACTGCGCGACTTCCTCTTGCGCGTAGGCGATGTTGCCGATTGCCCAGCTGAGGAGCGCGACAACTACGACCAACAAGGTTATCCCCTTCACCCCTACCTCCCTTCGTCAAACGTACGACGAACTGTAGCGGTGATCGTGACATCGGACAAGACTGAATTTGGCACACGCTTCGACGAACGACTACGTCGGGAGCGGGCGACATGGAATCATTGAAAAAGTTACTCGTTTCCCTAAGCGATGCGCTGCTTGCGGGCATGCGCCGCGGCATAGAGAAGGAAAGCCTGCGCGCACGGCCCGACGGCGCGCTCGCGGTGACGCCGCATCCGGCGGCGCTGGGCTCGCCGCTCACGCATCCGCACATCACCACCGACTTCAGCGAGAGCCAGCTCGAGCTCATCACCGGCGCGCGCACCGGCGTGGACGAGATGCTCGAAGAGCTGGCGCATATCCACCAGGCGGTGTACGCGGCCCTGGGAGGCGATGCCGGCGACGAGATCCTGTGGGGCGGGAGCATGCCGTGCGCGCTGCCGCCGGACGACGAGATTCCGCTGGGCCGCTACGGCAGCTCCAACGTCGGGCGCGCGAAAACCGTGTACCGCATGGGCCTGGGTTACCGCTACGGCCGGCGCATGCAGACCATCTCGGGCATCCACTACAACTGGTCGCTGCCCGGGCGCTCGAGCGAGGAATACTTCGCGCTGGTGCGCAACTTCCGGCGCAACGCCTGGCTGCTGTTCTACCTCTTCGGCGCCTCGCCCGCGGTGTGCGAGACCTTCGTGCGGGGCCATTCCGGCCACGGGCTGCAGCCGCTCGCGCCCGGCACGCTGCACCGGCCTTACGCGACCTCGCTGCGCATGGGGCGCCTGGGCTACCAGAGCGACGCGCAGTCGAAGCTCGCGGTGAGCTACAACAGCCTCGCCGAGTACGGCGCCTCGCTCTACGACGCGCTGGTCACGCCGTACGCGCCCTACGAGAAGATCGGCTTACGCGACGACAAGGGCGCGTACCGGCAGCTCAGCACCTCGCTCCTGCAGATCGAGAACGAGTTCTACGGCAAGATCCGCCCCAAGCGCACCATCCGCCCGGGCGAGCGGCCGCTGTACGCGCTGCGTGAGCGCGGCGTGGAATACGTCGAGGTGCGCCTGATGGACCTCGATCCCTTCAGCCCGGTGGGCATCACTGCGCCGGTGTGCCGCTTCCTCGATGTGTTCCTGCTGCATTGCCTGCTCATGCCGAGCGCGCCGGACTCGCCCGCCGAGATCGCCGCCATCAACCGCAACCAGGACCGGGTCGCCGCGCGCGGCCGCGAGCCGGGCCTCGTGCTCCAGCGCGGCGGCCGCGACATCGGCATGAAGGACTGGGGGGGCGAACTGCTGGCCCAATGCGCGCCGATCGCCGAGCGGCTGGACGCGGCCTTCGGCGGCGCGGCCTACCGCGACGCCGTGGCCGCCGCCCATGCGGCGCTCGAGGACGCGACGTCGGTGCCTTCGGCGCGCGTGCTGCACGCCATGGAGCGCAACCACGGGGGTTCCTACCTGCGCTTCATGCTCGCCGAATCGCTGCTCCACCGGGGCGCGCTCGCCGGCCGGGCGCTCCCCGCCCCGGTGGCCGACGCCTACGGCGAGCTCGCGCGCGCCTCGCTCGCCGAGCAGCGCGAGCTGGAAGCCTCCGACCGCGTGGACTTCGAAACCTGGCGGCGCGAGTACCTCGACCCGGCCAAGCTCAAGACCTAGCGCCCAGTCAGCGCGCGGCGTGCGCGGCAATAACGTCCGCCACGCAGGAAGTGAGCCTTTTCGCGTAGCCCAGGTGCAGGAACTCGTTCGGGCCGTGGGCGTTCGAATGCGGGCCGAGCACGCCGGTGATGAGAAACTGCGCCTGGGGAAACTTGGCGCCCAGCATCGCCATGAACGGGATGGTGCCGCCCTCGCCCATCCACATGGCGCTTTTCCCATAATTTTTTATGGAAGTCATTTCCAAGGCGGCGTCCAGCCACGGCGCCGTCTGCGGCGCGTGCCAGCCGGTGGCGGCCTGGCCGTACTCGAACTTCACGTTCGCGCCGTAGGGCGGGTCGGTTTCCAGGATGGCCTGCAGCTGCCGCGCGGCGCTTTCCGCCTTCACCGTCGGCGGCAGCCGCAGCGACAGCACCAGCGACGTCTTGGGCCGTAGCACGTTGCCCGCGGCGGCCGGCGGCGGCAGGCCCTCGGCGCCGGTCACCGCCAGCATCGGGCGCCAGGTGCGGTTGAGCACGAGATCGGCAAGGTCGATGCTCACCGGCCGCGTGCCGCCGGCAAACGGGAACTTGCGCCAGATGTCCTCGCCGAGCACGGCGGAGGCACGCTTGGCCTGCTCGCTGCGCTCCGGCGGCACCTGGGCGTGGAACGCCGAGTGCTTGACGGTGCCGGTCTCGGCGTCGTCGATGCGCTCCAGCAGCAGCCGCGCGATGCGAAAGCTGGAGGCCACCACACCGCTCGCGTCGCCCGAGTGCACGCCCTCGGTCAGCACCTCCACCGTGAGCACGCCGTTCACTAGGCCGCGCAGCGAGGTCGAGCCCAAGTGCTGCTCGTAGTTGCCGGAGCCCGAGCCCAGGCCGATCAAGAGGTCGGGCGCGCCGATGCGCGGCGCCAGCGCCTCGAGGTAGGCCGGCAGGTCGTAGCTGCCGCTTTCCTCGCAGCACTCGATCAGCATCGTTATGCGCGCGTGCGCTCGCTTTTCCTGCTGCAGCGCGCGCACCGCCGCGAGCGCGCAGAACACCGCGTAGCCGTCGTCGGCGCCGCCGCGGCCGTAGAGCTTCTCGCCCTCGAGCTTCGGCGTCCACGGCCCCAGGCCCTCGCGCCAGCCGGTCATCTCCGGCTGCTTGTCCAGGTGGCCGTAGACGAGGATATTTTCCGAAGAAGACCCCACCGCGGGAATTTCGAGGAGCAACACGGGGGTTCTTTTCTCGATCTGCACCACCTCGAGCTTCATGCCGGGCACCGCGTGCTGTCGGCACCAGTCGGCCGCGAGCTTCACCGCGGCGCCGATGTGGCCGTGCCGCGCCCACTCGGCATCGAAGTGCGGCGACTTGGCGGGAATGCGGATGTAGTCGACCAGCGCGGGGACGATGGCCTCGTCCCAGAATTTCGCAATGGGGCTCATCGGCCGATTGTAGATTCGAAATCGGGGTCAGAGCCCGAATTCGAATTCGGGCTCTGACCCCGATTTACCGCCAGGGTTCGGGCTGCAGCTTTCCGGGCAGGTACAGCGGGTGCGCGGGCTCGCCGCAGCCGTTCATGCGCAGCACGTGCAGCTTCACGCCCGCCTTCCTCAGGTAATCGACGACGTAGCGCGAGCGCTCCAGGTGCAGGCCGTGGTTGCCCCAGGCGCACACCACCAGGTCCGCGCTGCGCGCCGCTGCGAGGATCGCCTTGTCGTTGCCGCGGCCGACCGGCTCGCGCGCGGCCTTCATGTCATCCGGATCCGTGGCGCGCCAGCCGAAAAGGTTGGTGACCACCAGCGTGCCGAAGCGCCACTGCTCAGCATAGTTGCGCGCCCGCGTGCACGACGGATCGAGCTTCACCTCGTCCGCGGTGCTCGGGTTGAGCATGAGGAAGTTCGCCACCGGCCCTTCGGCCCAGCGGCGCCACAGCAGATAGCGCCACTTGCGGCACCGCGAGAAGCTTGCGCCTGCCTCGCTTTGGACGATCATCCAGCCAAGGAGGCTGCAACTCGGCGCGGCCGGCCTCGGCGCCGATGCAACGGCACGGCCGGCAACAAGTCATAAGCCGCGCCGGGTTCTCCGACGCTCAAGGTAAACGGACTTCGGACAGTAACCGTGCCAATCACCGCCCCGTCATGCAGGTCCTCCGTGAGAAGCACTGCGCAGTCCTGCAGCTGGGCGGCAGCGGCAACCATGCTCTCCCACCAGGAAAGGCGATAGCGAAGCTCGACATCTCGGGCACGCCGGAGCAGGGTCTCGTCCACCGGATGCGGGGCCCACGCAAAGTACCTCGCCGCTCGCTCCCATAGATCCGCCGGAGCGGCGACGGATCCGCTTAAACGCGTCAAGGTGACGTAAAGCTCCGCGATCACCTGCATGCTGGTACGGCCGAGCCGCTCGCGCCAAAGATGCTCATGCCAAGCCACCGCACGCCGCTGCTTCGCCGGGTCGCGAGCGTCCCGTACGTAGACGAGGACGTTGGTGTCAACGAAGACTGGACCGGTCATGCAGATCGCTTCGCTTCGGATAGCCGCCCTTCATTTTCAGCGGCTTTTCGGCAAGAGACCCGCGCATCGCTTCGTCATACTCGCGCGATTGGCGCATGCGATCACGAAGCAGTTCGCCTACAAACCGCGAAAGGCTTACGTTTAGGCGCGCCGCATGGACCCGAGCCCACGCTGCAGTCTCCTTGTCGAGGGTGATCGTAACGTTCTTCATGTGGCGAATTTAACACGAGGTCTGTGTGATAAATCGTCCCAGAGACTAAGAGCGATGCGGGGCTCAAGACCACATCGCCCGCAGCTTGCCTGCCACGTCCACCGCCGCCCCTCCCGCCGTCGCCGCCTCCGGGTGCATCGATTCTCCCCAAGCCACCGGCGCCAGGCAATCCATCACCGCCTGCGTGAGGAAGCGGCTTTTCGCGCCGTACACGTGCCGGTCGCCCATGCGCGATTGCTGGGTCACGTAGTACTTGAGCGGCGCGAGGAGGTGCAAGTCGGTCTTCGCGCGCGTCATGGCGACGTACAGCAGGCGCCGCTCCTCCTCGATGAGCTCGGGCTTGCCGGTGGCGAACTCCGAGGGGAAGTTGCCGTCGGCGACGTTCAGCAGGTGCACCGCGTCCCATTCCTGGCCCTTGGCCGAGTGGATGGTGGAAAGCACCAGGTAGTCCTCGTCCAGGTACGGCGCGCCGGCGAGGTCGCCGGTGGCGCTGGGCGGGTCGAGCGCCATCTCGGTGAGGAAGGCCTCGCGCGTGCGGAAGGATGTCGCGATACGCTCGAGCTGCACCAAGTCGCCCGCGCGCACCTGCGCGGCGTCGTAGACGCGCTCCAGATGCGGCTGGTACCACTCGCGCACGCGCTGCAGCTGGCCTTCCCATTTCCCATTCCCCAGAAAAATCATCAGGTCATCGAAA
>CBDDSA010000340.1:0-2993 GCA_965233185.1 uncultured bacterium
ACCGGCATGCATCGCGTCGACGAGAAGAAAATCGAACACCTGAACGCGAGCCAGTTCAAGAATCTGGCGAAAAAGGGCATCCTCGGGCGCATTTACGCCCACCTGCTGTCGTTGGAGAACTTTTCGCGGCTGCTCGAGCGACGCGCGGCGCGCGCCGCCTAGGTTTCGCTGTCCTGCTTCAGCACGCGCCGGATGACATCGGCAAGGATGTTCTTGGTATAGGGCTTGGTGATGTACCCGTCGGCGCCAAGGAGCAGACCTTTGCCCACGTCCTCGGGCTCGTTTTCGGAAGTCAGCATGACGATCGGGAGCGAACCGAGCACCGCATGGCGCCGCATCTTGGTCAGCAGTTCGAAGCCGTTGCCGTCGGGCAAAGACACATCCAGCAGCAGCAGGTCGGGCGCGCCCTCGTCCAGCATGCTGTGCAGGAATGCGTTGACCGAATTTGCCACTCGCACCTTGTAGCCGGCCATGCTTACGCGCAGGTCGGCCAGCGCCAGCTGATCGGGGTCGTCCTCGACGATGAGCACCACGGTGTCCCCGGGCGCCTTGCGCGGCGCGGGCCGCCTGTTGAGCCGGTCCGCGGAGATGTAGGCCCCGGTGCGGGCCAGATCCACACTGGCGGCTTGCCCGTCGCGCCTCACGCGCGCCTGGTCCAGGCTCATCGTGCGGTCGGAATCGTGTGTCGAGAAAGCGGCTTCGCCTTCGCCGCTGGCGCGCTCGATGAGCCCGAGATCCTCCATCTCCGTCAGCCATTCGTCGAGCACATTGCGCGGGTACTTGCGCAGCAGCTCATTCAGCACTCCGCCCTGGCCGTGGAAATCGATCAGCCACAGGATGCGCCGGTAGTCTTCCGGCACGGCCATGTCCTCGCTCTCCCAGGCGTCGCGGCCGGCGGGCGTCAACTGGTAAACGGGGTTTTCCTTTCTGGCGGCCATGCAGTCTCCTGAACCGTTAGCATACCCTCATGCCGGAATTCGGCCGCAGACGCGATTGCGACGGACTGTGCCTACCGGTTGACACGCCCGCCCACTTGGCCGGTTGGGCCGCACGAAGTTTTTCAATTGAAGTGCGTGTCAACATCGCCGCGGTACTGGCTTGCTACTACGGACCCTAGGGAAAAACCTGAGTCAGAATTCAGGCTATCTTTGGTGCCGATGGCATCCCGGCGATACTAGACTGGGCCATGAAGGGGCCCTTCTTCCGTCCTGTCCCCGGCAGCGCCGGCTTCACGCTGGTGGAGCTGTTGATCGCCGTCGCGATCGTCGCGCTGCTGGCGGCGATTGCCCTGCCCGCCTACTCCGACTACATGGAGCGCGCGCGCGTCAACCAGGCGATCGCCGACATCCGCATGCTCAACGTAATGTTGCGCAAGTACGAGGATGACCACCACGCCGTTCCAGTGGGCCTCGCCGCTGTCGGCGCCGCGGGCAAGCTCGATCCCTGGGGCCGGCCCTACGTTTACCTGAAGCTGGGTGCGCCGAGCGCCGCCGGCAAGGCACGCAAGAACAAGAACCTGGTACCGATCAATTCGGATTTCGACCTGTACAGCGAGGGCAAGGACGGCGCCAGCCTGCCTCCGCTCACCGCCAAGCCTAGCCTGGACGACGTTGTCCTGGCGAACGACGGCGGTTTTGCGGGCATCGCCGTCGACTACGTGCAGTGAAACCCCGCGCCGAACTCGGCACACGCGTCGCGCGGCGCGTCGTTGCGCTGTTCGTGCTATGCGCGCTGCTGCCGGTGGCGGCGGCGATGTTCCTGTCCTATGGCAGCGTTCGCGAGGCCCTGGTGGCTCAGCGCAACGACACTTTGCGCGGGGCGGCGGCAAACTTCGCCACTGCGCTCGTCGATCGTCTGAGCGTCGCCGAGTCGATCGCGCGATCGAGCGCTGGCAAGGCGCTGGCGGGTGTAGTGCTGGAGGGCGAATACTTTTCGCGCGCAGTCTCCGGCCCCTCGGTACAAGCGCCGCAATTCGCGCTTTCCGCCGCAGAGGAGCAACGGCTCGCCGCCGGCGAGTCCGTGCTGCGGGTGTGGGGCACGGGCCCGGACCCGGCGAGCGTGTGGTTCGTGCGCGCCGACGGCGCGCGCCGCGTTTCGCTGGAGGTCAATCCCGCCTACTTGTGGAGCGCCGACGACAGCCTGCCCGTGCTCACGGACGTCTGCGTCTACGCGCGCGACGGTGTGGTCCTGCATTGCACTCGGGCGCTTCCCGGCATCGTCGCCGCCGAGTTCCGCGCCAAGAGCGACGTCGAACGCGCCGGCACGCTCGCCTGGAGCGACCTGGGCACACCCATTCTGAGCGCTCGCCGGGAGCTGTTCCTGCGCGGCAGGTTCGGCGCGGCGCCGTGGGAGATCTTCGTCAGCCAGCCCGAAGCCCAGGCGCTTGCGGCGGCCCAGGGGGTGACGCGCGCTGTGCTCCCGGTGGTGATCCTGAGCCTGTTGGTGGCGGCGCTGCTCGGCCTGGTGCAGGTGCGCCGGACCATGCGCCCCTTGCGGGACCTGACCGACGCCGCGGAGCGCATCGGCGCACGGGACTTCAGGGCGGCCCTGCCCGAACAGCGCGACGACGAGTTCGGCGCCCTGGCGCGCTCGTTCAACGCGATGTCCACGCGCCTGGGGCGGCAATTCAGAGCGCTGTCGGCGCACGCGGAGATCGACGCGGCGATCCTCTCGAGCGCGGCGTTGCCGCAGGTGATCGCCATCGTGCTGCGGCGCATGGCGGAACTGGTGCGCGCGGACAAACACCTGTTGCTGCTGGGGAGGGCCGGCGGCGAATACCGCATCCACACCGGCACCGCCGGAGACTGGCTGGACGGCCATGATATCGAGTTGTCGACGGCAGACGCTGCGCAACTACTTTCTGCGCCCGAGGGATTGCGGCTGGCCGGCGACGGCCGCTCTGCGCTCGCCGGCCTCGCCGGGTTGCGCACGCGCAACGCCTTTGCGCTGCCGATCGCATCCGGCGACACCCTCGCGGGCGCGTTGATCCTCGC
>CBDDSA010000341.1:0-4632 GCA_965233185.1 uncultured bacterium
AGGATGGCCACGCGCTCCTCGGCCTCCTTCACGTCCTTGGCGCCCTTCACGCGCGCGACGACGATCTCGTAGTCCTCGTACGCCTTGGTGTCGGTCGCCTCGAGCCCCTGCGCCTCGAGCCATGCGGCTGCGTCCTGCGCATTCGCCTGCAGCGCCACGGCCATGCCGAGCGCCAGCAACATCGGGCGAACATTCATCTCGTTCCCTCCGCTCAAACCGTGATTGCAGCCGTAAATTAACACGGCCCCCGCTTTCATCGAGCCGCGCGCCGGCTACTTCCCGGCGGGAACGATCGTGATCGGGATCGGCTTCTTCGGCGCGGGCGCCTGCTGCGCCTGCCTGACGTGCGAATGCAGCGTGTAGATGACCACCGTCGCCGCGGCGATGGCGAGGCTCGCGCCAAGGAGCACGCGCCCGACAATGCGCCCGGCGCGCTGGAGGCGCGAGCCGCGGCGGTCCTCGAACCGGCCGACGACCTCGTCGAGCTCCTTCTCGATGTCGAAGGGCAGCTTGTCGCCGAGGCGCGACGCAATCCGGTTCGGGCGCTGCAGGGGAGTCATGAATCTATCGTGCGTCGGCGTTTCCCCGGGCGCAATGACGAAGAAATGCCGATGCCCTTTACATACCTCGTACTGCAATGTATCTTGCCTCTATGTACCCGGTTACAGGACGCTCGATGCCCATGGACATCAACAAGGACCTGGTCGCCGCCTCCGCCACCTCGCTCATCCTGGCGATCATCGCCGAGGGGGACACCTATGGATACGCGATCCTG
This sequence comes from uncultured bacterium, assembly GCA_965233185.1. GTDB lineage: Bacteria > Pseudomonadota > Gammaproteobacteria > Burkholderiales > SG8-39 > SCGC-AG-212-J23. Next base: position 776 of record CBDDSA010000341.1, read on the forward strand.
AAGCGGGTGAGCGAGCTGTCGGGAGGCCAGCTGCAGTGGACCGACGGGATGCTCTACCCGGTGCTGCACCGGCTCGAGCGGCAAGGTCACGTCGAGGGGACCTGGGGGAGCTCGGAGACGGGGCGCAAGCGCAAGTACTACCGCATCACCGGGCCGGGCCGGGCGCAGCTCGCCGAGCAGCGGCAGCAGTGGCAGGCCGTGGACGCGGCGCTGCGCAACATCTGGCTCGCGGTGTCGGCCGCGACGCCTGCGGTGGCGTCCCATGGTTGAGAGCGTGATTCCCTCCGCCGGCGAGAGCGCGCTCGAGTCGCAGATCGAGTTGTGGCGCGGTTACCTGCGGCGCCGGCAGGTGATCCGGCCGCGGGACGTGGAGGAGCTCGAAGACCACCTGCGCGGCCAGGTCGCCGAGCTGCGGCGAGGCGGCCTCTCGGACGACGAGGCCTTCCTCGTCGCGGTGAAGCGCATGGGCGCCCTCGACGCGATCTCGAACGAGTTCGCGCGCGAGCACTCGGAGCGGCTGTGGAAGCAGCTGGTCATGGCACCGGATGCTGCCGCGGAGCCCGCGGCCGATGCCCGCACCGAGATGATCGTCGTCTTCGCCCTGGCGGTGGCGGCGGCGCTCGCGGTCAAGCTGCCGGCGCTGTTCGGCCTGGAATGGGGCGGGAAGGACATGCCCTTCTACGCCCGGAACCTGGGCCTCTTCATCCTTCCCCTGCTCGCGGGCTACTTCGTCTGGAAGCGCCGCCCGGGCGAACGCACCTGGATGTGGCTGGCGGCGGGCTTCGCCGCGGCCGGCTTCGTCGCCAACGTCTTTCCTTTCGGCAGCCGCAGCAACACGCAGGCGCTTCTCGCGCTGCACCTGCCCATCGCGCTCTGGCTGCTCGCGGGGATCGCCTACGCCGGCGGCCGCTGGCAGGAGCGCGCGCGCCGCATGGACTTCGTGCGCTTCTCGGGCGAGCTGCTCATCTACTACGCGCTGATCGCGCTCGGTGGAGGCGTCCTCGTCGCCATCACGATGGGGATGTTCCAGGCGATCGGCATCGACGCGGAGCGCATGCTCGAGCACTTGCTGCCCAGCGCGGCGGCAGGGGCGGTGATCGTGGCCGCATGGCTGGTCGAGGCCAAGCAGAGCGTGATCGAGAACATGGCGCCGGTGCTGACGCGACTCTTCACGCCGCTCTTCGCCGTCGCGCTGCTCGCCTTCCTGGCGACGATGGCGTGGACCGGGCGCGGCATCGACATCGAGCGCGACGCGCTCATCGCCTTCGACGTGCTGCTGGCGCTCGTCCTGGGCCTGCTGCTCTACTCGATCTCGGCGCGCGACCCGCAGGCGCCGCCCGCCGTCTTCGACGCGCTGCTGGTGCTGCTCCTCGCGAGCGCGCTCGTCGCCGATGCATTCGCCCTGGCCGCGATCGCCGCGCGCATCTCCGAATTCGGGCTCACGCCGAACCGGGTCGCCGCGCTGGGATTCAACGTGGTCCTGCTCGTGAACCTGGCGTGGTCGGCCGTGCTCTACGGGGGCTTCCTGCGCGGCCGCGGCACCTTCGCCGGCCTCGAGCGCTGGCAGACGGCCTACCTGCCGGTGTACTCGGCGTGGGCCGCGATCGTGGTGGTGGTGTTCCCGCCGATGTTCGGGTTCAGCTAGCGTTCAGGACGCGGCGACGGCTTTCGTCGCGGGCCCTGCATCCTCGTGGGTGTGTAGACTCAGCCCACCCACACCGCCCACAACGTCCACAACGCCAAGACCAGGGAGCCCACACATGAAATCTTCGACGACCGCCAGTTCCGCAGCTGCCTTCCTCGCCGCCGCAGCCTTTTCCGGCCCCGGTATCGCCGCCAACTTCATCCTGGTGGAGAACACCTACGCGAAGGAATACGTCTGGATCACCACGTACAACACCCTTCCCCGCCAGATCCAGTACGGCTGCGTGAATCCCGGCGAAATCAAGAAGTTCACCGATGACCAGTACGGCTCTTCGTTCCGGATTCGCGCCGAGGTGATGACCGCGGCACAGTGCAAGGGCACGAAGCTGTGCGACACCAACGCCTCGAACGCCAACTCGTCGGGCTTCTCGGTGCATCGCAACAAGACCGACCCCAACAACTGCTACATCGATTACGGGACCAGCAGGTAGCGGCCAAGGTCGATGGCGGAGGGTGTGTCCGTCAATACTTATTGTGTTTCAATGGTTTAACGGTTGATTCAATTTCGACCCACAAGCCTACCCATTAAGGCGTGCCCAAATGAGGCACTTTCGCCGCAGGTGGCTCAAACCCTGAGCCCGCGTTAGTCCGCATCTCAGCCGGGCCCTCGATCCTGAAACAGCCGTAACGCTCCGCGATATTGTCCAGGCTCGCAACATAGCGGGCCCGCATCCAGCGTCGGCGCATCAGGTCGAAGTAGCTGAAAGGGTAAAGCGCCTTGGGCGCGGTGCTGGTGTCCATGCTCGGCATTGGTGCATCAATCCCTCAATCGTCCCATTTGTGCAGCAGGTTGAGTTCTGCATGGTTGGCACGAATGGCTGCACTATCCGCCCCATTGAAGTTGCCCACGCCCTTGATTCGGCTTGGCTTTGCGTTGCTGCGAATGCCGAACCCGTTGAATCAACGTAACCCGTTGAATCAACGAAAGCGCCTAGCCCTAGTTGTTTCAATTCCCTAAGCCTTGAATCTAAAGCGATTGGTCGTCCATTGACTCAAAGTTATCGCCTTGATTCCAGTACCCTTCTCGGCATGGGCCCATGTTGCGATGGGCTCGCTTCGCCAGCCTGTTAAAGATGGCGTCCAGGGGTATGCGCCTGAGCCGCCAGATGGAGGCGATGCTTGCCGGATGCGCTCCATCGTATGTTTCTGAACTCAAATTCATTTAAAGTCACCCCACTCGATTCCTGACTCGGTTAAAAAAATGATTGATGCTGCCTGCGCACTCAGAGTGGGTGCCCGATTGGCCGCTGCCAGAACGCTGGGGCGATTGACGAAGTTAATCGCGGCCCTCGTGCTTCTGCTCACACCGGCCGCATCCTGGGCGACTTTCACTGTCGACACATCATCGACTTCACCCATGACGGGCCTGTGGGACAACAGCGCGACTGAATCCGGTTGGGGCACGACGATCATCCAGCAATACGGAATGATGTTCGTGACCATGTTCACGTACGACGACAAGGGGCTTCCCGTCTGGTATGTCGCATCCAGTTGCCCCGTCGCGGGCAGCGGGTGTACGGGCACGTTGTACAAGGTCACCGGGGGCTCAGCGCCAACAGTCCCATGGAACTCTGCCAATCGAGTCGTTGCGCCAGTGGGAGCGCTCACGTTGGTCTTTTCAGACCTGAATACCGGCACGATGAACTTTTCAATCAATGGCGTCAGCGGATCGAAGGCGCTCAAGAGGAATGTGTTTGCCACGGGCCCGCCGCGCACAACAACCTCTTCATTTGCTACTCAAGGATTCACAGTGCCGGGTTTCAGCATCCGCTCCATGAGCGCGCTCGAGATCAGCTTGAAGGACGCCATTGCGACCGGTGCCAATACGGTGATCTTCGACTACCACCTGATGCAGCCAGGAGGCCTGGGTGGCAGCTCAGTTCAGGCGGATTTTTCCACGGATACGCTGCTTGAAGCGGTCGCCGTTGCCAAACGACTCGGCCTCAAAGCATGGGTGAAACCTGTCGTCATCATTGGCAGTTACAGCGATCCCAACCAGGTCAACTGGCAGCAGATCGCGCCGGGCGATCCAACTGCCTGGTTTGCGAGCTACCGCGCGCAGTTGTTGGCGTTGTTGAATAAGTCCGGGGCCAGCCAAATCGATGCGCTCCTGATCGGGAACGAGCTTCATTCCATGACAACCAATCCCGCAT
>CBDDSA010000342.1:0-19720 GCA_965233185.1 uncultured bacterium
ACCCTTTCGATGGACCGGGAGGCGTCTGCGGGCACGAAGCCTGCGGCCGCGCCCGCTCGCGCCAGGGCGCCTTCGAAGCGCGCCATGGCGGCGAGCAGTGTCTCGTCCGCGAGAGCCGCGGCGCAACGCGCGTCCGAGAAGATGAGGTCGAGACTCAGAAGTCGAAGAACACCGTTTCGTCCCGGCCCTGCAGCACCGCGTTCCACTCCAGCACGCCGTCGGCCTTTTTGCGGGCAAGCAGCGTCGCACGGCGCTCGGCCGGCACCAACTTGAGCACCGGGTCGTCGGCGTTCGCCGGCTCGTCCGGGAAGTAGATGCGCGTGAGCAGCTGCTTGAGCAGGCCGCGCATGAAGATCGTCACGACGATGTGCGGCGCCTGCAGCCCGCCCTGCAGCCCGGGCACGCGGCCCGGCTTGATGGTGCGAAAGCGAAACGCTCCCGCCTCGTCGGTGAGCGAGCGCCCGTAGCCGCGAAACGCCGTCTCGACCGGCTTGTCCTGCGCATCTTCCGGACTCGCGTACTTGCCATGGCTGTTGGCCTGCCAGATCTCCACCGCGGCGTCGTTGACCGGCTTGCCGTCGGCGTCGATCACGCGGCCCTCGATGCGCACGCGCTCGCCCGCCACGCCTTGGGGCGCGAGGTCTTCGATCTGCATCCATTCCAGCCCGATGCGCAGATACGGCCCGATGGTCTGCGAGGTGCTCGCACGCAGGCTCATCGGCGGTTCTCCGTCGGCGTGGCGTCGCGGCCCCGCAGCACGATATCGAAGCGGTAGCCCAGGGCGTACTCCGGCAGAGTGGTTTCCCAGTCGAATACCGAGATCAGCCGGTTGCGCGCCTTCTCGTCCGACACGCAGGTGAACATCGGGTCGAAGTCGAGCAGCGGATCGCCGGGAAAGTACATCTGCGTGATCAGGCGCTGCACGATGCCGCGCCCGAAGAGCGAGAAGTGGATATGCGCCGGGCGCCAGGCGTTGTAGTGGTTGCGCCACGGATACTCGCCTGGCCGGATGGTCTTGAAGCGGTATTGGCCTTGCGCGTCGGTCAGCACCCGTCCGGCGCCGGTAAAGTTCGGGTCGAGCGGCGCGTCGTGCTGGTCGACGCGGTGGTTGTAGCGTCCCGCCGCGTTGGCCTGCCAGATCTCGATCAGGACGTTCGGCACCGGCCGGCTATTCTCGTCGAGCACCCGGCCGCTCACCACGATGCGCTCGCCCTGCGGCTCGCCTTTATGCTGCTGGGTCAGGTCGCTGTCGCCGGGCTGGATGTCGCCGTAGCCGAATACCGGCGCCGTCGCCTCGGACAGGGTATGCGGCAGCACCACCAGCGGCTGCGAAGGCGCGCGCTTTACGGTCGAGGCGTAGGCGGGGAACAGGTACTCCGGCTGGGTATTTCGGTACGGCCGCCGGTAAGAGAACGGATTGGTCATTGCTGCTCCGCGTCGGGTTGCTGGGACGGCTGCGCGCGCTCGAAGGCGTCCAGCTTCATGCACGTGTCGAACACGCGCAGCACCGTAGGGTAGGGCGCCAGGTCGCAATCGTAGCGCTGGGCATTGAAGATCTGCGGCACCAGACAGCAGTCGGCCATCGACGGGGCGTCGCCGTGGCAGAACCGGCCGGTGCCGGCTTCGCCCAGCTCGGCTTCCAGCTTGCCGAGCCCTTCGGCGATCCAGTGGCGATACCAGGCGTTCACCTGGTCCTCGCCGAGCTTCAGCTCGCGCTTCAGATACTGCAGCGTGCGCAGGTTGTTCAGCGGATGGATCTCGCAGGCGATCAGCAGCGAAAGGCTGCGCACCCGCGCGCGCGCCTTTGCCTCGCGCGGAATCAGCGGCGGTTGCGGATGCGTCTCGTCCAGGTACTCGATGATGGCGAGCGACTGGGCGAGGTGCCAGCCGTCCCCGCTCACCAGCGTCGGCACCAGCGCCTGGGGATTGACCTTGGCGTACTGCGCCTCGCGGTGCGCGCCCTTGGGCAGGGAAACGAGCTGCGCCTGGTACTCCAGGCCCTTCAGGTTTAGCGCGATGCGTACGCGAAACGCCGCCGAGCTGCGAAAGTACGTGTAGAGCTTCACAACGCCGCGGCGATTCTCACCTTCAGCTCGCCCACGCCGTCGATGCCGGCGAGCAGCTCGTCGCCGGGTTTAACCGGACCCACCCCCGCGGGCGTGCCGGTGAAGATCACGTCGCCGGGCTCCAGCGTGTAGTGCTCGGAAAGGTAGGCGATCTGCTCCGGCACCGACCAGATCATGTCGGACAGGTCCGCCTTCTGCCGCTGCTTGCCGTTGACGCTGAGCCAGATGCCGCCCTTGGAGGGGTGGCCCAGCTTGGCCGCCGGCACGAGCTCGCTGCACGGCGCGGATTCGTCGAAGTTCTTGCCGAAGTCCCAGGGCCGGCCATGGTCCTTGCCCCATTGCTGCAGGTCGCGGCGTGTCATGTCCAGGCCCACGGCATAGCCGTACACATGCTCGTTGGCGCGTTTGGCGTCGATGCGCCGCCCGCCCTTGGATAGCGCAACGACCAGCTCGGTCTCGTAGTGATAATTGGAGGTCTTTGCCGGGTAATGCACCTCGCCGCCGCGCGGGACCAGCGCGAATTCGGTCTTGAGAAAGAAAAACGGCTGCTCGCGCCCGTCGCCGCCCATCTCCTTCTGGTGCTCGGCGTAGTTGCGCCCGACGCAGAATATGCGTCGGACCGGGAAGCTGTCGTAAGAGCCGGCCACCGGCAGCGCCGGCGGCGTCCACATTGGAATTACGTAGGCCATTGCATCCTCGGGGAAAACCGGAATTCTAGTCCTTGCCCGCGAGCTCGCGCGCCAGCATTTCGCGCAGCCGGAAGCGCTGCACCTTGCCCGTGGCGGTACGCGGCAATTCGCGCACCGCGCGCACCCACTTGGGCCGCTTGTGGCGCGGCAACGAGCGCTCGCAGGCCTCGGCGGCGGCGCGTTGTGCGGCCGCGAGGTCGCCGTTCGCGGTCACGAAAAGGGCGAGGCGCTCCAGTCCGTCCGCGTCCGGCACCGGCACGCAGGCGGCCTCGGCCACCGCGGCTTCGAGGCCGGCCAGCTCTTCCAGCTCGCCCGGCTGCACCCACTGGCCGGCAACCTTCAGCAGCTCGTCGGTGCGCCCCTGGTGGATGAAGTGACCCTGCGCGTCGCGCACGAAGAGGTCGCGGGTGCAAAACCAGCCGGCCTGGAACTGCTCGCGCGTCTGCTCGGGAAGGTTGGCATAGCCCCCGGCCTGGGCGGGGTGCCGCACCCAGAGCACGCCCGCTTCGCCGTGCGCTGCCTCTGCGCCTTGCGCGTCGCGCAGGCGCACCTCGACGCCGGGGAACGGCAACCCGGTGCGCATGCCGTCGGAGGTCCCGGGCGGCGTCATCATGCAGGCGCAAAAGGTTTCCGACATGCCATACAGGTTGAGCAACTCGCCGCCGGTCGCCCCGCGCCACTGTGCGACGAGCTGCGCGGAGACGCGCTCGCCGGCGGCAACGAAGCGGCGCACGCGGGCGAGAGCCGCAAGGCGGGCGTGCGGTTCGGCGAGCAGCCTGCGGTACAGGGTAGGAACGCTGAACATGGCCGCCGGACGATGCCGCGCAACCAGCCCGATCACTGCCTCGGCATCGGGCCAGTCGGCAAAAAGCAACGAGGTGGCGCCCAGGGCGAGCGTACCGAGCAGGCCGTGTTCCAGGCCATACGCGAAGAACAGCTTCGAGGTGGTGAACACGCGCTCGCCGGCCTTCACGCCGACGACGCGGAACGCCTGGCCGAGCGAGGCGAAGCTGCGGTGCGCGTGCACGATTGCCTTCGGCCGGCCGGTGGTGCCCGACGAATAAAGCACGAAGGCCGGCGTCTCCGGCCGGGCATCGAATGCGGGGATCGCCGAAGCGTCAGTCAATTCGTCGCGCCAGGCCGGAAGGCCGCCCGCCGCTCCGGCGATGGCGATGCGCCCCTCGCGCGCCAGCTCCGCCGTGAGATCCGGCCGCGCCGCGGCGAACGCGTCTTCCACCAGCGCGAGGCGCGCGCCGCTGTCGGCGAGGATGTGGCGATAGTCGGCCTCGCTCAGCTTGTGGTTGAGGGCAATGGCCACCGCTCCGGCATGTACGGCGCCCAGCCAGGCGGCCGCAAACTCGGGCGTATCGCGCATCAAAAGGAGGACCCGGTCGCCCGGCCGTACGCCTAGAGCGACGAGCGCCGCGCCGGAGCGGGCCACGCGCTCGGCCATCTGCGCGAACGACACGCTGTCCTCGCCGCAAATCAGCGCCGTGCGCGCGCCATGGCGGCCGAGCGCCTCACGGCCGAGCAGCAGCTGCGCGCCGTTCATTCCGGGACGATCGGATCTTGGGCATCGATGCGGCGGATCGTCGTGTCCTCCCATACCTGGCACGAGAACGCAAACGCCACGCCGGCGCGCAGCAGCGAGGCGAGGATCGTGTCGCCGCGCTCGACGGGGATAGGGAGAAGGCCTTCGACGGTGATTTGCATGGGCGCGCGCGGGGCGGCTAGGATGGTAGCAACTGTTTGGTAGCCAAACAAAATGAACCCCGGACTGCTGCCCAGCCTGCTGGGATACCGCCTGCGCCTCGCGCAACAGGCGGTATTCCGGGACTTCGCGACCAGCGTGGCGGAGCTCACGCCCGGGCGCGTGGGCATCCTGCTGCTGCTCGAGGCCAACCCCGGCGTCACGCAGGGCCGGCTGGCGCAGGCGGTGTCGCTCGACCGCTCGACCATGGTCGGCGTGGTGGACATGCTGGAGAGCCGCGGGCTCATCGAGCGGCGCCGCGGCGAGGACCGGCGCACCAACGGCCTGTGGCTCACCGGCGAAGGCCGGGCGCTGGTGGCCCGCCTCAAGCGGCGCATCCAGGCGCACGAGCGCCGCGTGGCCGCGCGCCTGAGCGCGCAGGAGCGCGCCCAGCTGCTCAGCCTGCTGGAGAAGCTCTCGGGCGGATAAAAAAGGGGCCCTGAGGCCCCTCTTTCCTCCGCCTGCGCCCTGCTTACATGCGGTACGCGGCTTCGCCGTGCGCGGTGGTATCCAGTCCCTCGCGCTCGTCCTCTTCACTGACGCGCAATCCGATGGTCAAATCGATCAGCTTGAACACAATGAAGGCCACCACGCCCGACCAGACGACCGTAGTCGCCACGCCGGTGGCCTGGATCATCAGCTGGCCGGCGATCGAGTACTCCGGCGACACGCCGTTGGCGACGTAGTCGTAGATGCCCGAGCCGCCCAGCGACGGCGCCGCGAACACGCCGGTGAGAAGCGCCCCGAGAATGCCGCACACGCCGTGCACGCCGAACACGTCGAGCGAGTCGTCCGCCCCGAGCAGTCGCTTGAGGCCGTTGACGCCCCAGAAGCCGCCGACCCCTGCGACCAGGCCCATGACCAGCGCGCCCACGACACCGACGAAGCCGCACGCCGGCGTGATGGCCACCAGGCCGGCCACCGCGCCGGACGCCGCGCCCAGGGCGGAGGCCTTGCCGCGCGCCATCGACTCGACCAGCAGCCAGCCCAGCACCGCCGTCGCGGTCGCGACGAGGGTGTTCAGGAAGGCGACGGCGGCGGTGCCTGTGGCTTCCAGGTTCGACCCGGCATTGAAGCCGAACCAGCCCACCCACAGCAGGCAGGCGCCGATCATGGTGAGCGGCAGGTTGTGCGGGGGCATCGATTCCTTGCCGTAGCCGATGCGTTTGCCCACCACGTAGGCGCCCACCAGCCCGGCGATACCCGCGTTGATATGCACTACCGTGCCGCCGGCGAAGTCCAGCGCGCCTTTCTGCCACAGCCAGCCCGCCGCGGCGCTCACCGCTTCCAGGCTTTTCGCATCCGTGATGGCGTCCGGACCGTCCCAGTACCACACCATGTGTGCCATCGGCGCGTAAGCGAACGTGAACCACAGCACCGCGAATATCAGCATTGCCGAGAACTTCACCCGCTCGGCGAACGAGCCCACGATGAGCGCGCAGGTGATGCCGGCGAAGGTGAGCTGGAAGGCGACGAACGCGAGCTCCGGGATGGCCACGCCTTTCGAGAACGTCGCGGCAAGCGATTCGCCGGTCACGCCCGCCAGGAACATCTTGGAAAAGCCGCCGAAGAAGGCGTTGCCCGAGGTAAAGGTAAGCGAGTATCCGTACACCACCCAGACCACGCCGATCAGGCAGAAAGTGACGAACACCTGCATGAGCACCGAGAGGGTGTTCTTGGCGCGCACCATGCCGCCGTAGAACAGCGCGAGCCCGGGCACCGTCATCAGGATTACGAGCAGCGTGGATACCATCATCCAAGCCGTGTCGCCCTTGTCGACCGTGGGCTTGCCCTGGGCGAGCGCCGCGCCGGCAAAGGCGAGGCAGGCCGCCATCGCGAGCCATGGGATAAGTCTTTTCATTGCATTCTCCTTAAAGCGCCGCCACATCGGTTTCGCCGGTGCGGATGCGAATGACCTTCTCGAGGTCGAACACGAAGATCTTGCCGTCGCCGATCTTCCCCGTATTGGCGGACTTCTCGATCGCGTCGATCGCCTGCTCGAGCAGCTCGGTTTTCACTGCGGCCTCGACCTTCACCTTCGGCAGAAAGTCGACCACGTACTCCGCGCCGCGGTAGAGCTCGGTATGGCCTTTCTGCCGGCCGAAGCCTTTGACTTCCGTCACGGTGATGCCCTGCACGCCGATGGCCGAGAGCGCCTCGCGCACCTCGTCGAGCTTGAAGGGCTTGATGATTGCGGTAACCAGTTTCACGGGGGCCTCGCGGGTCAGAACGTCTTGCTGACGGAAAACACCAGCGTGGAGTCGCCGATGTCCATGGTCTTGCCGCCGCCGCTGGTGATGCTGCCTTCGGCGTCGTTGTCCACGTAAGCCACGCCGAGCACCCAGCCGCTGAGATCCTTGGTGACGCCCAGCTTGTAGTCGGTGTAGTCGCCCGCGGAGTTGTTCTTGATCTTCTGATGGCCGATATGGCCGACCAGGCCCCAGCCGGCGCCGAACGCGTAGCTCGCCGTGAGGTCGAGATAATTGGAGTTCTTGGTGTCCGGCACGCTGAAGAAATCCGAGACTGCGTGGAAGTACTTCAGGCTCAGCCACTTCCAGGCCGCGCCGATATACAGCTCGGTGTTGTCGATCTCCCCGAGCACCGGATCGTTGGAACCCGGGTAGTAGTAATAGAGGATGCCCAGATCGAGCGTAATGTCGCCGAAGGTGGGCTTGTAGCCCGCATAGAAATCCATCTCGAGCGGCGAGCCGCCGAAAAAGCTGTCGGCAATGCTCGAGTTCCAGTTGCCCGCGTAGAAGCCGCTCGCATGGGCGTAGTCGAACCCGCCCTGCAGCGCGGGCTCCTCGAACGTCTGGGTGAGGCCGCGGAACCGGTAATCGCTGACCAGCGACAGGTTGCCCGCGATCGGCGAGGCTGCCGGCGCCTGCGCGCCGGCCAGGACGGGGACGGCCAGCGCGGCAGCAACGGCCAGCGCGGCAATGGACTTACGCATTTTGGATCTCCCTTGAGTGGTGGATGAGGACGGCTGAGAGATAGCACCTCTCGTGCCAGGCATTTTTCCTTTTTATTTCATTGGGATAACAGAACGCCGGCCAGGCGCTGCACCAGGCCGGTGCGCTCGCAGAGCGCATCGCGCGACTTCGGTGCGCCTAGTGCGCTACCTTGTCGCCATGATCGACAAGCGTTTCTTCGACGAGCTCAACGAGCGCATCACCGATGCCTTCCGCGATTCGCCGGCGCAGGACATCGAGAAAAACCTCAAGGCCCTGCTCGCGTCGGGCTTCGCGCGCCTGGATCTCGTGCTGCGCGAGGATTTCGAGATTCAGCAAAAGCTCCTCGAGCGCGCGCAGGCAAAGCTGGCGGAGCTCGAAGCGCGCATCGCCGAGCTCGAGTCGCGCGGTAAACCGCCGGGCTGACGGCGCGTTGCTCGCCTGGTATCCGCCAGGGGAGCCGCCTTGTCAGTCGCCGCAGTCGCGAGTCGCGCGCTCGCCGGAATCGATGCGCCCGAGGTGACCGTGGAGGTGCACCTGGGTCCGGGGCTGCCGGCTTTTCACATCGTCGGGCTGCCGGACACCGAGGTGCGCGAAGCGCGCGATCGGGTGCGCGCCGCGCTCAATCACGCGCGCTTCGAGTTTCCCGCGCGGCGCATCACGGTCAACCTGGCGCCGGCGGAGCTGCCGAAGGATTCCAGCCGCTTCGACCTGCCGATCGCGCTGGGCATCCTCGCCTCGAGCGGCCAGCTTGCGGTCGAGGCACTCCTCGGCCTGGAGTTCGCGGGGGAGCTCTCGCTAACCGGTGAGCTGCGGCCGGTGCGCGGCGCCCTCGCCATGGCGCTCTCGGCACGCGGCACAGGGCGCGCATTTGTGCTGCCGCAAGCCAATGCGCCGCAAGCCGCGCTCGCCAACGGCGCGCGCATTTTGCCGGCACGCAGCCTGCTCGAAGTGGTCGCTCACCTTAGCGGAGACGCGCCGCTGTCGGAATACTTGTCCAAGGAGGTGCCGCGCACACAGGCGTACGCCGACTTCAGCGACGTCAAAGGCCAGCAGCAAGTGAAGCGTGCCCTGGAGGTGGCGGCTGCGGGCGCGCACAGCGTCTTGATGCTCGGCCCGCCGGGCACCGGCAAGTCGATGCTCGCGGCGCGCTTTCCCGGCATCTTGCCGCCGCTGTCCGAGGGGGAAGCGCTGGAGGTGGCGGCGATCCATTCCGTGGCCACCGCCGGGTTCGAAGCGGCGCGCTGGGGCGAGCGGCCCTACCGCGCCCCTCACCACAGCGCCTCCACTGCAGCGTTGGTGGGCGGCGGCAACCTGCCCCGCCCCGGCGAGATCTCGCTTGCCCACCATGGCGTCCTGTTCCTGGACGAGCTACCGGAATTCGACCGCGACGTCCTCGAGGCGCTGCGCGAGCCGCTCGAGTCGGGGCGCGTATCCATCGCGCGTGCGGCGCGCCAGGCGCAGTTTCCGGCGCGCTTCCAGCTCGTGGCGGCGATGAATCCGTGTCCTTGCGGGCACTGCGGCGACCGCAGCGGGCGCTGCCGCTGCACGCCCGAGCGCATTGCGCGCTACCGGGGCCGCATCTCCGGCCCGCTCGCCGACCGCATCGACATCAAGCTCGAGGTGCCGGCGCCGCGCGAGGCCGAGCTCACCGCGCCGGTGGCCGGCGAGAGCTCGGAGGCAATCGGCGCCCGCGTGGCCCGCGCGCGCTACCTGCAGCTCGAGCGGCAGGGCAAGCCGAATGCCCTTCTTGGCACGCGGGAGATCGACCGGCACTGCGGCACCGACCGCGAGGGCGACCAGCTGCTGCGCCACGCGCTCGCCCGATTGTTGCTCTCGGCCCGCGGCTATCACCGTGTGCTGCGCGTGGCCCGCACTATCGCCGACCTGGGGGGAAAAGCCGCGATCAGCGCCGAGCACATCGCCGAAGCGATACAGTATCGGCGTCTCGACGCCAGTTTCTAGAGTTAATGCCCACTTACGTCATAGGCGACGTACAAGGCTGCTTCGACGAGCTTCGCCGGGTCCTTAGCGAGGTCCGCTTCCAGAGGCCCGATCGCCTGTGGTTCGTCGGCGACCTGGTCAACCGCGGCCCGAAATCCCTGGACGTGTTGCGCTTCGTGCGCGACCTGGGCAATGACGCGATCGTGGTGCTCGGCAACCACGACCTGCACCTCGTGAGCCAATACGAAGGTTTCGAGCGCACGCGGGTGGACGACACGTTCCAGGACGTGCTCGACGCTTCGGACGCAGGGACGCTGGTCGACTGGCTGCGCCGGCGGCCGATGATGCACGCGGAGGGCGACTACGCCATGGTGCACGCCGGCCTCTTGCCGCAATGGAGCATCCCGGAAGCGCTTGCGCTGGGCAAGGAGGTCGAGAAGGCCCTGGCGGGGCCGGATTACAGGGATTTCCTCCGCAACATGTACGGCAGCCAGCCCGACCGTTGGAGCCCGTCGCTAACCGGCTGGGATCGCCTGCGCGTCATCGTGAATGCGATGACGCGGCTGCGCTATTGCACGCCGCAGGGCGTGATGGAATTTCGCGCCAAGGGCAAGGCGGCGCCCGCGGGGTACGCGCCCTGGTTCGAGCTGAGGAAAGATCGCGAAACCATCGTTTGCGGGCACTGGTCGGCCCAGGGCCTGAAGATGCGCGACAAGCTCGCGGCGCTGGACAGCGGATGCGTCTGGGGCGGCAAGCTCACTGCGCTGCGGCTTGAGGACCGGGCGCTGTTCCAAGTACCCTGCGCCGGTTACCAGGCCGCCGGAGGCGACTGATGGAAAGCTGCGTATTTTGCAGGATCGCGGCGCGGCAGATACCCGCCGCGCTGGTGCACGAGGACGAGCACACCCTCGCGTTCATGGACATCGGGCAGGTGAACCCCGGTCATGTGCTGGTGGCGGTGAAGCGGCATGCCGAGCATATCTTCGCCTTGGACGACAGGCAGGCGGCCGCCGTGTTTTGCACGGCGGCGCGCGTCGCACGAGCCATCCGCGAAGCGTTCGCGCCCCAGGGCCTATCGGTGTATCAGGCGAACGGCAGCGCAGCCGGCCAGACGGTATCGCACTTCCATATCCATCTCGTGCCGCGGCACGAAGGCGACGGCATGGCGCTCACCTGGCCGGTGAAGAACCCGCCGCGCGACACGCTCGCAGAATACGCGGAGAAGATCAGGGCGAGACTCGCGTAACGCCGCCGGAGGTCAGCAGCCGCACCTTCTGGCCGGCCACGAACTTGTCGGTTTCTTCCTGCACGATGGCGCGCAGCTCGCCGCTTTGCAGGCGGACGGTAATTTCTACGCCGCGACGGCGGGTGGTGCCCTCTTCGAGCGCCTGTCCCGCCACCCCGCCGCCGACCGCGCCGAGCACCCCTGCGATGGTGGAGCCTTTGCCGTGGCCGACGCTGCTTCCGGCCACGCCGCCCACCACGCCGCCGGCGGCCGCGCCGATGCCCGAGCGGGTTCCCTGGATGGTGACCGGCCGTACCGATTCCACCGTGGCGAGGCGCACCGACTGTTCGCGCAGCGCTTCGTCGCGCGAATAAACGTCTCCGGATTTGGAGGTGGCGCAGCCGGCGAGGGCCGTCACAGCGGCCACGACAGCAAGCAATAAACGGGTTTTCATGGTGTTCATCCTTTCCATGGCGAATAGCCGAAGGCGCGCTCGAAGCGCGCCTGTATTTCTTCGCGCGGCACGGCATGGTTCTGCCCCCCGCGGTGGGCGATCTTCATGGCGCCCATGACCGAGCCAAGCTTACCCGCTGAAGGCCAGTCCCAGCCGCGTGAAATGCCATAGAGCAGGCCGGCGCGGTAGGCGTCGCCGCAGCCGGTCGGGTCGACCACGCTATCGGCTTGAACGCATGGGATATCGTGGCGTTGACCGCCGGCGAAGATGATCGAGCCTTGCGCGCCCTGCGTGTAGACCAGCGCCTTTACCCCGCGCGCGATGTCTTGCAGACGCCGGCCGGTCCTTTCCTCCAGCATCTTGCCCTCGTAGTCGTTCACCGCGACATAGTCGGCCAGGCGCACGAACTCCTCCAGCTCCTCGCCGGAGAACATCGGCAGTCCCTGCCCCGGATCGAACAGGAACGGCACGCCGTGCTCCGCGCATTCGCGCGCATGCTGCTGCATGCCCTGCTTGCCGTCCGGGCCGATGATCGCCAGGCGCGCCCCCAGCTCCCGGCCGACATGGTTCTCGTGCGAGTAGTTCATGGCGCCGGGATGGAAGTTGGTGATCTGGTTGTTGTCCAGGTCGGTCGTGATGAATCCCTGCGCCGTGAACTGGCCGGGAATGCGCCGCAGGTGCGCGGTCTCGATGCCCAGCTTGCGAAAGCGCGCCACGTACGGATCGATGTCCTCGCCCACGGTGGCCATGACGAGCGGCTTGTCGCCCAGCAGGTGCAGGTTGTAGCCGATATTTCCCGCGGTGCCGCCGTATTCGCGGCGCATCTCCGGGGTGAGAAAGCACACGTTCAGGATATGCAGCTGGTCGGGCAGCAGGTGGTTTCGGAAGCGGTCCGGGAACACCATGATGGTGTCGTACGCGATGGAACCGGTGACGAGAATGCTCATGAGGGATAGAAAAGCTCCAGGCGGTAGCCGCTGGCCCGCGTGCGGCTGGTGTCGAAGTAAACGGTAAGCGCGGCGTCGCCGCCGGGCTCGATGCCCTGGCCGATCAGCGCCGCCGCCTTGCCGGCGTCCAGGTAGTCGCGCGGCGCCAGTACCCGGCTGACGATATGGCGCCCGGCATCGTCGGTGAGCGCGAACTGCAGCGCCGGGAACGCCTGGGCGAAGCGCGCCTTGTTGCGGATTACGGCGTTGAGCACGATGACGCCGTCGCGCTGCGGGTCGGCGCGCACCTCGTAGGAGTCGATGCTCAGCAGTGAAAGCTGGCGCGGCAGCGGCACCTCGCAGCGCAGCCGCCGGCAGGCTTCGTCGAGCGGCGCGCGCACCCACGGCACGCCGGCGGCGATCTCGGCGCGATAGTGGTAGGTCGCTTGCGCCGCCAGCGCGAGCACGGCGAGCACCGACAGGGTCCACCACAAAGCCCGGCGCCGCGGGCGCAAATCCTCGGCCATGAACGCGGGCAGCGGCTCGGTATCATCGAGCGGGCGCGTATCGGGCCGGCGCGAAGGATCGAACAGCCCGAGTTGCGGCGAAGGCTCGAGCAGCAGCGGCTCGCCGCTTTTCTCCACCAGCGCCTGGATGCCGTCGAACACCGCGCCGCACTTGCCGCAGCGCACGCGGCCGGCGCGGGCGGCAAGCTGGCCGGGAACCACGCGAAACGCCGTGGCGCAGGTGGGGCAGCGGGTGATCAGGCTCATTTGCGCGCCCCGACGAGCAAGGCCCAGCCTTCCTGCAGCTCGCTTGCTTGCATGTCGAACCACGGCGCGTAGGCGGCGGCGACCTCGGCCGCCTGGGATTCGAGAATGCCGGAAAGCGCGATGCGTCCCGCAGCGGCCGCGCGGGAGGCGAGCAACGGGGCGAGGACGATCAGCGGCTGGGCAAGGATGTTGGACACCACGATGTCGTAAGTTGTCTGGGCGGGCGCTTCGGGCAGCGCGGCGCGCAGGGCCACGCCGTTGGCGCGGGCGTTGGCCGCGGCGGTATCCACTGCCTGGGGATCCACATCTACGCCATCGACCAGCGCCGCGCCCAGCTTGGCGGCGGCGATCGCCAATATACCGGAGCCGCAGCCGTAATCGAGCACGCGCTCGCCGCCCTGGATGCAGCGCTCGAGGAAGGCCAATACGAGGCGCGTCGTCGGATGCGTGCCGGTGCCGAAGGCAAGGCCCGGGTCCAGGCGGACCGCGGCTCTGGTCGTGGGAGGCTGGTGCCACGACGGGCCTACCCACAGGCGCGCGCCGATCTCGATCGGGGCGAACTGTGCCTGGGACGTGCGCACCCAGTCCTCATCGGCGACCTCCCGCACGCGAAAGCGCGGCGCCGCCAGGCCGCTCGCCCGCGACGCCTGCTCGATCACGCGGCCAGGGTCGCTCCCCGCAGCAAGCAGCACATGCAGCCTCGGCTGCGGCGCATCGAGGTTGTCGAGCGACACCGACTGCACGCCGGCTTCGAGAAGCGCTTCGCTGAATGCCTCCGTCATCGCAGGGTCCAGGTCGAGCGTGAGGCCGAGCCAGGGCATTACTTCTTCTTCTTCTGCTCCTGAGCCAGCTTCTGCTCGAGATAGTGGATCGACACCGCGCCGCGCATGAAGCGGGTGTCGTTCAGCAGCTCCCGGTGCAGCGGTATGTTGGTCTGGATGCCCTCGACCACCATCTCGGACAGCGCGATGCGCATGCGGCTCATGGCCTGCTCCCGGCTTGCGCCGTAAGCGATCACCTTGCCCACCATGGAATCGTAGTTGGGCGGCACCGTATAGCCCTGGTACACGTGCGAGTCCACGCGGATGCCCGGCCCGCCGGGCGGGTGGTACGACGTGATCTTGCCCGGCGAGGGCGTAAACCGGTAAGGGTCCTCGGCGTTGATGCGGCACTCCATGGCGTGGCCCCGCAGCTGGATGTCCTTCTGGCGAAAGCGCAGCTTTTCGCCGGCGGCGATGTGGATCTGCTCCTGCACGATGTCGATGCCGGTGATCATCTCGGTGACCGGGTGCTCCACCTGCACCCGGGTGTTCATCTCGATGAAGAAGAACTCGCCGCCCTCGTACAGGAACTCGAACGTGCCGGCGCCGCGGTACGCGATGCGCCGGCAGGCGTCGACGCAGCGCTCGCCGATCTTGTCGCGCAGCTTGGGCGCAAGGTCGGGGGCCGGCGCCTCCTCGATCACCTTCTGGTGGCGCCGCTGCAGCGAGCAGTCGCGCTCGCCCAGATAGACCGCGTTCTTGTGCGCGTCGGCGAGGATCTGGATCTCGATGTGGCGCGGCTGCTCCAGGTAGCGCTCGAGATACACCACGGGATTGGCGAACGCCGCCTGGGCTTCGGTGCGCGTCATGTTGACCGCGTTCAGCAGCGCGGCCTCGGTATGCACCACGCGCATGCCGCGCCCGCCGCCCCCGCCCGCGGCCTTGATGATGACCGGATAGCCCACCTTGCGCGCGATGCGCACGATTTCCTTCGGATCGTCGGGCAGAGCGCCTTCGGAGCCCGGCACGCAGGGCACTCCGGCCTTGGTCATCGCCTGCTTGGCGCTCACCTTGTCGCCCATCAGGCGGATGTTCTCGGGACGCGGTCCGATGAAGGCGAAGCCCGACCGCTCGACCTTTTCGGCGAAGTCGGCGTTCTCGGAAAGAAAGCCGTAACCCGGGTGGATCGCCTCGGCGTCGGTGACCTCGGCCGCGCTGATGATCGCCGGGATGTTGAGGTAGCTCGCCGCGGCCGGCGGCGGGCCGATGCAGACCGACTCGTCGGCGAGCTTGACGTACTTCGCCTCCGTGTCGGCTTCGGAGTGGACCACCACCGTGCGAATGCCCATTTCGCGGCAGGCGCGCTGGATGCGCAGCGCGATCTCGCCGCGGTTGGCGATGAGAATCTTTCCGAACATCTTCACCCGAGGATGAAAAGCGGCTGGCCGTACTCCACCGGCTGCCCGTTTTCCACCAGGATCGCCTTCACTACGCCCGCGGCATCGGCCTCGATCTCGTTCATGAGCTTCATCGCCTCGATGATGCACACGGTGTCGCCTTCCTTGACCGTCTGGCCGACCTCCACGAAGGGCTTCGCGTCCGGCGAGGACGAGCGGTAGAAGGTGCCGACCATCGGCGCCTTTATCGCCGGCCCTTCGGGCGCCGACGCGGCCTCGGGCGCCGGCAATGCAGCGGGGCCGGCGGGCCGGGACTGGGCCGGCGCCGGCGCGGCGCCATAGCTCGAGACGCTGACCTGCCCGCCCTTGACGATCTTTACCTTCTCTTCGCCCTCGGTAATCTCGAGCTCGGCGATCCCGGACTCCTGCACCAGGTCGATCAGCTTCTTCAGCTTGCGCAGGTCCATCGAACGCCCCGTGAGGAGAAATGCAGCTTGTTGTTTATGTACTTACCGCGGTTTTCGCGGCAGAAGGCGGCATTTTAGCGTAACAATCCCACCACCGCCGCGTCCAGGTCCCGAGCCGAAAAGGCGCCCAGCTTTCGGCCGGCGAGACGCCCGCGGGCGTCCAGCAATACGGTATACGGCAAGCCGCCGGCGGTGTTGCCGAGGTCACGCATCAAAGCTATCGCGTCCGCCCCCGCCAGCAGCACCGGATAGTGAATGTCGGTCGATTTGATGAATTCACGGACGTTCGCAGCATTATCTACGGCGATACCTACGACTTGCAGGTTGTTCGCGGCGTATTTTTTCTGCGCGGCGTTGAGAAGCGGAATTTCCTCGCGGCAGGGCGCGCACCAAGTCGCCCAGAAGTTGCACACCAGTCCGCGCCCCTGCCATTCCAGGAGCGGGCGCATCCGCCCTGACAGGTCCGGGAAGCGACTCGCCAGGAGGTCGGCCGCGCCGCTGCCGGCCTGAAGGACCAGTGCTCCGACGACGCCGCCGATGGCAGCCGCACCCAGCGCGACCGCCCCCAGGGTCAGCGCTTCACGCCGGCCCGGGGTCATCGCGCACGAGCGCTCCCACTTCCGTGATACCCGCCCGCTCGGCGACGCGGCCCCCCTGCGAGGTCTTGAGCGCCACGCGCTCGTCGCGGGGATCGAAGATCGACAGGCGCAGCGGCGCCCCGTCCCAGGTAAGCGACAGTACGCTCACCGCGCGGGCACGGTCGCCAGCGTAGCGCCGGCCTTCCCGCGTGTCATAGCTGAGATTGCGGTCGAGCAGGAAGATCTCCACGTCCTTCACGCTGTCGGGGAACAGCTGCAGCTCGATTTCGGCATAGGGTCCGGCAATGCCTTTCAGCACCGGACCGGTCAGGTAGGGATTGAAGCGCTCCAGCGCGCGCATCGCGTCCAAGGCTATCTCCCGCAGCTCGGCTATGCGCTGCGGATGCTCCTCCGCCTGGTAGAGCGCGAGATACTCCTGCAGCTCGGCCTCGATCTCGTCGTTGCCGGGGAGCGCCTGCGCATCCACGACGCCGAGCTGCTTGGCCGCCTTGCGCTTGGCGAGCGCAAAGTCATCGATGCCGTCCTCGGCCATCAGGCGCGCAGCCGCTGCCGCGATGCGCGCCCGCGTCCCGGCCTGCCGGTTCTTGCCGCTTTTGCGAGTCATGGGAGGGATTGCCTGAGCCCGGAATATAGCTCAGCAGGTCGCATAGAATCGCCGTCCTGCCATGAGCGCGCATCTGCACATCCTCGGTATCTGCGGCACCTTCATGGGCGGCATCGCGGCCATCGCCAAGGCGGCCGGCTACCGGGTGACCGGCTGCGACGCCAACGTTTATCCGCCCATGAGCGAGCAATTGCGCGCGTTGGGCATCGAGCTCACGGAGGGCTTCGGGGAGCAGCAGCTCGTCATCCGGCCCGACGTGTGGGTGGTGGGGAACGTCGTCACCCGGGGCAATCCGCTGATGGAGGCGATCCTCGACCACGGCGAGCGCTACGTTTCCGGGCCGCAATGGCTGTCGGAGCACGTGCTCGCCGGCAAGCACGTGCTCGCCGTCGCTGGCACGCACGGCAAGACCACCACTTCCTCCATGCTCGCCTGGATCCTGCAGCGCGCCGGGCTCGCGCCAGGTTTCCTGATCGGCGGCGTGCCCATCGATTTTCCGGTTTCGGCGCGCCACACCGGCTCGCCGCTGTTCGTCATCGAGGCGGACGAGTACGACACCGCGTTTTTCGACAAGCGGTCCAAGTTCGTCCATTACCGGCCCCGCACCGCGGTTTTGAACAACCTGGAAATGGATCATGCCGACATCTTCGACGATCTCGCGGCCATCGAGCGACAATTCCACCACTTCGTACGAACGGTGCCGAGGACCGGCCGGATCATCGTCAATGGCGGGGACGCAGCCCTGAAGCGGGTGCTCACCCAAGGGGCCTGGTCCCCGGTCGAAGCCTTTGGGGTGCCCGGGGCTTGGGAGGCCGGGGCTGCCGACGCGGACGGCAGCTTCGAGATTGCCTGGCAAGGCAAGCCGGTTGGGCGGGTGCGTTGGGAGCAGCTCGGGGAGCACAACCGACTGAACGCGCTTGCCGCCGTCGCCGCTGCCCGGCATGCCGGAGTGGAGCCCGGGGCTGCCATCGAGGCCCTCGGGGGCTTTTCGGGGGTGCGGCGGCGCATGCAGGTTCGCGGCAGCGCGCGCGGCGTGACGCTTTACGACGATTTTGCCCATCACCCGACGGCCATCCGTACGACCGTCGAAGGCTTACGCCAGCGCATCGGCCAGGCGCGCATCCTGGCGGTGCTGGAGCCGCGCTCCAATACGATGAAGCGCGGCATCATGAAAGACGAGCTGCCGTCGAGCCTGGCGGCGGCCGATCGCATTTACGTTTACAGCGCGGGGCTGGGCTGGGACGCGCGGGCCGTATTCGGGCCGCTGGGCGCGCGCGCCCGCTGCGACGATGATCTGGAGGCGCTGATCGCCGCCGTGGCCGCCGATGCGGGCGCCGGCGACCACGTGCTGGTCATGTCGAACGGCGGCTTCGGGGGGATTCACGAGAAGCTGCTGCAGCGGCTGGGGCAGGGCAGCGGAAAGGCAGCGGCCGCGTGATCGTCTACCTGCACGGCTTCAATTCCTCGCCGCAGTCGCACAAGGCGCGCGTGCTGGGCGAGTACATGGCGCAGCACGGGCTGGCACACCGCTACGCCTGCCCGGCGCTGCCGCCGCTCGCCACGCAAGCCATCCGCGAGATCGAAAAGCTGTGCCGTCCCGGAGTGTGTTTCGTGGGCTCCTCGCTTGGCGGGTTCTACGCCACCCATCTCGCCGAGAAACACGGCGCGCGGGCGGTGCTCATCAACCCCGCCATCGAGCCGCATGTCGGGCTGCGCGCCTGCCTCGGGCCGCAGAAGAACCTGCATACCGGCGAGCCCTACGAGCTCACCGAAGCGCACCTGCGCGAATGGGAGAAGCTGCATTCGCCGCGCATTACCCCCTCGCGCTATCTCCTGCTGGTGGAAACCGGGGACGAGGTGCTCGACTATCGCCAGGCAGTGGCGCGCTACGCCGGTGCCGAGCACATCGTGGTCCAGGGCGGCGACCACAGCCTGCAGAGCTTTCCGCGCCACCTTCCCCGCATCCTCGAGTTCTGCCGTGCAGCTGCTCTATGAAGAAGACGGCGACCTGAAGGTCGGGACGGTCCTCGCCCAGGCGCCGGCGTCGTTCCAGGTGGAAAGTCCCCACGGGCGCCGCTCCAAGATCAAGGCCGCCAGCGTGCTGCTCGCTTTCGAGCGCCCCGGCGGCGCCGAGCTGCTGGCGCAGGCGGAGAAATTCGCCGGCGAGCTCGACGTCGGCTTTCTCTGGGAGTGCAGCGCCAGCCGGGAATTCGGCTTCCGCGATCTGGCGCAGGAGTACGTAGGCCGCGAGCCGACGGCGGTCGAGGCCGCCGGCGTGCTGCTCAAGCTGCATTCGGCGCCGATGTACTTCTACCGCCGCGGCAAAGGGCGTTTCCAGCCGGCGCCCGAGGCCACGCTCAAGCTCGCGCTCGCCGGCATCGAAAAGAAAAAGCGCCTGCAGGAAGCGGTCGAGCAATGGGCGCAGCGCTTGGCGCGCTTTGACTGCCCGGCCGAGGTCGCTGCGCTACGCGAGGAGCTGCTGTACGAGCCGGACCGCAACAAGCCGGAGGCGAAGGCTTTCGAGCAGGCGTGCCGGCAGACCGGACTCACCCCGGCGCGGCTGTTCGAGCGCTGCGGCCTGCTGCCGGACGCGCACGGCTACCACCTGCGCCGCTTCCTGCACGAGTTCTTTCCGCGCGGCACCGCCTTCCCGGTCCACGAGGTGCCCAACCCCACGCCCGCGCTGCCGCTCGCGCCGGTGCAGGCCTTCAGCCTGGATGACGTGGGCACGAGCGAAATCGACGACGCGTTCTCGGTGCAGCACGCCGCCGACGGCACGGTGCGCATCGGCGTGCACATCGCCGCGCCGGCGCTGGGATTTGCGCCCGGCTCGCCGCTCGACGCCATCGCGCGCGAGCGGCTGTCGACCGCGTACATGCCCGGACGCAAGTTCACCATGCTGCCGGAGGATGTGATCGAGCGCTTTTCGCTGGACCATGGCGGCGAGCGCGCGGCGGTGTCGCTGTACTTCGACGTGAAGGACGGCGAGCTGCGCGGCAGGCACACGCGCCTGGAGCGTGTGCCGGTCGTTGCCAACCTGCGACACGCCCAGTACGACGTCCTCAACGACGCATTCGAGCAGGGCAGCGAAGCGGGCTTGCCGCACGAGGGGGA
>CBDDSA010000343.1:0-3499 GCA_965233185.1 uncultured bacterium
CTCACGCAGTACGGGCACAGCTCGCCCTGGATGTCCACGCCGTAGCTGCCGCGGAACTGGGCGCGCAGCGTGTGCGGCACGAGGTGCAGCGGCGACTCGTGCACCGGGCAGCCGTGGATGCCGTACAGCGCGCCGGCCTCGGTGCGGCTGTACTCCTCCAGCCCGCGCTTGAGAAGAATCACCATGGTGGACTTTCCCCCCGACGGGGGGCCCAGCAGCAGCAGCAGCCGCCTGCCAACTTCGGAGCCGGCGCTCGCCGCCTTGAAGTAGTCGATCACGCGCTCGATGGTGTCGCCGATGCCGTAAAGCTCGTCCTCGAAGAGCTGACAGCGCAGGCGCCCCTGCGCGTCGTCGAAGCCGTCGGAGCGCATCATGTCCCAGATGTATTGGTGGCTGCTGCGCGCGATGCCGCGGGGGTCGGCCGGGTAGATGGTCTCGAGGAACTGGGCGAAGCTGCCGGCCCAGTGCGCCGCGCGGTGCTCCTTGCTGTACTCGCCGAGAGACTTGAGCAGGCTTGCAGGATTGTTCATACGCCACCGCCTTTCATCGCCGGAGATTCCCTCTCATGCTTTAGATCACGAATACGCCTCGCACATCCATCCTTCAAAGCAAGGATCGCACCCTCCGTCCGCGCTATGCTTGCACCCTTGGCGTAACAAACGCGCCGGGCGGCTGCGCAGTTGACCGCCCGTTGCTCTCTTACCGTCTGACCTGCTTACTGTCGGAGCATTCCCGTCGTTTTTCGTTTACAGTGTTTCAAAGGAACGAACCGCGGAGCGCGGTTGTGGTCAAATCGTTGACGCAGCGATGCTTAAAGAAATCCTAGGAGTCGCCGACGACCCGCCAGCGAAGAGGCGCTGGTTTCATGACGACTTCTTCGACCTCTTTGTCTGGCAGGCGGACGGCGAGGTAACCTTGTTCCAGCTGTGCTACGGTGCCGATGCCACCGAGCGGGCACTGGTCTGGGACAAGGCGCGCGGCTTTTTCCACGACGGCCCGCCCGGGTCGCAGGACGTCATCTCGCGGTTCGAGGATGCGGCCGCCGCCCTGCCCGAGGACATCCGCAGCGAGATCCGCCAGAAGGTCCACGAGTACGCCGGGCGCCGCCTGTCCATCACTTCCCGGCGCAAGCGTTTCCGCCGGGCCGCCTGGCAGAAAAAGTAGCCGGCGCTTGAAGTAACTAGCGCTTGGCCCCCGGCGCCCCGATCGCCACCGGGCGCACCGCCGCCCCGGCTGCGCCCTTCTCGCGCGCCGGCAAAATGAGCGTGCAGGAGGTCCACACCTTGTCGCGCGCGAGCTCATCCAGCTTCGCGTTCTCGATATGGTGAATGCCCGCCTGCGTGAGCAGGTGGTGGTGCACCGCGAACGGCAGGCCTTCCGGGGTGCCGGGCGCGGGCGCCGCCTTGCCCTGCAGCATGCCTTCGGGCACCGCATCGATGAACGGCGTATCCAGGCCCACCGCCACCACGCGCTTCTCCGCCAGGTACTGGGCGGCATCGTAGGACAGCCCGGGCGCCTGCGTGTAGTACAGCTTGGCGGTATCCGGGTCGCTCCAATGCTCGCCCCAGCCGGTGTGCACGTAGACCACGTCGCCCGGGAGGATGCCGCGGCTTGCGAGCCCCTGCGCCTTGAGCATCGCCTGCAGGTCGGCGGCGCTCACCGTCTCGCCGCCCTTCATGACCCCCTTCTTGTAGGCTTTCGCGTCCAACAGCACCGCCGAGGTGATGATCGGCGGAATCTTGTCGATGCCCAGCTTGAGCAGCGGCGAGTCGGGCGTGGGCTTGACCTCGGCCTGCTTCAGGCCGCCGTAGTAGGTCGCCCCCTCCGCCGGCAGCGGCGCTTTGCCGTCCCAGGGCCCGCCCAGCACGGCGAAGTGCCCGAGGGCGTCGATCTGCGTGCCCTGCTGGCCGTGCTCGTTGCCTTCGTTCAGCGTTTCGCTGTTGAACGCCTGCCGGGTGCCCGGGATGCCTGAAGTGGGCTTGGGCTTCACCTCGTAGGGACCGCCGAAGGGCGACAGCGGCATGCTGCTCGAGCGCAGCTGCGACACTTCGTACGGCCGGGCGTAGGGCTGCTGCAGGTACCAGGCGCAGCGGTTCAGCGTCGCCGGGCCGATCTGGTTGGCCATGCCGCGCTCGTCGCCCGCCGGCCAGGGCGGCGAAGGCACTTTCATGCGTTGAAGCTTTGCCGGCTCGGAGGCCTGGGCGGCGAACACAGCAAAAACCAGAATCCACTTAAGATGGGCGCTCATGGGCATGATGATCGACGGTGTATGGCGGGACATTCCGCGCGACACCAAGTCTACAGGCGGCGCCTTCGTCCGGCCCGAGAGCCCCTTTCGCGATTCGATCCCGCCGGGCAGCGTGAAAAAGGGCCGCTATTGCCTGTACGCGGCCAGGTCCTGCCCCTGGGCGCATCGCACGGTGATGGTGCGCGCGATGAAAGGCCTCGAGAAGGCCATTCCGGTGTTCTACGCGGGCCCGGACATGGCGCAGAACGGCTGGGAGTTCAACGACGGCGCGATCCGCTACCTGCACGAGCTCTATGCCCGGGCGAGGCCGGGCTATACCGGCCGCGTCACCGTGCCGGTGCTCTGGGACGAGCAAACCGGCGCCATCGTGAACAACGAGTCGGCCGACATCGTGCGCATGCTCAACCGCGACTTCGACGCGCTCGCCACGCGCAAGCTGCACGACCTGTACCCCGAGGCCCTGCGGCGCGAGATCGACCGCATCAACGAGCGGGTCTATCGCACGCTCAACAACGGCGTCTACCGGGCCGGCTTCGCCACCGCCCAGGACAAGTACGACGAAGCCGTAACCGCGCTTTTCGCCACGCTGGACTGGCTGGAGCAGCGCCTGGCGAAGCAGCGCTGGCTGTGCGGCGCGCGTTTCACAGAAGCCGACCTGCGCCTCTTTACCACGCTGGTAAGGTTCGACGCGGTGTATTACTCGCATTTCAAATGCAACCTGCGGCGGCTCATCGACTATCCGAAACTATGGCGCTACACGCGACGCATCTATGCCCTGCCGGGAGTGGCCCGCACGGTCGACCTCGCCCAGATCAAGGCGCATTACTACCGCAGCATGAAGCACATCAATCCCACGCAGATCGTTCCCAAAGGGCCGCGGTTGGATTTTCGGCTGCGCTGAGACGCGCTTCGGTCCTGGCCCTGGGCGGCCTGCTTGCCGGCGCCGCCCAGGCGAGCAGCGACCCGTTCGCCGACCTGTCGCAGACCTGGGGTGCGGGCATGGGCGCGGTGGTGCGCATGGAGCGCTCGCCGTACAGCGGCGCGGGAAACCGGCGCGATTTCATCCCGATGTACCTCTACGAGGGCGACCTCGTGTTCCTGCGCTCCAACAGCGTCGGGCTCAAGTTCGAGCCCGCGCGCGAGGGGCGCATCGAGCTTTTCCTGCGCCACCGCTTCGAGGGTACGCCGTTCGAGGACATTCCGCCGAGCCTGGCCGGCATGGCGCGGCGCGAGCCGGGCATCGATGCCGGC
>CBDDSA010000344.1:0-3695 GCA_965233185.1 uncultured bacterium
ATGGACATGAAGTAGCGCTGGATCTCCGGGTGGGTGACGGTCACCGGCCCGCCGCGCGCGATCTGCTCGCGAAAGCGCGGCACCACGCTGCCGGTGGAGCCCAGCACGATGCCGAAGCGAACAATGACGAACTGAGTGACCCGCTGCATGCCTTTTTCCTGCAGCGCCTGGCAGGCGAGCTCGGCCAGGCGCTTGGAAGCGCCCATCACGTTGGCGGGGTTCACCGCCTTGTCGGTGGACACCAGCACGAACTTCTCCGCGCCCGTGCGCGCCGCGGCGCGCGCCACCACCAGCGTAGAGAGCACGTTGTTCTGCACCGCCTGGAAGGCGTTGTCCTGCTCCATCAGCGGCACGTGCTTGTACGCCGCGGCATGGAAAATCACCTGCGGCCGGAAGCGCTCCATGACCTCGCCGATGCGCCGCTCGTCCTTCGCGTCGCCGATGATGGCGGCGAGCGGCGTGCCCGGATTCAAGTCGCGGAACTCCTGCTCGATCGTATAGAGCGCGAGCTCCGGGCTGGCGAAGAGCACCATGCGCGCCGGCGCGAAGCGCGCGATCTGGCGGCACAGCTCGGAGCCGATGGAGCCGCCGGCGCCGGTCACCAGCACCGTCTTGCCGTCGAGGAAGGCATGCAGCCCGGCGCTGTCGAGCTGCACCGGGTCGCGCCCGAGGAGGTCATCGAGCTCGATCGGCCGCAGCTCCGACACGCTCACCTTCCCCGAGACGATGTCCGCCAGCGCCGGCACGGTCATCACCGACACGCCGGCCTCCTTGCACAGATCCACCGCGCGCTTTCGCTGCTGGTGCGTGGCGCTGGGCATGGCGATGACGGCGTGGGCCACGTCGAGGCGCTTGGCGATTTTCCCGACCTCGTCGATGCGGCCGTGCACCTTGAC
This sequence comes from uncultured bacterium, assembly GCA_965233185.1. Classification (GTDB taxonomy): domain Bacteria; phylum Pseudomonadota; class Gammaproteobacteria; order Burkholderiales; family SG8-39; genus SCGC-AG-212-J23. The sequence goes on from CBDDSA010000344.1 coordinate 897, forward strand.
GCCGATCACCTCGCTGCCGCGCTTGCCGGTGTCGTCGTCCAGCAGGCCGACCACCCGCCAGCGCGGGCTGGCGGCAAGGTCCTTGAGAAGACCGGCAGCGGTGCCGCCGGCTCCGAGGACCAACACCGGCACTGCCTCCGGCTTGGTGAACAGCGGCAGCAGGCGCCCTTCCCTCCACGCGCGGTAAGCAAGCCGGTTGCCGCTCATCGCGAGCCCAAGAAGGATGGGTGTTAGCAGATACGCCGACCGCGGAACCGGGTACCCCAGGCGAAACAGCGACAGCACCGCCGGCACCGCCAGCGCGCCGATCCCCACGGCAAGGAGGATGCGCTGCAGATCGGGCAGGCTGGCATAGCGCCAGAGGCCCCGATACAGGCCAAGAAGCAGGAACACGGTGGCATAGACGACGATGACCCAGGGCAGCAGGCCGAGCATCAGCTCCTGGTGCTCGTCGGGGATGTCCAGGTTGAAGCGCAGCCAGAAAGCCGCCATCCAGGCGAGCCCGGCGGCGGCCACGTCGTGGAGGAAGACAATGATGCGGCGGACGTTCATGCGCTTCCTCCGTACGGAGCGCCGGGCGCGCGCATTCAGCCGACCAGGGGATTGACGACGGCGAGCTCGCGGAACCGGCCGAAATCGCGGTCGGCCGACCACAGCTCGCGCACGCCGTGCGCCGCGCAGACGGCCGCGATGCGCGCGTCGTGCACCTGCGGCCCCGCGACACGGGCCGCCTCGAGCAACGGCCGCAGGCGCTGCCAGTAGAGCTCATCCTCGGCCAGCAGCACCAGCGACGGCGATCCCAGCCAGGCTTCCACCTGGTCGAGGGCCCGCGCGAGCGGGGTCGGCGGCGCAAAAATGCGCGGATGCGTCGCTATGGCGAGAAATTCATGCAGGCAAGGCCAGGGTATGGCCCACAGGGCGCTGCCTTCGGCGAGCTCCTGGAGCCGGCCGCGTGCCGCCTCGTGGAAGGGCGCATCCTCGCGGTGCGCGTAAACCAGGATGTTGGTGTCTACTGCGATCAACCGCCGCGGCCTTCGTAGGCCAGCGCGCGCAAGCCTTCCCAGCCGGCCTGCCTGGCCGCCGGCTGCAGCCCCTTGCCCCTGAAGCTCGCCTTGCGCAGCTTGAACGCGCCGCCGCTCTTCTTCTCGGCGATGACGCGCCGCAGGCCGAGCTCCACCAGCGCCTTGAGCGTGACGCCCTCGCGCGATGCGAGCCTGCGCGCCTCGTTGAGGATGGGGTCGGCAATCTCGATGGTCGTCTTCATATGGGTAGCCATATTATCACGGCCGCGCGGCATGCCGCGACCAGCGCAGGTCGATCCATGCCGCGACCACCGCGAGCCCGGCGGCCGCGGACAGGAAGGCGAAGACCTGGATGATGAGCGGCTGCGTGCGAGCGAAAAGCGCCACCGCGCCGCAGGCCGCCATGACGGCGTAGGCGATCAGCGCGGTGCCGCGATGGCCGAAGCCCATGCGCACCAGCCGCTGGTAGTAGTGCTCGCGATGCGCCTGCCACACCCGCTCGCCGCGCAGCAGGCGCCGCACGAGAGTGAGGGTCGCATCGCCGATGAACGGCCCGAACACCAGCACCGGGAACCACAGCGGCCACAGGCCGCCGTGCCAGCCGAGCACGCCGAGCGCGCCGGCGAGAAAGCCGAGCGGAATCGAGCCCACGTCGCCCAGGAAAATGCGTGCCGGCGGAAAGTTGTGGGCCAGGAAAGCCGCCGCAGCAGCGGCTATCGCCGTGCACAGCATCGCCAGCACGGCGTCCCCGGCCAGCAAGGCCGCCAAGGCATACGTGCCGAAGCCGATCACCGCCATGCCGCCCGCCAGCCCGTCGGAGCCGTCCATGAAGTTGTACAGGTTGGTCATCCAGGCAATGGCGATCACGAGCAGCACCACCCCCAGCGGATGCCCCGGCCACAGCGCGCTGCCGACCAGCACCGCCGCCGCCGTCAGGTGCCCGATCAGCCGCACCGGCGTCGGCATGTCCCGCAGGTCGTCCACCAGCGACACCGCGGCCAGCACCAGCGCCAGCGCCAGCGGCAGCCAGTACGCGCCCTTCAGGAAAACCATGGCGCTCGCCGTGCCCGCCAGCACGGCGATGCCGCCGGTACGCGGCACCGGCTGCTCGTGCAGCGAGCGCTCGTTCGGCTGATCCAGCGCGAAGCGCGAAAAGGGGCCGATCAGCAGCCGCAGCGCGATGAACGCGACGACGAACGACAGGATCCCCGGCCCCCACAGCATGGGGCGCCATTCTAAAGGCCAAGGTACCAGCGCGCCGTGGCCTGCAGACCTTGTTCGCGGCTAAACGGGCGCGTCCACGACAAACTGTCTCGGATTTCCAAAGACTGAACCAATTTGCCCGGTAAAAGCGCCGGCGGGAACGGAAACATGCGCGCCGGCCGGCCAAGCGCGGCGCCTAGCTCCCGGCAAAGCTGTGCCGTGGAGGTCGCCTCGCCATCGGACACGAGGAAGGTGCCTTCCCGCTCCAAGCAGGCCAGGATGGCGGCGGCGAGGTTGCCGACGTAAATCAGGCTTCTCCGGTTGTCCACCGAAGCAAGCGGCAGCGGCAACCCGCGGGCCACGGCTTTCATCAAGGCCAGGAAATTGGCTTTGACTCCCGGTCCATACACTAGCGGCGGCCGCAGCACGGCGAGACGCAGGTCTGGTATCGCTCTCAACGCCTCTTCGGCACGCGCCTTGGATTCGGCATAGGGGTCCTGCGGCGCGATCGGCGAGTCTTCCCGGAAGGGCAGCGCTGACACCTCGCCATGCACCTTCACCGAGCTCAGGAACA
>CBDDSA010000345.1:0-11611 GCA_965233185.1 uncultured bacterium
GAGACCCACGAATACACCGACATGTACCCGGGCATGGCCAAGCAGGCGCGCGACGAGGGCTTCGGCGAGATCGCCGACTGGTTCGAGACGCTGGCCAAAGCCGAGCGCAGCCACGCCAACCGCTTCCAGAAGGCGCTGGACTCCCTTTCGGACTGATTCATGAAAGAAGGGTCCCTCGACGCACCTACCCGGCACCCGCTCGACTGGAAGGACCCGCAGTTCTGGGACCAGGCGAAAGCCGAGAAGGAGCTCGAGCGCATCTTCGACATCTGCCACGGCTGCCGCCGCTGCGTCAGCCTGTGCACCGCCTTCCCCACCCTGTTCGACCTCGTGGACGAGTCGTCCACCCTGGAGGTCGACGGGGTGAAGAAGGAGGATTACTGGAAGGTCGTGGACCAGTGCTACCTCTGCGACCTGTGCTACATGACGAAGTGCCCCTACGTTCCGCCGCATCCGTGGAACGTGGACTTCCCGCACGTCATGCTGCGCGCGAAGGCGATCAAGTTCGAAAAAGGGATCAGGTTCCGCGACCGCCTGCTTTCGTCCACCGATGCCATGGGCAAGCTTGCCGCCATCCCGGTGGTGGCGCAGACGGTGAACTTGGTGAACCGCAACTCCCTCGCGCGCGGCGCAATGCAGTCGGTGCTCGGCGTGCACAAGGATCGGGAGCTCCCGCCTTACGCGTCTTCCAGGTTCAGAAGCAAGGCTCGCGAGAATACTTCTTTCCCGGTCAAGGACGGCGCCAAGACGCCGGGCAAGGTGGCGATCTTTTCCACCTGTTACGTGAACTACAACGAGCCGGGCATGGGCCACGACCTCGTCGCGATCCTCGCGCATAACGAGATCCCGTACGTGATCGTGGACAAGGAAGCTTGCTGCGGCATGCCGAAGCTCGAGCTGGGCGACCTGAAGGGCGTCGATGCCCTGAAGCGCAAGAACATGCCGGTGCTGGCGCGATACGCGCGCGAAGGCTATGCGATCCTCGCGCCGGTGCCTTCTTGCGCCCTCATGTTCAAGCAGGAGCTGCCGCTTATGTACCCGGAGGATCCCGAAACCATCGCGGTGCGCGATGCCATGTGGGACCCGTTCGAGTATTTCATTGCAAGAAAGAAAGACGGGTTGCTCAAGGTGGAGTTCAAGCAGCCCCTGGGCAAGGTCTCCTACCACATCCCCTGCCATTCCCGCGTGCAGAACATGGGGCAGAAGACGCGCGAGATGCTGGAAGCGGTCCCCGGCACCGAGGTGAAAACCGTGGAGCGCTGCTCCGGCCACGACGGCACCTGGGGCGTGAAAACCGAGTACTTCGACAACTCCATGAAGATCGGCCGCCCCGTGTTCCGGCAGATGGCCGAAGCGCAGCCGGACTACGTCAGCTCCGACTGTCCCATCGCGGCGCGCCACATCATGCAGGGGATGGGCGAAGACGCCGCTAAAGCCGAAAAGGCCCACCCGCTCACCCTGATCCGCAAGGCTTACGGCATTTGAATCCAGGGACAGACCACGTTTTCCCGCTTCTCGGAAAACGTGGTCTGTCCCTGATTTTCGTTTTTGCGGCAAGCTGCGCTCAGCTAGCCCCGATTCCCCCGGAGGCGACGGTAATCTTTGGCGTGCTGGGCGACGCGCCTTACTCCCGAAGCGAGGTCCAGCGCCTCGACCGCGTCATCGCCGAAATGAACGCCGGCAACCTGGCTTTCGTCGTGCACGTCGGGGATGTCGGTTCGAGCGCGCAGGCGTGCCGCGATGAATGGCTGGTCGAGAGGAAGCAGCAGTTCGCGACGATCAAGCACCCGTTTCTCCTGCTGCCGGGCGACAACGAGTGGTCCAATTGCCGCGACCCGCTCGCCCGCCTGGCCAGGTGGCGCGAGTATTTCTGCTACGGCGAAACCATCTTCAACCTGGTGCGCCAGCAGGGCGAGCATTGCGAGCACGTGCGCTGGGAAGCCGGCGGCCGGGTGTTCGTCGCGCTCAACGTGCCGGGCCACGACAACCACGTCCGCCATCCCGAGCACGCGGCGCGCATGAAAGCCGTGATGTCATGGCTGGACGAAGCCGCCGCGCTCGCGGAGAAGCGCAGCGGCCTTGTCGTGCTCATGCAGGCCAATCCCTTTCTCACCTTCCCTCGAGACGGTTTTGCGAGCCTGAGGGAACGACTGGAAGCCCTCGCCGCCCGCCGCCCCGGGAAGATCATCCTGATCCACGGCGACACGCATCTCGCGCGCGACGACGAGCCGCTGTCCGGGCTGAGGCGCATCGAGGTGTGGGGATCTCCCTTCGTCGCCTGGACGCGCCTCGCCCTGTAAATCGGGGTCAGAGCCCGAATAGGTAATCGGGCTCTGACCCCGATTGCGGGCATCAGCGGCGGCGCGGCGCGAGGGCGTCGAAGCGGAACAGGCGCTGCGGGTTCTTCACGAGCAGCGCGTGCAGCTGCGTCTCGCCGGGGGCGATTTCGCCCAGGAGGTCGACCAGGCGCCCGTCGTCGGGCGGCGTTTCGACGTCCTGATGCGGCCAGCCGGTGCCCCACAGCACGCGGTTGCCGAACTGCGCCACCAGCAGGCGCGCGAACGGCACCGCGCCGCTCACCTCGACCCAGAAGCGCTCGTTCTCCATGAGGCGCTGCAGCGCGCGGAATGCCGGCTGCTCCAGGCCGAGCGAAGCATCGATGCGCCCCATGTGCTCGATCACCACCGGCACCGGGACGTGCTTCAGCTTGGCGCCGACTTCTTCGACGAGCGCGCTTGGCACGTTGACGCGCAGGTGCCAGCCCACTTCGGCGAGGTGCGCGGTAAGCGCGGCGACCTTTTCCATCGAGGTTTTCTGCAAGGAGAAATCGATGCGCGCGCCGCAGAAGCCCAGCGCATCGAGCCGCCGCAGCTCGTTCGTCGGCGCGTCGGCCGGCACGATGGCGACGCCGCGGTAGGCGCCGCCCTTCGCGGCGATGGCGTCGGTGGTGACGAAGTTGTCGAACCCGTGGCAGGCCGACTGCACCACGATGCCGCGCGCGATGCCCAGCTTCTCGTGCAGGGCGAACAGGCGCTCCTTGGGCGCGTCAGCGGGCGTGAAGCTGCGGCCCTTGGCGAATGGAAAGCGCGCGCGCGGCCCGAGGACGTGGGCGTGCGCATCGCAGGCGAGCGCCGGCAGGCGCAGCCGCGGCCGGCTGGGCGCGGGATGATACGAGGGCAGCGGCTCAGCGATCATCGCGCAGGGTGCGGAACATGAGCCGGACGGTATTGCGGAAATGCGGTCGCACGCGGCTGCTCCACTCGGTGTGGCGCACCGCCAGCCATTCCGGCCGCTCGAGAACCTGCGGCGACACCAGGTCGTAGCACGCGTGGTAGCGCGGCGCCCCATCGTCGCTGCGCAGGCGCGCGCAGCGCACGTTGCCCGGCACCGCGGCGAGCCCCGGCATGTGCTCTTCCGCGTACCAGCGGTTGAGCTCTTCGTCCCAGCCGGATTCGACGTCGGTCGCCACGACGTAGTGGTAAGGCGCCGCCGCGCCCGCGGACGCGCCGGCCCATGCGCCGATGGAGGACAGGCGACGCGCGCCGTTGTGCCCGGCGGCCTGCCCGCCCCAGCCATAGACGTAGGCGAGCGGCTGCTCGAGCGCGAGGCAGGCCTGCACCTGGCCGCACATCTCGCCCGCGAGCCGGCGCACCTGCGCCTCGTCGGCCGCCGGCTGCACGAGAAGCAGCGCCCCGCTCACTGGCAGCGGTAGCTGGCCGCGTCGGCGATGTCGCCGCTGCCCGCGTAGCGCAACGTCTGCGGGTACGGGCACAGCGGGCGGCTGCGCGTGGTCGGCGCGCTCTTGAAGTTGCTGCCCGAGGCGATCACCTGGTCGGGCGCGTCCCCGCGCTCCACCCAGTCCATGAGCGGCGTGAGGAAGTCGAAGCGGTCGGTCGACGGCCCGCCGCTGCAATGGCCCATGTTGGGCACGAGGTACAGGCGCGCGAAGTCATCGTGCCTGCGGCTGTTGCCCTGGCCGCTGCCGACGATGCGGTCGTAGAAATACGCGGTGTAGGTCCAGGGCGGGCCCGAGTCGCTCATGCCGTGGTAGAAAATGATCTTGCCGCCGAACTTGCGGAAGTCCGCAAGGTCGGTGTCGTCGCGCACGCCCGGGGCGCTCTTCACCACCAGCGACATGTCGCGGTCCCAGTCGAAATCCACCGGGTCGTAGGTGGCGTCGGGCCGCTCGAACCAGAAAAGCGGCAGCTGCGCCGTGCCCAGCGACAGGTTGCCCGGCATCTGCGTCGCCGAGCCGATGTTGCGCGCCGGAATGCCCGAGGGCTCCATCCAGCCGCCGTCGTACGGATAGCCGGTCAGCGGCCAGCCGTTGGGGGCGACCACCGCCTCGCCCCACGAGGTGCGCGGGCTGTCGGCCATCTTCTTGATGGCGCCGACCTGCGCGGGCGACAGGCAGCTGTCGGTCTTGGCGCCCGCGCACTGCAGCGGCTGGCCGCTCGCGGCGAACACGAAGCTGGCCGGGTCGAAGCGGCAGGCGGCATGGTTGTCGATCACGCCGTCGGCCAGGCCGTCGAGCGCGTCGCACGATTCCAGGATGGCGCGGGTGAAAAGCTCGCGGTCGGCGGGCGAGTAGCTCAGGTGCCACAGCGGCTTGCCGTCCGCGCCGAGCGGCGAGACCGACTTCACCTGCTGGATGGTCCAGGTCTCGCTGAGCGAGATGTGCGGCGGCACGAAAAACGGGTCGCCGGCCACGATGCCGTCGTAATGCCGGGCGAAGTCATGCGCCATGGCGATGGCCTGGCGGCCGCTGGTGGAGCAGCCGACGAAGTACGAGTAGCGCGCGGGCTTGTCGTAGAAGCTCTTGATCAGGTACTTCGCCGTGCGGGTGGTGAGCTCTACCGAGCGGTAGGACCAGTCCGCCACCGCCTGCGGGTCGTCGTAGAACATGTTGTTGATGATGATCACGCCGCCGGGATCGGGCGTGAGCTGGCTGTTGTCGTGGCCGCCGTTCTCGCTCGCCACCGCGAAGCCGCGCGCGAGCGTCGGCGAAAGGGTGCCGGCGTTGCCGGTCGCATTGGGCAGGCTGCCCTGCGTGCCGCCGCCGCCCTGGAACATGAAGCGGCCGTTCCACTCGGCGGGCAGCCGCACCTCGAAGCGCGTGCCGTAGGGGATGCCGCGCACGCCGGTGCGCGCCTCCATGATGCCTTGCACCCGGCAGTGGGCCGGCAGCGTAGCGCTCGCCTCGACGAACTGCGCCCGGGTGATGGTGGTCGGAGCGACCGGAAATTCCTGCAGCCCGGCGAGCGCGGTGCATTCGGCCGGCCCCGGGGAGGCCTGCGCGAGCAGTGGAAAGGCGAACGCGCACGCGACGGCGAGCCCGTACTTGGTATACGACATGGTTTCCCCCCTCTTCCCTCGGTGGCTGCCATTCTTGGCCGAACGCACGGCAACAAGGAACGGCGATATCGCACTAGCTGTTAGCTGGATTCAAGATACCATGGCCGCACGCCATGGACCTGCGCCAGCTTGACTATTTCGTGCACGTCGCCGAGCTCGGCAGCTTCAGCCGCGCGGCCGCGCTGCTGTCGATCGCGCAGTCGGCGCTGAGCCACCGCGTGCGCCAGCTCGAAGTGGAGCTGAAGCAGCCGTTGCTCTACCGCAACGGGCGCGGCGTGGTGCCCACCGAGGCGGGACGGCGGCTGCTGGTGCACGCGCGCGGCATCCTGATGCAGGTGAGCCGCACGCGCGAGGAGCTCGAGGGGCTGCGCGGCGCACCGACCGGACGGGTGGTGGTCGGCCTGCCGCCTACCTTCGAGCGGCTTTTCACCGTGCCGCTGGTGAAAGCCTTCCGCGAGCGTTTCCCCCACGGCTCCATCGGCATGATGGAAGGGCTGTCGGCGGCGGTGGTCGAGTGGGTCACCACCGGACGCGCCGACATCGGCCTGGTGTTCAACCCGGCGCCTTCGCCCGCGATCGAGATCCGCCCGCTGCTCGAGGCGCCCATGTTCCTGGTCAGCCCGACGGGCAAGGCCGGCAAAAAGGCGTCGCGCGGGCCGGTGGCGGTCCGGGAGCTGCCGGGCTACCCGCTCATCGTGCCCAGCCGCCCCAACGCCAACCGCATGCGCATCGAGGCGCAGCTCGCGCAGTTCGGGCTGAAGCCGGTGATCGCGCTCGAGTGCGACGGCATCGAGTCGATCGTCGACCTGGTGCGCGAGGGCTATGGCCACGCGGTGCTGCCGCTGAGCTCCGTGCGGGGCGACGGCGCGGAAGAAGGCTTCGCGCTGCGCCCGATCGTGCGGCCGAAGCTGTCGATCCAGGTGTCGCTGGTCACCTCCGCGCAGCGTCCGGCCACGCCGCTGACCCGGGAGGTGCTCGCCCTCATTCCCGAGATCGCCTCGCGCGTGCTCGGGGATGCGCGCGCCGCTTGAGGGTGTCTCCTCAGTGCGGCAGCGACTTCGGCGGCGCGGGCAGCTCCTCGCCGCCGGGTCCGCCCGAGAACGTGAGCGGCGAGGCCGCGGGCTGCTCGCTCAGACCCGGCTGGGTCCAGTCGCATACGCCGTCGGCAAACACCGCGTGTAGCCGCGCCCACTGCTCCGGCGTGAACGCGACCGGCGCGTAGTCGACCGCGTTCAGCGGCTTGAGCGCGCATTTCAGGACGTGCTCGGCCAGCGGCCCGCCGGCGACCTGGCGCGGCGAAGCGGACACCTTGAAGCGCGCCTGGCGCTCTTCGCACAGCGCCGGATCGGTGAGCCGCTCGCTGCCCACCAGGCAGAAGTCGAACGCATTGGCAGGCCTCGCGCGCCGCACTTTCTCCTCGATCGGCGCCTCGCTGGCGTCGGCCTTGAGCGTAGTCAGCCACTCGTCCATGGTGGCGAAGGCCTCGGCCGACAACGCCGCCGGCGCCCCGAGCCCGGTGCTGAAACGCCACATCGCCTGGTTGCCGTGGTCGCCGAACTCGCGCTCCAGGCGCTCGCGGATCGAGAAGCTGCGCCACTGGTGATGGATTGCGCTGGCGCCCGCGTCGTCCCAGCCGCGCAGGTCGAGGACCGCGGTCTTGGCGAGATTGCGACCGCTCATCACGATGCCGGCGCGATACGCGATGTCGAGCGCCTCCCGGTCGGCGACCGATCGGCCGGCCTGGAAGTTGGAGTCCTTGTCGACCCCGCCGATCACCTCGTTCAGCGTCACGAACTCCTCGGCGCTGATCGCGCCGGTGAGCAGTGCCTTCAGGCCGTACTGCACCCCGGTGTTGTCGCGCGTGTCGCGCGCGCGCACGCCGTCTTGCGCCTTGCCCCAGATGGAGGCGGCCCAGTCCCAGGCCGCGCAGCGCGCGCCGCCGGGATTGCTGACCGGGTCGTACACCAGCGCGGCCGGCAGCTGGCAGTTGTTGGTCGGCGCGCCGGGCGCCGCGATGGCGCCGGTGGTCTGGTCGACCACGAAGCGCTGCACGAAATTGCCCGCCTTGCCGTTGCTTCCGAAAAGGTTGTACCAGGCCTGGCAGCCGGTGTGGTCCAGGTGGCCGTTGATCGCCTTCTTCTTGGCGTTGATCTGGGCCTGCGTCTGCGCGCCCGCCAATGCGAGCCAGGCGGGCTTCTGGTAGGCCTCGGCGAGCAGCACGCAGTCGGTGACCTCCATGCCGGTGGTCTCCGAGTCCGGATAAGCGCACTGGATGGTGATGCCGTCGAGCTGCCCCGGCGCGATCGAGGCGTTCATGTTGGAGTTGATCGAGCCGCCCGAGCAGCCGCTGCCCATGGTGAATTTGATCGGGCCGTAGCTGTCGCCGATGTGCTCCTTCATCATCATCACTGTCTCCGCCATCGACACGCGGTTGGAATTGAGCGCCGAGTCGGTCATGCTGTTCTGTGCCACCAGGTAGCCGCGAGAGAGCGCCAGGTCGTGCGTCCAGTTGCTGGTGGTGCGCGCCTGCCGGCGCGGCTGGCCGGTGGACGCGCCGAACTGGTAGAGCACCTTGCCGTTCCACTGCGCCTGCGGCGCGGTGGCGCTCCAGGGCCGCGAGGCATCGAACAGCACCGCGAGGTCGTAGATGCCGCGGTTCATCGTGCCGCGCTCGACGCGCACGACATACGGCACCGTGAGCCCGGCGTCGGTGGTAGTCATCGCCAGGTCGGCCGGCGGCGTGCCGCCCGGCGTGTAAGGCTTGAAGCAGGGGCTGGCGGGCGGATTGTTGGCGTCCGGCAGGGTGAAGGAGCAGCCGGCCGCGGTGGTGCGGTAGTACAGCTTGCGCTCCGTGGCGATATTGCATTGGGCGTCGAGCGCCGGCGTGGACAGGCCGCTCGCGTTGGTCGCCGGCGTGGTCGGGGTGGCCGGCTGCGCCGCCGGGGTGGCGCAGAAGTAAGGCGTGATCTGCTCGCCCGAGAGGACCGGGCCGCCGATCGGATGGTTGGTGACCCGAAGCCGCGCCCTGCGCTTGCTGTGGCCGGGGCCGTCGCCCTCGGCCGCGACCTCGTTGGCGCCCTCGCGCAGGCCGGTCACCACGCCGCGCAACGTGCGCGCGTCGAGGGCCACGAATGCCCCCGTCACGTCCTCGCCGTTCAGCTTGACCTTTACCGCGGAGATTTTCTTCGGCAGGCGCACCTCGATGAGCGCATCACCGCCGCTCACCAGATCGGCGCGGTTGGACAGCGTGGTGATGTCGAAATGGCCTTCGTTCGCCCAGGCGGCGGATGCGCCCGCACCAAGACAGGCGAAGACGCACAGCGATACCGGAACGTTGCGGCGTAGCTTCATGGCTCCCCCCTCAGGTGCTCCTTTTTACCACGCGACTACGCTCGCGTGCGCAACCAGCCGTAGCGCGTGTTGCTGCGCGTGCCGCCGGCCTCGGCGTAGGACTGCTTGATCCTGGCCAGGTTGTCGCTGGCGTACTGGCCGAGCTCGTTCCCGGCCGCCGCGGCGGTCGCGCCGGGGTACTCGAGGATGCGTTTCAGTTCGGGCGTGATGCGGCTCTCGTAGTCCTTGGGCACCGGCTTGTAGACCGCCGGCGAGACCGTCGCGGCTGGGCCGTTCAAGCCGTACAGCCTGGCCGAGTTCAACCCGAGGATCTTGCGCTTGATCTGCGGCGTGAGGCGCGGATAGCCGTAGCGCCGGCACATGGCCTCCGGGATCTGGAAGCGCCACAGCGCCTCGATCTGCCATTGCGGCGAGCCGTACCAGACCGCGTCCGAGCCGAACACGATGCGCTCCTCACCCATGAACTTCAGCAGCTGGCCCAGGATGTGCGCGCACACCGTCGGGAAGGTAATCACCGTGGAGGCGAAGGTGGTGCCGATCTCGGCATAGACGTTCGGGTAAGGAGCGGCCAGCACCGCCATCTCGGTGGTCCACAGGATGTCGGGCACGCCCTCGCGCAGCACACCCGAGTTGACGTCGTTCAGCGCGTTCAGCGTCCAGAAGCCGGGCCGGATGCACGAGTGATAGATGATGAAGTTGAACTGCGGCCAGTCGGCGGCGGCCCTGGGGATGTCGCTCGGGTAGCCCAGGCGCGGGTCGGGGCCACCGTTGGTCGACAGCCCTTTGTGGATCGAGAGGTTGCGGAAGCCCGGATATTTCTTGAGGATGGCGCCGTTGTTCTTGCGCGCGTACTCGTCGATCTTCGCGTAGGTGGGATACGCGACCTCGGGATCGTCCAGCGTCCAGCGCATCATCGGGCTGTTCGGGTCGTCGTCGACCTTGGCCGCGGTGGCGATGTTGTAGCCCTTCCACGAGTCGGGCTTGTAGTCCTCGATCTGCTTCTCGATGTACCAGAGGTTGAACTTGCCGGTGTAGAGCTGGCCGTGGCCGAGCATGCGCTTGGAGCCGGCGAGCTGGTTCACCCAGTCGCGCGTCGCCATGGTCTGCTCCGCGGTCAGGATCTCGAAGGCTTCGGATTCCCCGACGTTGCGTGGCGGCCGGCTGCCGCCCTCGCCCGGGATGGCCGCCGAGTTGTTGTTCGTCATGATGGCGACGCTCACCTGGCTGTCGAGATACACGTCCTTCATGTATTGCGCGAGGTGGAAGTTCGAGTTCAGGTTCGGCAGGCCGACCAGCGCGGGGTTCCACGGGAAGTTGACGCGGCCCAGCTCGTCGGGCAGGTCATTGGGATTGAAGCCGTTGTGCACGCCCTGCGCGATGTCGCGCAGCGCGTTGCCCGGGCCCTGGCGGCTCGAGCGGATGATGTGCGTCTGGTCGTCGAACACGAACAGGCCTTTCGGCGCCCCGCCCTCCGCGTACGCATCGGACACCAGCATCTCGATCGGCCGCACGTCGAAGAATTCGCCGAACACCTGGTTCATGGCGAGGAACGAGGCGGCGAAGCCGCCGCTGGTGGTGAGGAACCTGCGGCGCGACATGCCCAGCTCCTTCGCCGCCTGCTCGGACAGCGCCGCAAGACGCGCCTCGACTTCCTTCTGCTTGTCGGTCTGGCCGATCGGCATGTATTCGCCGTTCGACACCATCTGCGTCGGGATCGGCGAGTGCACGCGGTCCGCATGGTCCGCGGGCGCCAGCCGCTCGAGCTGCGCTTCGCTGAACCAGGAATCCTCTTCCCTCGTCTCGGGCTTCTTCGTCTCGCTCATCGCTTGCTCCTATGCGGTTGGTTCCGCCTGAGAAGCTACCGCACGCACGGCGCGCCATCCATGCGAGTTCCTTGTAAATGAAAATGACGCGGTAATGAATGCGACAACGCGATACAAAAAAAGGAGGCCTCGCGGCCTCCATGGGGGGAAAAGGTGCGCCGCGCTTGCGGCGCGCTCAGTCGAGGAAGATCCAGGTGCCGAGGAGGTCCTGCTGCTCGACGCCGGGCTTGGACCAGTCGCACACGCCGGCCGGAAAGATGGCCTGCAGGCGCGCCCATTGCGCCGCGCTGAACGCCACCGCGTAGTCGGACGCGGCGAGCGGCTTGAGCTGGCACTTGATGATGTCGGCGGCGACATCCGAGCCCGCCACCTCGCGCGGGAACGAATGCGACGAGTACTGGCTCTCGCAGAACGTCGACGGATCGCGCGTCAGGGTTTCGGCGATGAACGCCGGGTTTGCCACGCCGCGCTCGTTGCAGCCTTCGCGCAGGTCGGCGGGCTTGTTCTGCACCACCTTCTCGATCTGCGGGATGTTGCGCGTGTCGGCCTTGATCGCGGTGATCCAGCGGTCCATGGTGACGATGGCGCGCTGCAGCAGCGGACTCGCGTTGCTGTACAGCCCGAAGCGGTTGTCCTCGTGCAGCATGACGTGGTTGTCGCTGCGCCCGTTGGCTTTCTCCAGCCGCTTCCTGAGCGAGAACGAGTGGTACTTGACGTGGATGTCGCCGTTCGTCACCTCGTCGTTGTAGCCGCGGTAGTCGATGATCGGGATGGAGGCCAGCCCGCCGCCGCCGCTGGTGAGGCGCCCGGTCTGGTACGCGGCGCGCGCGGCGATGGGATCGCCGACCGTGCGGCTGGGATTGATGGTGGCGTCCTTGTCGAAGCCCCCGACCCTTTCGTTCAGGTGGAGGAACTGCTCGACGCTGATCTGCCCGGCGTTCAGGACTTTCAGGCCGTACTGGACGCCCACGTTGTCGAGCGGGCTGCGCGCGAACCCGGTGGCCGGGTCGCGCCCGTAAACGTTGACCGTGTGGTCGTACACCGTGCAGCGCACGCCCGTCGGGTTGGTCACCGGGTCATAG
>CBDDSA010000346.1:0-20724 GCA_965233185.1 uncultured bacterium
GGGAGAAAAGCTCCTTGCGGAAGCCGGGTTCTGCGTACGCCACAAGCCGCGCCTCCGGCCCCACGTCGGCGCTGCGCGCCTCGCGGAAGAACTGCTCTTCGTTCAGCGGCCCGATCAGTCCCGGACCGGCGATCGAGTTGATGTACAGCGCGCCGGCCAGCCGGCCCATCGGGCGCTCGAAGCCGGGCTCGCTGAAAAAGCCCACCCAGCAGCCTTCGCCGTAAACTGGATCGAGCTGCGGCGGGTTGACGTCCGCCGCACCGGCGGACAGCACGGTCGAGAGCGCAGCCAGCAGCGCGAGCCTCACCATTGCCTGTCCCACTCGTGGTCTTGCAGGCGCCGGCGCTCGTCCGAAGGCTCGCGGCGCACGAACCCCTGCCGCTCCGACACATCGGCCGGCGGATGCTCCACCTGCCAGCGGGTCAGCGGCGGGAAGCGCCCGTGAGCCAGCACCGCGGCCGGCATGTTGCGCCTGCCCTGGTCGGTCTGCACCACCACTCCCTCCACGCGGCCCGAGCCCGGCTCGAACTCGATGTCCGCGATCGTGCCGATGCGACCGCCGCCGGGATCGGTGACCGGCTGGCCGATGAGCCGGCCGGCGCGGCGGAACTTCGCATCTTCGCGCGACTTGTCATGGGCCACCGCGTTGGCGAGATCCATGTTGAGCCGCATGCCCTCGCCCAAGGCGCGGACCGGCAGCGTATGGAACCTGTCCTGGGCATCGAGGACCACGTACACGACGCGCCCGGCGCGCACATCGAGGATCAGTTCCTCGACCGCGCCGACCTTCTCGCCGCGCCGGTTCTCGAGTCTATCGCCGAGTACTCCGGTAACCATGGCCGCCCGCGCCTGCAGAGCCGGCAGGCATGCGGCCGCCATGAAAAGTGCGATCAGTGCAATCCTCAGCATGGTGCTCCCCGCCGCACGAATCGTGCCGGTGGAGCGCTGGCTAAGGTTCGATGTCAACCCGGCCGCCGTCTCGCACGAGGTAGGTGGCGCCGTCGCGCGCGCGCCCGCTGAAGGACGCGGGAGTCTCCATGGCGAGCTGCATCGGACGGCATACGCTATGCGTGCGCTGCGCCCGCGGTGGGAGCGAGAAGCGCCGCTGCCCGGCGCGATACGCCACCGGCTCGCCCGATCGGTTGCGCACCGTGAAAGTGATCGCGGCGCTTTTCGGCCGGCCGAACATCTGCACGCCGTAATAGCGGCCGCTCGCGCTTTGGGCGATGCCCACGCCGATCTGGCTCACCGCCGGGTCCACCATGGCCTCGCGGTGCTCCGGCGACTGCTTCCAGCCCTCCACCATTTCGCGCGCCAGCGCGGGCGCATCGTAGCCCTGCGAGCGGTAGAGGTAGGCGATGTTCTCGGACACGATGCAGGCGTCGTAGCCCTGCGCCGCCGAGCGCTGCGCCGGCTTTCGGCCGTCGGCGGTATGGGAGTATTTGCCGCTTTCGGCCATGAAGCGCGCGAACTCGCGGGCGGCCGCCCGGAGGTGTGCGTTCGCCTGCACCGGCTGCAGTCCCTGCGCCTTTCGGAACGCATTGGTTCGCTCCACCACCCGCTCGGCCGTCTGCTCGACATCCGCGGCCGCCGCGTGCGCCACGCCGCAGGCGAGCAGCATGGCGACGGCGAGGGCCGTGTTGCGCCGGCTCACCGCGTGCCGCCCGCGGCGGCACTCCCGCCGGCGTCGAGCGCCAGCACCGTGGGTACGCCGTCCTTTTCGGCTTCGCGACTGTCCGGTGCATCCAGCCGCACGCGCGAGGGCGCCACCCCGTGCGAAAGGAGCGCGGCGCGCACCATCTCGGCGCGGGCGCGGGCGAGCGTCTCGGCGCTTTGCGTATCGACCTGCAGCGTGTCGGCAAGCGCCTGAAGCAGCGCGCGCGGGTAGCGCGGCTCCTTCTCGCGCAGCGCGAGCACCTGCAGGCGGTTGCCGACGCGCTCGAGGTACAGGCGCTCGGCCGCCTGCAGCACCTTGGGATCGGAGAAATCGAGCGGCCCCTGCCCTTCGACGCCCGCGCGCTGCGCGATCGCCCGCCGTGCGGTATCGCGGCGCATCGCCTCGAGGTCGGCCTGCGGGTCGTAGCCTCCCTGCACCGCCACGTTGAGCCGCGGGCGCTCCGCGAGCGCCTTGGCCACCTGCGCCACCGCTTCCTCCGCGGGCGGCGTCAGGGAAGCCGAGCCGGGCGCGAACGCCACCCGGTCCAGGTTTTCGCCACCCTTGCCGAAGACGCCGGCAAGGACGCGAAACGGCGCGGAGACGATCTTGCCCACGACGTTGCCCAGCGCACGGGCGATCAGGCCGCCGAAATCGAACTGCGGGTCGTTCAGATTGCCGCTCACCGGAATGTCGAGATTGATCCGCCCCTTGGCGTCGGCAAGCAGCGCCACCACCAGCTCGAGCGGCAGGTCGCGCGCGCCGGCGCCGCGTACCTTCTCGCCGAGCCGCAGCTCCTCGAAGGTGAGGTCGTTCTCGCCCACGAGGCGCCCCTCGCGCACGCGGTAGCGCAGCTCGGCCGAAAGGCGCCCCGACTCCACGCGGTAGCCCGCGAAGCGCACGACGTACGGGGTGAGCGCCGCGAGGTCGAGGTTGCGGAAGTTGGCGCGAATGTTGGTAAGCGAGGTGGGCTGGTCGATATTCACCGTGCCGCCGATGCGCGCCGCGCCGTAGTCGCCCACGCGGCCCGAAAGCTGCACCCGCGCCGGATTGCCCGGCTCGGTGCCGAACCCGGTGACGGTCCCGGACAGTTCGCGCACGGTCACGGCGAAGTCGTTGTCCAGGGATCGGTCCGCAAAATCCAGCGTGCCGTTCTCGATGCGCAGGCGGCGCACGGCCACCTGCGCCGCCGGTTCTTCGTCGGCCTCCTTTTTGTCCTTGCTCCCGACGGCGGCGAAGTTGAGCCGCCCGTCTTTCTTGATGACCAGGCGCCCGGCCGGGGCCCGGGCCACCACTTCGCCGAGCTGCGCGCGGAACGGATCGAGCGAGATCGCCACATCCTCGGTGCGCAGGCTCTCCCAGGCGAGCAGCAGATCGCCGGAGGCCGGCTCCTCGAAGCGCGCGTCGCGCACGGCAAGCGCCCCCTCGTAGCGCGCGCCCGCTTCATCCCATACCACCCGTCCGTCGGCGGCCAGCCGCCCGGATACCACGTCGAGCGCCACGCGCTCGGGCAGCCAGCGGTTGGCCTGGGTGAGCGGCACGCCCTCGGCATGCACCTGCAGGTCGGCGGCGAAAGGTTGGATCGCTACCGTGCCGCTGGCGCGAATTGGTATCGGCTCCTCATCCGGCAGCACCACGTTGGCGTTGCGCAACTCGATGCGCGCGGGCTCGTCCTGAGTCGTGCTGAACCCGGCAACCTCGCCGTCTATATCGTGCACCGCAAGCTCGACTTCGGGATGGACGAGCTGCAGCGCGCCGTTTTCCACACGCAACCGTTCCACAGACACCACCGGGAGCCGAGCTTCGCCTCGCGCCTCGCCGCCTGTCCCGTCCATCACCAGCCGGCCGGTCGGCGCCTGGGCGAGTACCTCGCCCAGCTCCAACCGAAACGGTGAGAAGAACAAGGCCGCCTGGGCGGTCTCGAGATTGTCCCAGGCGGCCCGCAGCTCGCCCGAGCCGCGCTCTTCTAGGCGCGCCTCGCGCAACGCGAGCGCACCCTCGTAGCGCGCGCCTTGCGCTTCGATGGCAAGACGACCCTCGGCGTCAAGCCGGCCCGACGCCACCTGCACGCCGGCATCCTCCGGCAGCCAGGGGTTGGCCTGCGCAAGCGGCAGCCCTTCGGCCTGCGCCTGCAGGTCGGCCGAAAAGGGCTTGATGCCGATGCGGCCCGAGGCATGGATCGTCCCCTCGGGCGCAACGCGCGCCGTGGCGCTCGCCTCGAACGGCTCTTGCAGCGGGACCGGGATGCGCGGCGAGCGCAGCACGAGCTGCGATAGCTCGGTGCCGGCGTACGCGAGGTTTGTACCCTCGAGCGTCACGTCGCTCAACACCAGCTGCTCGCCGTCGTAAGCGTACGTGGCCGAGCCGCGGATCTGACCGCTGGCAGGCTCGCTTGCCGGCGCGGCGAGCGACCAGACGGTTTTCAGCGCCACATCGGCGAGGCTCAGCTTTCCCTGCGCCGACAACGGATCTAGCGCGAGGGTGCCCTCAGACGACAGGGCACCGCCCTGCGCGGTCCGCGCCTGCAGCTCATAGCGGCCGCGCTCTCCTTGCCGGGTGGACAGGCCCTTCGCCCGAAGCTCGATCGCCTCGAAGCGAAGCTCCACCGGCGCGGCGCGCGAGCGGTCGACAAAGCGCAGGGCGCCGCCGTGGACCCTGAGATGCTCGATCAGCCAGGCGAGCTGCCGCTCACCCGCCTCGCCCGCGTTCGCGCCGCGCGCCGCCGGCCAGTTCAGCTCACCTTGCGGACCGAGCTCGACCTCGGCCCACGGCTCGTGCAGCGCCGCCGCCTGCAGGCGCCACGCATCGCCCCACAGCGACGACCATGCGAGGTCGGCGCCCAAGCGCTGCGCGCGCGCGATCTCCCGCCCGTCCGCGAGCACGCGGGCGCCGTCCACCGAAATCGTGAGGGAAAAAGGATTGGTGCGGACTTCGCCGAGCTCGAGCGCGAGTCCCAGCCGCGCGGCGCGCTCGACGAGCGCGTCATGCAGGTAGCGCGGCGCGAGCCAGTAACCGGCTGCCGCGTATGAGGCGACGAGCAGCAAGACAATGATGCTCCCCGCGAGCAGCGTCCTGCGCATCTACGCCTTGCATGCCGCTTGTCCTGCCATGCGGCACTGGATACAACTTTCGTGCCTGAACCGGGACGCATTGCACCGGTCGGAGCAGCATGGATGCCATTGGAAAACGGCGCTGGGCCATCGCCGAAGGCTACATCCCGGCTGATAGCACGGGCAGCGGCCGCGCGCTGGAAAGCCACGAAACCGCCTGCATCCTAAACGCAGGCGACGCGGACGCGCATGTGGCCATCACCGTATTCTTTTCCGACCGCGAGCCGCCCCCGCCCCATCGTCTCACCGTGCCGGCACGCCGCACGGCGCACGTGCGCTTCAATGACCTCGGCGTGCCCAAAGGCACCGACTACGCCAGCGTGATCGAGTCCGACGTGCCCATCGTGGTTCAGCACACGCGGCTCGATTCCCGGCAGGCCGAGCTCGCGCTTCTCACTACCTTGGCGTACGGCGACTGACGATCCGTTACCGCGATCAGGTCTGCGTGCGGGGTACGACGTCGCCGAACGGCACGGCGTACTTGCGCAGGAACCGCTCGACGACCGGCACCCAATAGCGGGCGCCTTCGCCGTGGCTGAAAATGTAATGGCCGTTGTCGTTGAACGGCGGCTGCAGGATGTACTGCGCGCGTGCGCCGCCGGCATTGAAGCGCTCGAACCACAGCTGCGACGTGGTGGGGTTGAAGAAAAGGTCGTTGGCAGCGTAGTGAAAAAGCACCGGCGCCTTCACCTGGCGGCCGAGGTCGGCGAACACCTTGGCAAGTGGTTCGACCGCGCACGGTACGCCTGGATGCTCGACGGGGTCGCCGCCGCGCCCGGCGGCAAAGGCGAGCACGGCGACCAGCCCTTCGGGCGAGCGCGTGCCGGCGGCATACAGCGCCGCCACGCCGCCGGCGGACTGCCCGCCCAGGATCATGCGCGAGGCGTCGACATAGGGCAGCTTGCGCGCGTAATCGTAAGCGGCCATCACGTCCTGGGCGGCCGCCGACTCGCCGCGCACGTAGTTCGGACTACCGCAGGCGCCCGCATCTTCCGCAAACCAGCCGCCGGTCGCGCCGAAGCCGCGCCGCAAGGGCATGATGACAGCGTAGCCGCGCTCGGCGAACACCTCGGCCGCAGGCATGAGGAGCGCCGCGGATTCCTTGCGGCGGGCATCGCCCGTCAGCGCAACGCCATGGTTGAGGACAATGGCACCGAACGGCCCCTGGCCCTGGGGACGCAGCACCGTGGTGGCGATGGTGTAGCGGCCACCCGGCCCCGGAATGCGCAACTGCTCCTGCACCAGCGGCACGCCGTCGCCGCTGACGTAGTTGTACGTGCGCCCGCTGTCCGCCGCCGGCCACAGCACAAGCATCGCGATCGCAAGGAAAACGGCTTTGGTGCCCATGGCCACATCATGTGGCCGGAATCTTTAACTGAAACTTAAGGGCTAGGCAAAGGCCCGCGCCAGCCGCCGGCTCGGATGCTCGAGCTCGGCGGCCCGCGCACGGCTGAAGTACCACACCGCGGCAGCCGCCACGGCGATGTCGAGGAGCAGCGGGGCGCTGAAAGTGAGCTGCGCCATGGTGAGCAGGATGATGAGGACGAGCAGCGCCTTGCCGCCGCGGAAGGCGAGCCAGCAAAGCAGCCCGTAGGCCATCGCTGCGGCGATGGCGAGCGGCGGCGTGGCCGAAAGCCCCAGGCCGAGGTGCACCGCGCCCAACGGCGCGAGCGGCAATGCCTGCGCGTGCAGCAGAAGGTCGAGGGCAAGGTGCAGGACGATGGCAAGTGCGGCGGCGCCGCCAAGGGCGCGCCGGCGCAGCAGGCACCCGACGACCAGCCAGACCGCCGCTGCGACCAGCATGATGGAGACGACCGAGTGCGAGTACGGCATGCCGATGCTGGGTCCTTCCGCGCCCGCAACGCGCAGCAGCACCCAGGCGATCCCCGGCAGCTCGGCCGCAAACAGGATCCAGCCCATGGGCGCATCCGGATAGCGCCGCTTGACGAGCAGCGCGGTTGCCGCGTGGCTGATGGCCACCATTGTTGTAATTCCTCCCGCCGCAGCGCAGTGTGCGGCCGGCCGGCTTAAGACTTACTTAACGGCCGGGTGCGCATTTTTTCAAAGTCCGCGCGGCGCGCTTTGCCGCAAGGCGCTTTGCTTAGGCGAAAGAATTCTGGAGCCGGCGACGCGCTTCGGACGGCCTGAACATTGCAAGTGAGTTCGTTCATGAGGCTCGCTGTGCTCCTGCTGGCGATATTCGCGGCCACGGCCGCGGCCGCCCCCGCGCTTCAGCCCGCGGCCTGCGGCGTGCGCAATACCCTCTGGATCGAGCACTACAGCGCCCAGCTCTTTGTGCCGGCCGGCGCCTCCATCAAGGCGCTCGGCGATCCCGAGCAGCCGAAGATGCTGCGCATGCGCATGCTGAACACTTTCCTCATGCCGCCCGAAATCCCGCGCAAGTGGCGCGAGGCGCTGCAGCCGGTACTCGCGGATGACGACATCAAGCGGCTGCAGGCCGGCTACGACGGGCTGCAGCCCGGCGATACGGTGGTCGTGACCTACCAGCCGCAGAAGGGCATTGCGCTGAGCATCAACGACCGCACGGTGCTCGCCAAGGGCGGACACGACGCCATCGATGCGCTGCTCGCGGCCTGGGCCGAGGATGCGCCGCTGGAAAAAAAGCTGGCCGGTACGGCTTCGCGCAATCGCTGCCGCAGCGCGGCTTGAATCACGACGGGCGTCCCACCTCGCGCGACAGCGAGATCGGGCTGTCGAAGGCGCGGTCGTCGGGCAGGCGGCGCAGCGCGCGCAGCACCTGCTCGTCGGCGCCGCGCTGGCGCGCGCGCTCCAGCACCTGGTCTTTGCGCGCCGGATAGCGCAAGCCGCCGAGGTACTTCTGGATACGAAATGGCGTAAGCACCGGGTTCATCAATGCACCGATCCTTTCTGCGCCGCGCCCTCCGGTGCCGGCCCTGCGCAGCGCACCGTGATCAGGAACCGGCCCGCCGGCATGTCGATGTGCAGCACCGGCTGCGTGCTGTCGAACTCGATCACTTCGCCGTCCTGCTCGCTGCGGATACTGACGTGGAAAAGCGGGTTCATGGTTTGGCCTCCGCGTGTAAGGCCCATTTTGCGGGCGGCGCATTAAGCAGCCCTTACGCTTCGCCGCCGGCCTTAAGGCAGCCTTAAGGCACGGCCTTGCAGGCGCCACGCTTGCTTGGCCATCTACTGAGTCGATTTAGCATGGCGGTTCCATCTCCACGGGAGCCGCCATGCACGACGAGGAGCGCGAAAGCACGCTGCAGCAGCTGCAGGACTGGCTGGAAAAGCCGATGCTGGTCCTGTCCCTCGTATGGCTGGGTCTGCTGGTAATCGAGCTGGTGTGGGGCCTCAACCGCACGCTGTGGATCCTGGGCCAGGCGATCTGGGTGGTGTTCATCGCCGAGTTCGCGCTTTCCCTCTGGCTGGCGCCGCGCAAGCTCGCGTACCTGCGCGACAACTGGCTGAAGGCGCTGGCCCTCCTCGCCCCTGCCTTGCGCGTGCTGCGCGTGGCGCGCCTCCTGCGCTTCGCCCGCGCGAGCCGCGGATTGCGGTTGCTGCGCGTAGTGAGCTCGGTCAACCGCGGCATGAACGCGCTGGGCAGCGCCATGCGGCGTCGCGGCTTCGGCTACGTGCTGGCGCTCACGCTGATCGTGACGTTCGCCGGATCCGCCGGCATGTACGCGCTTGAGGGGGAAGCCCCGGGCGGCGGCTTCGACAGCTATGCGAGCGCGCTGTGGTGGACCGCGATGATCATGACCACCATGGGATCGGAATATTGGCCCAGGACCGGCGACGGGCGCGTGCTGTGCGTGTTCCTTGCGCTCTATGCATTCGCGGTGTTCGGGTATGTGACGGCCGCCCTTGCCACCTTCTTCATCGGCCAGGACGAGCGCGGCCGCCTGCACGAGGAGCTGGCGGCGCTGCGCGCCGAGCTGGAGAGCCTTAAGCCTCGCTTAACTTCTACTCCGCGATAGTGGGTCCGGCGTGCCCGCCTCCCGGGGGGTCGGGTGACTGCAAGCGCGGCATGCCGGGCGAGCCCGGCCGACCATTGGAGCATGGAGGAGGAGGAGGACAATGGCCGGTCGGGGCGTCCTTACCGCCGAAGCCGCCGCTCGAGCTCGCGCGCCTGCGCCACCACCTCGGCCCGTTCATGCGGCGAGGCGATGGCGCGCCCGGCGGTTTCAGCGATGCGGCCTGCCTCCTCGGCGAGCACATTGCGCCGGTGGACGTTGGCCGTAGCGGCGCCGATGTGCTCCAGGCTCCACAGCAGACGCTCGAGAACGGTCGCCTTGTCGGCGCCGCTTTGGCGCACGTCGGTGAAAGCGATGCCCACCAGGTCGGTGAAGCTCGGACCGATCGCGATCACGCGCAGCGCCGTGTCGTCTCGCCGGTAGGGCTTCTCGATGCGCCGGCGGGCAAGGCGCACCAGGACCTCGGTCAGCCGGTCTATGCACAGCACCGCGGTGGACTGGTCGTTCATGCCGGAGGACAGCGCCTTGAGTGCGACATCCACGAGCTGCTGCAGCCCGAAGGCCGCGTCCTGCTCGATGGTGCGCTGCCGGTCATAGGAATAGCAGGCGTTGAGGCGGCGCTGCGCCTGCTCGTCCACCGCATGCGTGCCTTCGAGCCACGCCACCGGCTGGCCTTCCAGCGCAAAGTCGCCGATGGCGAGCTCCATGCGCACCACGCGGTCCTGCGCCTGCGCGAAGGAAAGCAGCGCCCGGTTGTCGAGCGACACGATGTAGCCGGTCTCGCCGGCCGGCACCGGCGCCCAGGCGCGGATGCCGTCCGCCGAGGCGTCGAGCGCCGACTCGTCCACCTCGGCGCCGAGCTCCTCGGGAAACAGCTCCTCCACCGCCGCATCGGTACCCTGCGCCACGCGATCGAGGATCGAGGGCGCCTCGATGGAGCTCGCCAGATGGTGGATGAAGAACACCAGGAACCCCACCGCGACGAAAGCGAGCACGATCCCGCCCAGCACGGCGAGCGACGGGACGAAAGGCTCGTCGCCGCCGCGGATGGTGCGCAGGACCACCAGGCAGTAGACGAATACCGCGACCAGCACGCCGAGCACGACCTGCGTGGGACGGTCGTCCATGAAGGTGCGCAGCACGCGCGGCGAATACTGGCTCGCGGCGAGCGACAGCACCGCGAGCGTGATCGAGAACACCGTGCCGGCGACCGTCAGCATGGACGTCGCGATCGCCGAGAGCAGGCTGCGCGCGCCCTCGGCGCCGGTGCCGAAAAGGCGCGGCCAGCGCCGCTGCAGGTCGAGCTCGTGCAGCCCGCCCGCCTCGACCAGCCCGACGGCGAGCAGCGTTGCCGCCAGCACCAGCAGCCCCGGCACCAGCCACAGGCTGCTGCGCACGCGCCACCACAGTGCCCGCAGGCGGCTCATCGACCGACGATCTCGATGGTGGTGGAGGCGACGCGGATACCGGCACGCTGGAGCGCGCCGATGATCTGGCGGGTCATCGCGTCCTTCAGCTCGCGCACCGCGTGCGTCGGGGCGATGAAGCGCACGGTGAGCTCCAGCCAGTTGTCGGTGAGGCGCCAGAACACCGCCGGATGCATGTCGCTCGGCTTGACGAAATAGCGCCGCTCCATTTCCTGCAGCGCCGCCTCGCCGAGCTCGCTCGCCTGCACCGTATGGCGGCGGGCCACGTCGAGGAGGATACTCTCGGCCGCGGCATGGTCCGCCTCGTAGGGAATCGGCACGTTCATCTCCTCCCAGATATAGGGGAACTCGCGCGTGTAGTTGTAGACCGGCTCGTCGAAAACCCGTGCGTTGCTCACCGTGACGACGCGTCCGGTGTATTGCCGGCTTCGCACCCACATCGCCGGGTCGGCGTTCTGCACCGCCGGCGGCTGGCCCATCTCCATGATGGTGGTTTGCGTAAAGCTCAGGGCAATGACGTCGCCGCGCACGCCGCCCATCGTGATGCGGTCGCCGACGTTGAAGGTCTGGCCGCGCAGGATCACGAAGTAGCCGGCAACCGCCGTGATGAGCTTTTGCAGCGCGAAGGCGAGACCGGCGCTGAGAAGTCCGAGCCCCGTCGCCAGGCGCGTGGGGTCGTCGAACCAGATGGAGACGATCGCCAGGACGATGAGGATCGCTACCGCGAGGCGCACGCCCTGGCGCGCCCAGAAGAACGCCCGCCCGTGCGGCAGCGCCGCGCGGGCGCCGAGCACCAGCCCTTTGCCCAGCGCCCACAGCAGGAAGATCGCGGCCGCCGTCAGGAGGAGCTTGCGGCCATTCTCGGCGTTGAAGCCGATCAGGTCGACGCCGAAGAACTCCATGGCACGGCCCGCTTGCAATCTGCGTTCCCGCCGGGCACGCCGTTCCGCCTGACGCGCTCGCCGTTCCGCCTACAGCAAGATCATGTCGCGCGCGACATGTGGGAATAGTCCGGGAGAACTAGCATCGACGCATCTTCAATCTTTCTCGAAGGATGCATCGAAAATGAAAACTAATTACGCAGCAGTGCTTGCCGCGGTGTGCGTCTCGCTGCCCGGCGGCGCCGCGCTTGCGCAGTCGGCAAGCACCGGGCAGTCCGCCGGCACGGGCCTGACGATGCCCTACGAGCGCAACTTCTGGGGCCACGCCGGCCTCAGCCTGGGCAGGTCGGAGCTGGGCGCGAGCTGCCCGGCCGGCGGCGGGGCATGCGACAACCGGGACACGGTGTGGCGGCTCTACGGCGGCGGGCGCTTCAACAACGCGATCGGCGGCGAAGTGGGCTACGTGAATTTCGGCGACTTCAGCCGCGCCGGTGGCGAGACCGACGCGCACGGCCTGGACTTCACGCTGGTGGCCGGCATTCCATTCGGCTCCAACAGGAACTGGTCCATTTTCGGCAAGCTCGGCACGGTGTACACCTGGTCGGACGTGAGCGGTGTCGCGCCGCTGCGCACCGGCGACGCGGAAGGCTTCAGCCCGCGCTTCGGGCTCGGCCTGCAGATGGGCATCACGCCGAACTGGGCGGTGCGCGCGGACATCGACCGCTATCGCGTGCGGCTGCCCGAAGGGCGCGAGGACGTGGACACCTTCCTGCTGGGCGCGCAATACACGTTCCGCTGACGCTTCTGTAACGATCCGTACCACGCGCCGTCGCGTGGTACGGCGACTGGCGCCGGGGGCCGCCATCGGGTGCAATCGCCGCTCGTGCGGCTCTACGACGGCATCCAGTCCACGCTGAACCCGCAGGGCCCGGACGCGGCCATCATCGCCGAGATGTCCTGGGTCCTGTTTGCCGGCGCCTCGGTGATCTTCGTAGCGGTCATGGCGATCGCGGCGTACGCGGTTTTTGCGAGCAGGGAACGCGCGCAGCGGCTCTCGCCGCGCCTGCTGGTGGTCGGCGGCGGCATCGTATTTCCGGTGGTCACGCTGTTCGCGCTGCTCGTCTACAGCCTGGCGCGCGCCGGGTCGCTGCACCCGGTCGAGGACGATGCCCTGCGCATCGAGGTGGTGGGCGAGCAGTGGTGGTGGCGCGTGCATTACCTCGATGCCGAAGGCCGACGCGACTTCGCCACCGCCAACGAGATCCGCGTGCCAGCGGGGCGCCCGGTGGAGCTGCTGCTGCGCTCGGGCGACGTGGTGCACAGCTTCTGGGTGCCGGTGCTCGCCGGCAAGCTCGACATGATCCCGGGGCGCACCAACCGCCTGCGCGTGCGCGCCGCGCAGCCGGGGGAGTTCCGCGGCCAGTGCGCCGAGTACTGCGGCGGCCCGCACGCCTTCATGGCGCTTTATTTCGTCGCCGAGGAGCCCGTGCGCTTCGAGAAGTGGCGCGACGCCCAGCGCCGGCCGGCAGCGCAGGAGAACGAGCTGTTCATCGCGAACTGCGCGGGCTGCCACACGGTGCGCGGCACGCCGGCGGCCGGCCTGCTCGGCCCCGATCTCACGCACGTCGGCAGCCGCCTGAGCATCGGCGCCGGGATGCTGCCCACCAACGAGGGCGCGCTGGCCGGCTGGATCGCCTCCAGCCAGCACCTCAAGCCGGGCAACCTGATGCCCTCGTTCCAGCATTTCAGCGGGGAGGAGCTGCGCTCGCTGGCTGCCTACCTGGGGAGCCTGCAGTAAGCGACCTTCCCAACAGCCTGCCGCGCCCGAGCGGCGAGCTCGACGAGCTGAAGCGCCTGTGGAACCCGCCGCGCGGGCTGCGCTTCCTCACCGTCATCAACAACAACTACATCGGCGTGGCCTACGTCGGCGCGGCGTTCCTGTTCTTCGTGCTGGCCGGGATCCTCGCGCTGATGATGCGCACGCAGCTCGCGGTGCCCGACAACGACCTCATCGGGCCGCAGCTCTACAACCAGCTTTTCACCATGCACGGCACCATCATGATGTTCCTGTTCGCCGTGCCGGCGGTCGAGGCGATGGGCATCCTGCTGCTGCCCAACATGCTCGGCGCGCGCGACCTGCCCTTCCCGCGCCTGTCGGCGTACGCCTTCTGGGCCTATTTCGTCGGCGGCTTGGTGTTCTTCAGCAGCCTGTTCTTCGGCTGGGCGCCCGACGGCGGCTGGTTCATGTACCCGCCGCTCACCACCGAGCGCTTCTCGCCGGGCATCAACGCCGACATGTGGCTGCTGGGCATCGGCTTCATCGAGATCTCGGCGATCGCCGGGGCCATCGAGATCATCGTCGGCATCCTGCGCACGCGCTCGCCCGGCATGACGCTCGCGCGCATGCCGATCTTCGCCTGGGCGATGCTGGTGTTCGCGCTGATGATCGTGTTCGCCTTCCCGGCGGTGATCGCGGCCACGCTGCTGCTCGAGCTCGAGCGCGCGTTCGGCTGGCCGTTCTTCAGCGCCGCCGGCGGCGGCGACGCGCTGCTGTGGCAGCATCTGTTCTGGTTCTTCGGCCATCCCGAGGTGTACATCATCTTCATCCCGGCCGCCGGCATGGTGTCGATGATCGTGCCCACCATGGCGCAGACGCCGCTGGTGGCCTACCGCCTGGTGATCCTCGCGCTGCTCGCCGTGGGCTTCCTCAGCTTCGGCCTGTGGGTGCACCACATGTTCGCCACCGGCATCCCGCGCCTGTCGCTGTCGTTCTTCCAGGCGGCGAGCATGGCGGTCGCCATCCCGAGCGGCATCCAGGTGTTCGCCTGGATCGCTACCTTCGCGCGCGGCAAAGTGCAAATGAAGACCCCGACGCTATTCATCCTCGGGTTCTTCTTCATCTTCGTGCTGGGCGGGCTCACCGGCGTGATGGTCGCGGTGGTGCCCTTCGACTGGCAGGTGCACGACACCTATTTCGTCGTCGCCCACCTGCACTACGTGCTGATCGGCGGCATGGTGTTCCCGCTGCTCGCGGCGTTCTATTACTGGGTGCCCTACACGAGCAAGAACGCGCTGTCCGAGCGCGTCGGGCGCTGGGTGTTCTGGCTGGTATTCCTGGGCTTCAACGTGTCGTTTTTCCCGATGCATATCACCGGCATCATCGGCATGCCGCGGCGCGTCTATACCTACCCCGCCGGCATGGGCTGGGACGCGCTCAACCTCATCTCCACGGTCGGGGCGTTCATGATTGCGGCGGGGGTGCTGCTGCTGCTGATCGACGTGGCGCGCCGCTTTCGCATGTCGGCGGAGGGCAACGCGGGCAACATCTGGAACGCCGGCACGCTCGAGTGGCTGCCCAACGGCAACTATTCCAACCGCAGCGTGCCGCTCGTGACCAGCGCCTATCCCCTGTGGGACCAGCCCAACCTCGCGCAGGAGGTCGACGAAGGCCGCCACTACCTGCCGGGCGCGGTGACCGGCGGGCGCGACACGCTGGTCACCAGCGCGCTCGACGCGCGGCCGCAGTTCGTGCTTCGCCTGCCGATGCCCGGCTGGGCGCCGCTGGTGGGCGCGTGGTTCACCGCGGCGTTCTTCTTCGCGCTTACCTTCAAGCTGGTGCCGCTCGCCATGGTCTGCGGCGTGGTGGCGATCGCCGCGCTGCTGCACTGGGGCTGGGGCCTCGACCCGCCGGCGAGCGATGCACCGGTGGACATCGGCGGCGGGCTGCGCCTGCCGGTGTACGCGAGCGGGCCGATGTCGCAGGCCTGGTGGGCGATGGTGGTGCTGATGCTGGTGGCCGGGTCGCTGTATGCCTGCCTGCTGTTTTCCTACCTTTACCTGTGGACCGTGTCGCCGGGGGTCTGGCCGCGCGACGTGCCGAGCCTGGGATTCCCGCTGGCGTCTGCCCTTCTGCTGCTGGCGAGCAGCGCCGCCGTGGCACTTGCCAACCGCGGCGTGAAGCGCGACGGCAGCTGCTGGCCGCTCGCGCTCGCCATCCCGCTGTTGATTGCTTCTGTGATTGTCAGCTTCGCCGCCCAGGCGGCGGTGTCTCCCCGGGAAAGCGCGTACGGCGCCATCGTCTACGCCCTCGTCTCTTGGGACGGCTTCTTCGCCGCCTGCGCCACGTTGCTCGCGTTATTCGCGCTGGCGCGGCGCCGCGCCGGCCTGCTCGACCGCGAGCGCCGCGTGACCTTCGACAACGCGCGCCTGCTCTGGCACTACAGCGTCGCCCAGGCGCTCGCCGGCCTCGCCATGGTGCACGGCTTCCCCAGGCTGCTCTCATGAGCACCCGCTCCCGTCGCGGTTCCAATCGGGGTCAGAGCCCGATTGCCCATTCGGGCTCTGACCCCGATTACGGTTTTGCGCCGACGGCGCTGAGGATGTCCTCGGGGGTGATCGTCTGGGCGCTGCACTTTGCCGCGGTCTACGGGTTCACGGCGCTTGCCTGCGCCCGCGGGTTCGGCGGCACGGCGCCGGCGGTGGTCGGCGCGGCGACGGCCATCGCGGCCGTGCTGGCGACCGTCATCATCGTGAAGAACCTGAGTGGCGAGTTCAGCCGATGGATCAGCGCAGCGGTGGCCGGCGCCGCGCTGCTCGCGATCCTCTGGGAGGGATTGAGCGCGTTCATGGTGCCCAATCCATGCGTCTAGCCGCACTTTTTTTCCTCGCCATTTTGCCTGCATGCGGGGAGCAGGCGCCCCCGGTCCTGGGCGGCGATCCCGACAACGGCCGGCTGCTGCTGCGCCAGTTCGCCTGCGGGAGCTGCCATTCGATTCCCGGCGTGGCGAACGCCGAGGGCAAGGTCGGCCCGCCGCTGGAGGGGATTGCCAAGCGCGTGTACCTGGGCGGCGTGCTGCCGAATACGCCGGAGAACATGGCGTCGTTCATCCGCGCGCCGCACAAGGCCGCCCCCAGGACCGCCATGCCGGACATGGGCGTGACCGAAGCGCACGCGCGCGACATGGTGGCCTACCTCTACACGCTCGAATGAAGTGGCTTGCCGGCTTCCTGCTGCTCGCGGGCGCCGCCGGCGCCACGGTGATCTATGCCGGCTGGTACGACATCTCGGCGACCGACCAGCACCTGGCGCCGACCTACCGGCTGCTCGACTACGCGATGCGACGCTCCGTCAAATTCCGCGCGAAGGACATCGAGGTGCCCGACCTTTCCGACCCGGGAAAGGTGCAGGCCGGCGCATTTCTTTACCGCCAGCACTGCCAGCAGTGCCACGGCGCGCCCGGCGTCGCGCCCGAGCCCTTCGCGCTGGGCATGACGCCGGTGCCGGTGCCGCTGGTGCACACCGCGCGCGCCTGGAGCGCGGCCGAGATGTTCTGGGCGGTCAAGGAAGGCATCAAGATGACCGGCATGCCGGCCTGGAAGTACCGGCTAAGCGACGCGCAGATCTGGTCGGTGGTGGCTTTTCTGCCGGCGATGGCGCGCCTTACGCCCGAGCAGTACGCGAGCCTGCCCCGGGTCGCGCCTGCGGTGCTGAGCGAATCCTACGAGGGTCAAGCGAGCGCCTCGCGCGGCGAGCGCGCCATCAACCAATACGCCTGCGTCACCTGCCACGAGATCCCTGGCATCGTCGGCGCCAACGCGCCGGTCGGCCCGCCGCTCGCCGGCATCGCCTCGCGCATCATGCTGGGCGGCGTGCTGCCCAATTCGCCCGACAACATGGTGCGCTGGCTGCGCGAGCCGCAGAAGTTTGCGCCGCGCACGGCGATGCCGGACCTGGGCGTCACCGAGCAGGATGCGCGCGACATCGCCGCCTACCTGGCCACGCTCAGGTAATTCAGGGTGCGGCGAGCAGGTTTTCCAGGACGACCGGATCGAGGGGCTTGACCAGCAGGTCCTCGCAGCCGGAGGCAATGGCGCGCTGGCGCACCTCCTCCTCCGCGCGGCCGCTGATCGCGATCATGCGCGTTTTCTCCAGCCCCGGCTCCCACTTGAGCTGGCGCGCAATGTCGTGGCCTTTGAGATCGGGCAGGCCGATGTCGAGCAGGATGACTTCCGGGCGGAATTCCCGCGCCAGCTCGAGCGCCGCAAAGCCGTTGATGGCAAAGCGCACTTCGTGGCCCATGGTCTTGATCAGCATGGCCATCGAATGCACGGAGTCCAGGTTGTCCTCCACCACCAGGACGCGGCGCTTGGGTGAAGCCCCGGGTCTGAGACTGACGACCCGGCGTTCTTGGTATGTCATTGCACGCAATGATATCGTGGAACACCCGCGCTCCCGAGCCCGCACTGTAGTGGCGTCCCTCTAAATACTGTCGCCAATCCACTACAAAGGTCCGGCGCTTGCTGAGGTAGCGACATGAGTCTCGCGCGCCGCCTCGCCGTGGTCATCGGGCTTCTCGCCGCCGCAACGGCCGCCTGGTGCCAGGGACTGCAGATGCGGGCGAGCGAGATCCTCGGCCGCGAGGTCACCACCGCCAGCGGCGAGCGGCTGCAGATCCGCGACCTCGTCATCAACCCGGGCACCGGCAAGGTGGAATACTTCGCGCTCGGCCGCGCGGGCGGAAAGCCCGGCGAGCTGCAGCTGCACCCGGTGGAGGCCCTGCGCTCGGTCGCCGGGAGCGGCCTGGTGTTGGCGCCGCCCGAGCAAAACAGCTCCACCGGCGCAAGCGCCGCGACCTTGGCCCCGCGCCGCTAGCGGCGCTTTTTTTTCGCCTTCTTCGGCGGCCGCCGGGGACCGGGTTCCTTTACCGGCGCGCGCTTCTTGCCTTTCGCTTTCATGAGCTCTTTCGGGCGGTCAGGGTATTGAGGATGTCCATCGGCACGGGAAAGACGACGGTGGTGGTGCGCTCGTTGGCGATCTGCGTGAGCGTCTGCAGGTAGCGCAGCTGCATCGCTTCGGAGCGCTGCGCCAACATTTGCGCGGCCTGCAGCAGCTTCTCGGAGGCCTGCAGCTCGCCTTCGGCATGGATCACCTTGGCGCGGCGCTCGCGCTCCGCCTCGGCCTGGCGCGCGATGGCGCGCACCATGTTCTCGTTCAGGTCGACGTGCTTGATCTCGACGTTGGACACCTTGATGCCCCAGGCGTCGGTCTGCTTGTCGAGCACCTCCTGGATGTCGCTGTTCAGCTTCTCGCGCTCGGCCAGCATCTCGTCCAGGTCGTGCTTGCCCAGCACCGCACGCAGGGTGGTCTGCGCGAGCTGGCTGGTGGCCTCGCTGAAGTTGGCCACCTGGATGATGGCGAGCTCGGGATCCACCACGCGCAGGTAGACCACGGCGTTCACCTTCACCGAGACGTTGTCGCGGGAGATGACGTCCTGCGTCGGCACGTCGAACACGCGCACGCGCAGGTCGACGCGCACCATCTGCTGCACCACCGGGATGACGATGATGAGGCCCGGACCCTTCACCCCGTTGAAGCGGCCCAGGAAAAAAATCACCCCGCGCTCGTATTCGCGCAGGATCCTGATCGAGGCGGCGGCCAGCAGCAGGAGCAGGACCACGAAACCCAGTGCGAAGTACATGTCAGTCTCCTTCCGCAACGACGTCGAGAACCAGGCCGCGCATGCCGGTGACGCGCAGCCGCTGGCCGCGGCGCACCGGCGCCGCTGCGCGCACCCGCCAGCGCTCGCCGTGCACGCGCGCCCACCCTTCGGCGGAAAAATCCTCCAGCGCCTCGCCGGGCGCGCCGACCAGCTGCTCGCGCCCGCTCACCACGGCGCGCTTGCGGCTCTTCGCGAGCAGGCCCAGCATGAATACCAGGAAGCCCGCGCTCGCCACCGCCACGCCGCCGATCAGCGCGTAGGGAATCTCGAAGCCGGGCAGCTCGGTCTCGTCGTCGATCAGCAGGATCGAGCCGAGCACGAAGGCGATGAGGCCGCCCACGCCCAGCGCGCCGAAGGCCGGCAGGAAGGCCTCGGCCGCCATGAAGGCGATGCCCAGCACGATGAGCGCGAGCCCCGCGTAGTTCACCGGCAGAAGATGCAGGGCGTAGAGCGCGAGCAGCAGCGCGATGGCGCCGATCACCCCGGGCAGGATCAGCCCCGGGTTCATGAACTCGAAGATGAGCGCGTAGATGCCCACCAGGATCATGAGGTAGGCGACGGTCGGATTGGTGATCACCCCGAGCACCCGCGTGCGCCAGTCGATGTCGATGGTTTTGACTTCTGCCGATTCCTTTCCCAGGGCGGCGAGCAGTGCCGGCAGATCGGCAGCGACATGATCGATGACTTTGAGCTTCAGCGCCTGCTGCGCCGGCAGGCTCGCCCCTTCGCGCACCGCCTTCTCCGCCCAGTCGGCGTTGCGCTTGCGCAGCTCGGCGAGGCCGCGGATATAGGCGACCGCGTCGTTGGTGACCTTGCGCGTCATGGTGTCTTCTTCCTTTTTTCCGTCCTTCTGCGCCATGCCGCCGCCGATGGACACGGGGGAAGCGGCGCCCAGGTTGGTGCCCGGCGCCATCGCGGCGATGTGCGCCGCGTACAGGATGAAGGTGCCGGCGCTCGCGGCGCGCGCGCCGCTGGGCGCGACGTACGCCGCGACCGGCACGGGCGACGCGAGGATCGCCTTGATGATGTCGCGCATGGACGTATCCAGGCCGCCCGGGGTGTCGATGCGCAGCACCACCAGCTCGGCGCCCTGCTTCGCCGCGCGCTCGATGCCGCGGCGCGCGAAATCCGCGCTCGCCGGACCGATGGCGCCCTCGAGCGGCACGACGTGGACCGGGGCCGCCGCGGCGCAGGCCGAGAACAGCATACCGAGCAGGGCGACCCGCAGCATGGTGTTCATAGTGCCTCATGTAGCGGACGCGCGACAGGCCCTTAAGGCGCGCTTAAGCGTTGCGGGCGCATGTTAGGGGCAAGCGGAGCCGCCGTAGCTACTCCATGGTTGGAAACGCAAGCCGGAAACGAGGATGCGACGCACCGGCGGCTCCGCTGCTTCAAGGATCACCTGCTTCGAGGAAACCCCTCATGCACCTTTCGCGAATCCTCACCCTCAAGCTTCTCAAGCGCCAGGAATGGGGCCGGCGTCCCGCCACGCCGCGGCCCGCGGCCCGCAGCCAGTTGAGCCCGGCGCGCCGGCGGCGATTCGGCGGGGGCTTAAGCCGCGCTTAAGCGTGCACGACCTAGCCTGTCCTCTCATCAACCGAGGAAGAGGACCTGACCATGCAACCGCTTTCCAGAACGGAAGTGCTGCGCCAGCGCTGGGACGACTACCGGCTCACCAAGACCCAGGCGTTCTGGCTGGCCGCCGGATCGGTGGTCGCCACGCTCGTGATCGGCTTCGGCATGGCCGGCTGGGTCACCGGCGGCAGCGCGCAGAAGCAGGTGTCGGAGGCCGCGACCAACGCGCGCCAGGAGCTTGCCACCGTCATTTGCGTCGAGGAGTTCATGGCGCAGGCCGATGCCAAGGCGCGGCTCGCGAAGCTGAGCGACGCGAGCTGGTACGAGCGCGGTGAGATCGTCGCCAAAGGCGGCTGGGCCACCATGCCCGACCGCAAGGACCCCAATAGCGTGGTCGCCACCCTGTGCGCCGGCAAGCTCGCCGAGCTGGAAGTGAAGTCGGGTCTGCAGCCGACCAGCGCCACCGCCAAGTAACGTCAAGCCAAATCAAGGTCAGAGCCCGAATGCGCAATCGGGCTCTGACCCCGATTTGCGTCTCACTATCGATCAGCGTCCCCTGAGCCTGAAGGCGTCGGCGAACGATTGGATCTTGGTGTCGCGCAGCGCGTAGATCACGCGGATC
>CBDDSA010000347.1:0-11960 GCA_965233185.1 uncultured bacterium
AGGGCGCTGAAGTCGACTTGGTCTAGCGGCTGGTCCTGGTTGAAGCAGGAGAAGACGTAGCTGGTCTGGCCGGTCTGGGGGTCGACGTGGGGCTGGAGGCACTGGGCGCAGATTTCTTTCATCATGCATTGCATCGGCGAGTTGATGGAGCCGATGGCGCGGTGCGTGGGCTTTAGATACTTCTGCAGGACGCCGTGGCGCGCCTGGGCGACGGCGGCCATCATGCGGTCGGAGCCGATGGCGATGATGCGGTCGGTGCTGGAGAAGGGGATCTCCTGCTTGCCGAGGGCGCCGGAGGCATAGGCCTGCATGGCCTGGACGATGTTGCCGACGAAGGCGCGGTCCTGCGGGCGGCGGGGGGTGAAGCCGGGGGGCTCGTCGCAGCACCAGACGACGACGTCGGAGGCGGCCTCGATGTCGTCGACGCGGTAGCGGTCGGACAGGTGCCGGTAGCCGGCGAAGTAGGTGACCTTGGAGCCGGCGGCGCGCATGGCGCGGCCGATGGAGAAGAGGACGGCGTTGCCCAGGCCGCCGCCGGCGAGGACGACGTTTTCGCCGCGCGGGATCTCGGTGGGGGTGCCGGTGGGGCCCATCAGGACCACGGGCTCGCCGGGCTGCAGGTAGGCCAGCAGGTCGGCCGAGCCGCCCATCTCCAGCGCGATTACGGAGATGAGGCCCTTGTCGCGGTCGACCCAGGCGCCGGTGAGGGCGAGGCCTTCCATCGCGAGGGTGGTGCCGGGCACGCGCAGCGCCAGGGTCTCGAAGTTCTGCATGCGGTAGAACTGGCCGGGCTGGAAGCGCCGCGCGGCGACCGGGGCGCGCAGCACCACTTCGACGATGGTGGGCGTGAGGCGGCGCACTTCGTGCACTACGGCGCGCAGCTCGCGGTTCAGGCGGGAGAGGAAGGCGGCGTCGTCCAGGGACGAAGCCGGATCTCGTTTTGAAAGAATCCTGGAGACCACAGGGAAACCCTGCTTGGCGCTGCCCATCGCCTTCACCACGTTGCCGAAGTAGGAGGGGTGCAGGTCGCCGAAGAAGCTCATGAAGCGCCCGTCGGGCGTGCGGTGCAGGAGCACGTCGGGGTGCTTGGGCTTGGAGGTGTGGCGCTCGGGGCTCAGCGGGGCGCCGGTCTCGTCGCAGGCCAGGAAGTATTTGCCGTCGAGGGCGAGGCTCACGCCTTCCTCGCGCGCAAGCACCGTGTTGGGCTGGGTGCCGGCGGCGATCAGGACTGACTTTGCCGGGAGTTCAATTCCTTGTGAAAAGCTTACGGCGCGAGCGTGGCCATACGCATCCACCTCGATGCGCACCGGGGCGAGGTTCTCGGCGAAGACGATGCCTTCCTCGAGCGCTTTCTCGACTTCCTCGTGGTTCAGCGTGTACGAGGGGCTGTCGACCAGGCGGCGGCGGTAGGCGATGGTCGCGCCGCCCCAGGACTGCAGCAGCGCGCGGCGCTGCGCGGGGTCCGCCTTGCGCAGGGCCTTGGCGTGGGCAATGAACTCCTCGGCGATCTCGCGCTCCTCCGGGGTCCAGCGTGGCTGCTCCTCGAGCGCCTCGCAGCGCGCGAGGAACTTCTCCACCTGCACCGCGTAGTAGGCGAGGGACTCGGTGGCGGTGTCGATGGCGGTAAGGCCGCCGCCGATCACCACGATCGGCAGGCGGATCTGCAGGTTGGCGATGGACTCGCGCTTCGCCGCGCCGGTGAGCTGGAGCGCCATGAGGAAGTCGGAGGCGGCGCGCACGCCGCGCGCGAAGCCGTTGGGGATGTCGAGCACCGTCGGGCGTCCCGCGCCGGCGCACAGCGCGATGTGGTCGAAGCCGCGCTCGAACGCTTCGTCGATGTTGAGCGTGCCGCCGAAGCGCACGCCGCCGAACATGGCGAACTGCCGGCGCCGCTCGAGGAGCAGGCGGATGATCTTCAGGAAGTTCTTGTCCCAGCGCACCGTGATGCCGTATTCGGCCACGCCGCCGAAGCCGGCCATGACGCGCGAGTCGAGCGGTTCTCGAATTGCCGAGATATGTTTTATCGGGGAAAAAGCGGCACGGTTGCCCAGCGGATCCACGCCGCAGACCGAGGGCTCGAGCGGCTCGATCTTCAGGCCGTCGATGCCGACCACGGTGTGGCCGTCGTTCATCAGGTGGTGCGCCACGGTGAAGCCGGCGGGGCCCAGGCCCACGATCAGCACTTTCTTCCCCGTGGCTTCCCGGGGGTAGGGGCGGCCCAGGTCGAAAGGGTTCCAGCGCGTCAGCAGCGAGTAGATCTCGAAGCCCCAAGGCAGCTCGAGCACGTCCTTCAGGGTGCGGGTTTCCGCCTGCGGGATGTCGACCGGGTCCTGCTTCTGGTAGATGCAGGCCTTCATGCAGTCGTTGCAGATGCGGTGGCCGGTGCCGGCGACCATGGGGTTGTCTACCGCGATGATGCCCAGCGCCGCGAGCGGCTGGCCGCGCGCCTTCACCATGTGGAACTCGGAGATTTTCTCCTCCAGCGGGCAGCCGGCGAGCGGCACGCCGAAAGGTGATTTACGAAATTGATCCGAGTTCGCTTCCTTTTGGGATTTCTCCCGCAAACCCTTGGAGCAGGAGTCCTTGCCCTGCTCGTGGCACCAGATGCAGTAGTTCGCCTCGTCCAGCGCGCCCACCAGGTCGGTGCCGGGGTCGGTCTGGGCGAAGCCTTCCCGGTGCCGCGGCTCGACCACCGGGATGAGGCGCATGTAGTCGAGCTTCTTCGGCGCCTTGAAGAGCACCCCGTGCGCATGCTTCGCCTTGCCCTCGGGCGTGATCGTGGCCCAGGCGGCGTAGCGCGCCGCGGCTTCGAGCTTCGCCGCGTGCGTAGCCTCGTCCTTCATCCATTCGGTGACCTGGCGGGCGAAGTCGAGCTCGGTGGTGAAGGCGTAGCCGTCGGGCCGCGCGTCTTCGGGCTTCACCTTGTGCAGGGCGCGCCGCTGCACGAACAGGCGCTTCACCGAAAAGATGGGCGCAAGCTCGTTGTGGCGCTCGGCGAGCGCGCGCGCCTCGGCCTCGATGCCGAACAGGCGGGCGATGAAGTCCTCGACGTGCGGGGCGAGAGCGACAAGGAGGTCAGATTCCTCCCTGCCCGCAAGGGGTTTAGTTCTCGCGGATATCAGCCGGTTACGTAACGCGGTATCCGCCTCGCCGATGAAGTCGAGGAACGCCTGGTCGACACGCAGCAGACCGGCGCGCTCGTACAAATCACCGAAGGCGATTCCGAAAGCTAGCTTCATGAATGTAAAATTATCCTCGAATACAGCGTTCTTCCCCAACGAATCCCCTTACACCCCGACGGAGTTTTAATGCAGATCAAGAACAGCGTTTTCCTCGTCACCGGCGGTGCCTCCGGCCTGGGCGCGGCGAGCGCGCGCATGGCGGCCGAGAACGGCGCCAAGGTGGTGATCGCCGACCTGCAGGTCGAGGCGGGCGAGAAGCTCGCGAAGGAAATCGGCGGGCGCTTCGTGAGGACCGACGTTTCCTCGGAAGCCGACGGCAAGGCAGCGGTGGCGCTGGCGCTGAAGGAGTTCGGCGGCCTGCAGGTGCTGGTGAACTGCGCCGGCATCGCGCTCGCCGAGCGCACGCTGGGGAAAGAAGCGCCGCACGACCTCGGTCGTTTCCAGAAGGTGATCCAGGTGAACGTGATCGGCACCTTCAACATGACGCGCCTGGCGGCCGATGCAATGGCCAAGGCTTCGCCCAACGCCGGCGGCGAGCGCGGGGTCGTCGTCAACACCGCCTCGGTGGCGGCCTTCGACGGGCAGATCGGCCAGGCCGCCTACTCGGCCTCCAAGGGCGCCATCGTCGGCATGACCCTGCCCATCGCGCGCGATCTGTCGCGTAACGGCATCCGCGTGTGCACCATCGCCCCGGGAATCTTCGAGACGCCGCTCCTCGCCGGGCTGCCGAAGGAGGCGCAGGACTCGCTGGGCAAGCAGGTGCCTTTTCCCTCGCGCCTGGGCCGGCCGGGCGAGTTCGCGCAGATGGTGAAGGCGATCGTCGAGATCGAGATGCTGAACGCAGAGACGATTCGCCTCGACGGGGCCATCAGGATGGCGCCGAAGTAAACGTGGTCTGTCCCTGCTTTTAGATCTCTTTTAGGTTCTTTTTGTAGAACCGGCCGCGGTCGATGTAGCCCTGCGCGATCGTGAGCAGGCGGTCCTTCTCCTCCTGCGTGAGGTCGCGCACCACTTTCCCGGGGGAGCCCAGCACCAGCACGCCCTCGGGAATCTCCTTGCCCTCCGGAATGAGGGTGTTGGCGCCGATGAGCGAGCTGCGGCCGATGCGCGCGCCGTTCATGACCACGCTGTTGATGCCCACGAGGCTGCCTTCGCCGACGGTGCAGCCGTGCAGCATCACCTTGTGGCCGATGGTCACGCGCGGCTCCAGGCGCATGGGATAGCCCGGGTCGACGTGCAGCACCGAGCCGTCCTGAACGTTGCAGCCTTCGCCGATGCGGATGCGGTCGTTCTCCGCGCGGATCACCACCTTGAACCAGATGCTGACGTCGGTCTCGAGCGCGATGTCGCCGACCAGCGTGGCGTCGTAGGCCACGTAGTGGCGCTCGCCCAGGAGCTGCACGCGGCGCTCGCCGAGGGAAAAAAGAGGCATGGCGCTATGATAATCGAGTGAAAGTGCTTGTTCTCGGCGCCAGCGTGGTCGGCGTGACCAGCGCCTGGTATCTCGCGCAGGCGGGTCACGAGGTGACGGTGCTCGACCGCCAGCCGCAGGCGGCGCAGGAGACGTCGTTCGCCAACGGCGGCCAGGTCTCGGCCGCGCACGCCGAGCCCTGGGCCAAGCCCTCGCTCGTGCCGAAGCTCGCGCGCTGGCTGGGGCGCGAGGACGCGCCGCTCCTTTTCCGGGCGCGCGCCGACTGGGCGCAATGGGAATGGGCGCTGCGCTTCCTGGCCGAATGCATGCCCGGGGCGTTCGAGCGCAACTGCCGCGCGCTCGCCGGGCTTGCCGCCTACAGCCGCGAATGCCTGCTCGCGCTGCGCGATCGCCTGGGGATCAGCTACGACCAGCTGAGCCGCGGCATCCTGCACTTTGCCACCGACGCGCGCGATTTCGAGGTGCTGGCGCGCGGGGCAGAGGCCGTGCGCGCGCTCGGCATCGCGCGCGAAGTGAAAACCGCGCCCGAGTGCCTGGCGCTCGAGCCCGCCCTGAGGGATTCGCACGACCCGGTCGCCGGGGGCGTATATACGCCGAGCGACGAGTCGGGCGACGCGCATCGCTTCACGCGTGAGCTCGCGACGCTCGCCTCGCAGTGCGGCGTGGCCTTTCGCTTCAACGCCACGCTGAAGGCGCTCGAGGCCGAGGGCGGCAGCGTGACCGCGGCGCGCCTGGAGGACGATCAGCGCCTGAGCGCGGACGCGTACGTCGTCGCGCTGGGAAGCTACAGCCCGCTCCTGCTGCGCCCCCTGGGCATCCGCATCCCGGTCTACCCGCTGAAGGGCTACTCCATCACGCTGCCGCTCGGGCCGGCGGAGGAGGGCGCCGCGCCTTCGGTGAGCCTCACCGACGAGGCGCACAAGATCGTGATCTCGCGCCTCGGGAGCCGCCTGCGCGCGGCCGGCACGGCGGAGCTCGCCGGCTACGACACCGGCGTGAACGCGCTGCGCTGCGCCGCCATCACGCGGCGCGTGCGCGAGCTCTTCCCGGGGCTGGGCGCGATCACCACCATCGACACCTGGGCGGGGCTGCGGCCGGCGACGCCGAACAACGTGCCGCTCATCGGGCGCACGCGCCTTTCCAACCTGTTCCTCAACACCGGCCACGGCACGCTCGGCTGGACGCTGGCGTGCGGCTCGGGCCGCGCGCTCGCCGACCTGGTGTCCGGCCGCGCGCCCGACGTGCCCTTTAGGTTCGAGCATTGAAGCCCAGCCAGTCGCTGTTCCTCGAGATCCGCGGCCTGCGCTACCACGTGCGGCGCTGGCCGCGCGAAGGCGCGCGCAAGCTCTTCCTGCTGCACGGCTGGATGGACGTGTCGGCATCGTTCCAGTTCCTCGCCGACGCGCTGCAGGGCGAATGGGACATCTACGCCCCCGACTGGCGCGGCTACGGGCTCACGCAGTGGGGCAAGTCGGATTGCTACTGGTTTCCGGATTATCTGGGAGATCTCGACGCCCTCCTTTCCCACTTTGATGATTCTGCTGTAAACCTTGTGGGCCACAGCCTGGGTGGCAACGTGGCGTGCCTGTACGCGGGCGTGCGGCCGCGGCGCGTGGCAAAGCTCGTCAACCTGGAAGGCTTCGGCCTGAAGCCCACGCGCGCGGAGGAAGCGCCGGGGCGCTATGCGCGCTGGCTGAATGAGCTGCGCCAGCGGCCGCGCCTTCGCACCTACAAGGATTTCGACGAGCTCGCCGCACGGCTGCGCCAGGCTAACCCCAGGCTGTCCTCGGACAAGGCGAGCTTCCTCGCGCGACATTGGGGGCACGACGCGGGCGAGCAGGGCGTGCTGCTGCGCGGCGACCCGGCGCACAAGATCGTGAACCCGGTGCTGTGGCGCTACGAGGAAATGCGCGCCTGCTGGCAGCAGGTCGCCGCGCCGGTGCTTTGGGTCGACGCGGCGGCCTCCGACACGCTGCAGCGCATGGGCCTCACGCAGGCGGACCACGCCGAGCGGCGCGCGGCGTTCCGCAATCTGCAGTACGCGACGGTCGCCGACGCGGGCCACATGCTGCATCACGACCAGCCCGAAGGGGTGGCGCGGCTCATAGAAGATTTCCTGCGCTGATGGCGCAGCTCTTCACCCTGCATCCCACGCATCCGCAGAAGCGCCTGGTGCGCCAGGCGGCCGACATCGTGCGCCGCGGCGGCCTCATCGCCTATCCCACCGACTCGTGCTATGCGCTGGGCTGCCACCTGGACGAGGGCGCGGCGCTCGA
Organism: uncultured bacterium; assembly: GCA_965233185.1. Taxonomy (GTDB): domain Bacteria; phylum Pseudomonadota; class Gammaproteobacteria; order Burkholderiales; family SG8-39; genus SCGC-AG-212-J23. The sequence goes on from CBDDSA010000347.1 coordinate 6,891, forward strand.
GCGCCTGCGCGCCATACGCGGCATCGACGAGCGCCACCACCTCACGCTGATGTGCCGCGATCTCTCAGAGATCGCGAAGTACGCGATGGTCAACGACAAGAACTTCGCCCTGCTCAAGGTCCCGGGAAGCTACACCTTCATCCTGCCGGCGCGGCGCGAGGTGCCGCGCCGGGTGACGCGCAAGAAAACCATCGGCGTGCGCATCCCCGGCCATCCGGCGGCGCACGCGCTGATCGCCGAGCTCGGCGAGCCGATGCTCTCCACCACGCTCACCCTGCCCGGCGACGCCGCACCGCTGTCGGATGCGCACGAGATCCGCGCCCGCCTGGAGCGGCGCCTCGACCTCATCATCGACGCCGGCCACTGCGACACGCAGCCCAGCACGGTGCTCGATCTCACCGGCGCCGAACCACAGGTGCTGCGCAAAGGCAAGGGCCCGCTCGCCCCGTTCGCGGTCGAGTCGGTCTGATAAAATTCCGGCTCAAAAAGATGGACGTCAATCTCCTCGTTCAGACGGTCGCCATCTACGCGCTCCCGGTGCTGTTCGCCATCACGCTGCACGAGGCCGCGCACGGCTACGTGGCGCGCTACTTCGGCGACATGACGGCGCATGCGCAGGGCCGCATCAGCCTGAATCCGCTGCGCCATATCGATCTCATCGGCACCATCGTGGTCCCGGCGGTGATCCTGACCGCGAGCAGCCTCGCCGGCACCCAGGGGCTGCTGTTCGGCTGGGCGAAGCCCGTGCCGGTGAATTTCTCCGCGCTGCGCAAGCCGCGCCAGCACATGGCGCTCGTGGCCGCCGCCGGGCCGGGCGCCAACCTCGCCATGGCGCTCGCCTGGGCGGTGCTCCTCAAGCTTTCCATCGTCGTGCCCGAGGGCGGCTTCGCCGCCGCGCTGGGCGTGATGTCGCGCGCCGGGATCATCGTCAACCTGGTGTTCATGTTCCTCAACCTGCTGCCGATATTGCCGCTGGACGGCGGACGCATCGTCGCGAGCCTGCTTCCCAGCCGGGCGGCCTGGCAGTATTCCAAGCTCGAGCCGTGGGGCATTCCGCTGCTGCTGGTGCTGCTGGTGACCAATGGCCTGAGCTTCATCCTCGCGCCGCTGGTGGGAGTGTCCGGCGCGCTCATCCGGGCGGTGGTGTTTTGACGATGTACGAAACGCGCGTCCTGTCGGGCATGCGCCCGACCGGCAGCCTGCACCTGGGCCACTACCACGGCGTGCTCAAGAACTGGGCGGTGCTGCAAAGCGAGTATCCGTGCCTGTTCTTCGTGGCCGACTGGCACGCGCTCACCACCGACTACGAGGCCCCGGGCGACGTGCAGAAGAACACCTGGGACATGGTGATCGACTGGCTGGCCGCGGGCATCGACCCCAACCAGTCGATGCTGTTCATCCAGTCGCAGGTGCCCGAGCACGCGGAGCTGCACCTGCTCCTGTCCATGATGGTGCCCCTGGGCTGGCTGGAGCGCGTGCCGACCTACAAGGACCAGCAGGAGAAGCTCACCCACCGCGATCTGTCCACCTACGGCTTTCTCGGCTATCCGCTGCTGCAGTCGGCCGACATCCTCATCTATCGCTCGCGCTACGTGCCCGTGGGCGAGGACCAGGTGCCGCACGTGGAGTTCACGCGCGAGGTGGCGCGCCGCTTCAACCACCTCTACGGCAAGGAGCCGGGCTTCGAGGACAAGGCGAAGGCCGCGGCGAAGAAAATGGGCAGCAAGAAGGCGCGCCTGCTGAATGATCTGCGCGGCAAGTTCCTGGAGCAGGGCGACGCCGAGGCGCTCGCCCGCGCGCAGGCGCTGCTCGACGAGCAGCAGAACCTGTCGCGCGGCGACCGTGAGCGGCTCTACGGCTGGCTGGAAGGCGGCGGCAAGAAAATCCTGGTGGAGCCCGAGGTGCTGCTCACCGAAGCCCCCAGGATGCCCGGGCTGGACGGGCAGAAAATGTCCAAGTCGTACGGCAACACCATCTCGCTGCGCGAGGACCCGGAGTCCGTGGCGAAGAAGGTGCGCACCATGCCGACCGATCCGGCGCGCGTGAAGCGCACCGATCCGGGCAATCCCGAGAAATGCCCGGTGTGGGAGCTGCACAAGGTCTACTCGGACGCCGCGCGCAAGGACTGGGTGTGGAAGGGCTGCACCAGCGCCGGCATCGGCTGCCTGGAATGCAAGCAGCCGGTGATCGACGCGATCAATGCGGAGCTCGCGCCGATGCGCGAGCGCGGCCAGGTATACCTAGACGACCCGACCCTGGTGCGCAACATCGTCGCCGACGGCGGCGAGAAGGCGAAGCGCCTGGCCGCCGAAACCATGCGCGACGTGCGCGAAGCGATGGGGCTTGCCTATCCATGACCATGATGGCGAAGATCTATGGCGAGCCGTACATCGAGCTGCCGCACGACCTGTACATCCCGCCGGATGCGCTGGAAGTCATCCTGGAGGCCTTCGAGGGACCGCTCGACCTGCTGCTCTACCTGATCCGCAAGGAAAACCTCGACATCCTGGACATCCCCATGGCGCCGCTGACGCGCCAGTACCTCGAGTACGTCGAGATCATGCGCACCAAGAACCTGGAGCTCGCCGCCGAGTACCTGGTCATGGCCGCCATGCTGATGGAGATCAAGTCGCGGCTGTTGCTGCCGCGCCCCCCGGCCGCCGTGGCGGTGGAGGAGGACCCGCGCGCCGAGCTGGTGCGGCGCCTGCTCGAGTACGAGCGCATGAAGAAGGCGGCGCAGGCGCTGGACGAGCTGCCGCAGCTCGGCCGCGACGTCATCGCCCTGTCGGTGTGGATCGAAAGGACCGTATCGGAGCGCCTGCCCGAGGTGAGCGCGCAGGACCTGGCCGAAGCCTGGCGCGGCCTGCTCTACCGCGCCCGCATGTCGAAGCACCACCGCATCTCGCGCGAGGAGCTCTCGGTGCGCGAGCACATGAGCGCCATCCTGCGCGGGCTGCAGGAGCGCCGGGTGCTCGAGTTCTCCGAGCTGTTCGACCCGGCGCGCGGCATTCCGGTGCTGGTGGTGACCTTCCTCGCGGTGCTGGAGCTCGCGCGGGAGCTGCTCATCGAGATCACGCAGTCCGAATGTTTTGCGCCGATTTACGTAAAATTGAGCCATGCAAAACCCAGCTGACGCCAAGAAAATCCTCGAGGCGGCGCTGCTCGCGTCCCAGGAGCCGGTCGGCCTGAACGACCTCAAGCGGTTGTTCGACAACGATATTGCGCTCGACACGCTGAAGAACCTGGTGGAGGAGCTGCGCACCGACTGGAGCGGCCGGGCAGTCGAGCTGGTCGCCGTGGCGAGCGGCTGGCGCTTCCAGACGAGCGCCGAGTTCCAGCCCTACATCGCGCGCCTGCAGCCGGAGAAGCCCCCCCGCTATTCACGGGCGGTCATGGAGACGCTGGCGATCATCGCCTATCGCCAGCCGGTCACGCGCGGCGACATCGAAGACATCCGGGGCGTCACGGTCTCTACCCAGATCATCCAGACCCTCGAGAACCGCGGCTGGATCGACACCGTCGGCCACCGGGAAACCCCCGGCCGGCCGGCGCTTTACGCCACCACGCGGCGCTTCCTCGACGAGCTCGGCCTGCGCTCGCTGCAGGAGCTGCCGCCGCTCGAAGAGCTCGCCCAGACCCTGCAGCTCGAGCCGGCGCGCGAAGGCCAGGTGGCCGTGGCAGGGGAAGTGGTGGAAGCGGAGCTGCGGCCTGCCGACGAAGAGTCCCGGGAAACCGCCGCCACCGGCACCAACGGCTGAGCCGCAAGCGGCGTCGACTGGAGAGCGAGTCCAGAAGCTCCTGGCGGGCGCCGGGCTGGGCTCGCGCCGGGAGATCGAAGGCTGGATCTCCGCCGGGCGCATCACCGTAAACGGCAAGGTCGCCGAGCTCGGCACGCGCGCCGTCCCGCAGGACGAGCTTCGGGTCGACGGCAAGCCGGTGACGCTCGCATCCGCCGCGGCGGCGCGGGTGCTCCTGTACCACAAGCCGGTGGGCGAGCTCGTGACCCGCAGCGACCCCCAGGGGCGGCGCACGGTGTTCGCCTCGCTGCCCCCGGGCCGCTGGGTTGCAGTCGGGCGGCTGGACCTCAACAGCTCGGGCCTGCTGCTCCTCACCGATTCCGGCGAGCTCGCCAACCGGCTAATGCACCCCCGGTACGGGTTGGAGCGCGAATACGCGGCGCGCATTCGCGGCGAATTGCAGCCAGGCGAGAAAAAACAGCTACTTGACGGGGTTGCGCTCGACGACGCTCCCGCTCGGTTCGAGAAGATCGAGGTCTATCGGGAAGGCGAGGGCGCGAACCGCTGGTATCGAGTGATATTGAAAGAAGGCAGGAACCGGGAGGTGCGGCGCCTGTTCGAGGCGCTGGGCCACCCGGTGAGCAAGCTGGTGCGGCTGCGCTACGGACCGGTCGAGCTGCCCGCCGATCTCGCGCCTGGACGCTGGCGGGAGCTGCACAATCCGGTTATACTTCAAAAGCTTTAGAGCATCTTTTGATTTAGCGATGGGCTTCGGCCCATTTTTTGTTTGCGCCTCGAGAACGTCGTCGAGCCGGCGGTGACCGGCATGGGGTTCGAGCTGGTCGACCTGCAGGCGTCGAACGGCGGGCGGCTCCTGCGCCTGTTCATCGACAAGCCGGGAGGCGTCACGCTGGACGATTGCGCAGCGATCAGCCGGCACCTGACGCGCCTGCTGGCGGTCGAAGGGATCGATTACGAGCGGCTGGAAGTCTCTTCGCCCGGGCTGGATCGGCCGCTGCGCAAGGAGAGCGACTTTGCGCGCTTCGCCGGACAGAAGGCGGAAGTGCGCATGCGCATCCCGGACGCCACCGGCCGGCGCAAGTTCGTCGGCGTGCTGCGGGGCGCCGACGCGGGCCAGGTGAGCCTGGAGCTCGAAGGGCAGACAGTGGTGCTGGCGCTCGACGACGTGGATCGGGCAAAGCTGATACCTGAATTGTGAGGAAAGAGTGGCGGTCAAAGCAGCGGTCAACGCGGTGGCGGCAGGAAACAGGGAGCTGGTGATGCTGGTGGACGTGCTCGCCCGGGAGAAGAACGTCCCGCGCGACATCGTCTT
>CBDDSA010000348.1:0-7403 GCA_965233185.1 uncultured bacterium
GAAAAGCGAGGCGGTCAATCGCGGCGCGTACCTCGCCAATGCTTTGGGCCACTGCGGCGAGTGCCACACGCCGCGCAACCTTCTAGGCGGGCCGAAGAAGGACCGTCACCTCGCCGGTGCCAAGGTGGGGGAAGCCACTGCGGCCAATCTTACCCCCGCACGTCTGAAGCGACGATCGGACGAGTATCTCCGTGAGGTGCTGCAGACCGGGATGACCCCGGAGGGCGACGTCCTGTCCGAGTCCATGGCTGAAGTAGTCCAGAACACTACCAGCCAGCTCACGCGACAGGATCTCGATGCGCTCATTGCCTACCTGCGCTCGCTGCCGCCATTGCCGGACGAGCCGAAATAGCGTGGAATAGGGTTCCTTCCAGCCCTGTTCCCACCATGAACGAAGCCCAGCGCCTGGTCGACCTGATCCCGCGGCTGCGGCGCTATGCCCGCGCACTGGTGGGCGACCGGGCCACTGCCGATGACCTCGTGCAGGACACCCTCGAGCGCGCATGGGCGAAGCTGCACCTCTACCGCCGCGGGACCGATCTGCGGGCGTGGCTTTTCACCGTCATGCACAACGTACACGTCAACCGGGTGCGCGCCGCGCGTCCCACCGACATGCTCGAGGACGAGATGCCCGAGCTCGCGCAGCGCGCCTCGCAGGGCGATGCGCTGCTGGTGCGCGACCTCGATCGCGCCATCGCCCGCCTGCCGGCCGAGCAGGCCGCCGTGCTGCTGCTCGTCACGCTCGAGGAGATGAGCTACGAGGAGGTGGCGCGCACGCTCGGCATTCCGATCGGCACGGTGATGTCGCGCCTGTCGAGAGCGCGCGAAAAGCTGCGCGCGCTTATGCTCGGCCAGTCGGCCGCGGCGAAGCTGAAGCTGGTGAAATGAGACATCCTGTGTCAACCCTTGGCCATATTCAGGGCCATGGCGCCGCGATGCAGATGTGGCTGGTAAGGGGTTCTTGTGAACCAGGCGCGCCAGAGCACACGGACCCAGGCGCGGGCGAGGATGCGAATTGCATGAGGGTGATCGCAACCTCGAGCGCGGGCGCGACGGTAGATGTCGGCAGCCCATTCATTTGCATGCCGGGATTGGTCGGCGAAGCAGGTGAGCGCACGGCGCAGGCGGTGGTTGCAAGCGAAGCGGAACACGACGCTGCGATGCTTGCCCGAGGCGTAGGTCACGGGTGCGACGCCCGCCTCAGCGGCGAGCTGGGCCTCGGTGGGGAAGCGCTCGCGCACGCTGCCGAGCTCGGCGAGGACCTGAGCGGCGCAGATGCGGCCCGAGCGCGGGAAGGACATGACGATCTGGCCATCGGCGAGATTGGCGACGGTGTGCTCGATGCGTGCGCTGAGCTTGGCGATCTCGGCCACCAGGGGCTGGAGGACCGCGGCGAGGCTGCGCACGAGCTCGCCTTTGGCTTCGGCCTCCAGCTCGCCAGCGTGGCCCACGGCAGCGGCCTGCATCCGCTCGAGCAGCGCTGCCACGGGGCGGCGACCGCAGTAGCTGTGCTGGGCAAGGAAGGCAGCCAGGCGCTTCTCGCCCAGGCGCGCCGCGCTCTGCGGCGTGGGGTAGCGGGCGACGAAGGCAAGGGCGATCGGCGAGTCGACGTCGGCGAAGATCTCGGCGGCGCCGGGCCAGAAGGATTCGAGCAGGCTGCGCAACTGATTGGCAAGCGCCACACGGGCATCGACCAGATCGTCGCGCGTGCGCACGAGCGCGCGCAGCGCGCGGATCTCGTCGCACTGCGGCTCGAGGGCCTTGAAGCGGTGCCCATCGGTGCGCAGCAGGTCGGCGAGCATGTAGGCGTCGCCCGGATCGCTCTTGCCGGCGCCGCGGTAGCGGGCGCGCGAAGCCTTGAGCACGTTGGGGTGGATGGGCACCACCCGAAGGCCTGCTTCGATCAGGGCGTCGACGAGCAATCCCGAAGGCCGCTCGATAGCGATGACGATGCCCTCGAAGCTCTTGAGCTGGCGGATGAGCCGCTCGATGCCCTCTGCGCTGTGGGCGATCTCCAGGCGCAGCTTCACGGCGCCGGCGGCGTCGATGACGCAGAGTACGTGCGACTGGCTCGCCCAGTCGATGCCGGCAAGGTGGGAATACGAAGTCATGGACAGCCTCCCTGTGGTTGGAGTAAGACTTCGCGTGCCGGAAGGCCGGGCGGCGAGCTCATTGAAAGGCGCTCAGGCTTCAGTTGCCTGGCGCAACATCCTGTAAGCCGTCTGAGCCTTCCGGCCCCTTCTGCGCAGCGGGTCTCATTTGGGCCCTCGAGCGGCAAGCGACCGAGGCTGTCGCAGAAGGTGCACGGAAGTCTGTCGATCACCCCACCAAACCGGCTTCGGCTCGTCAACCCTCGCACGGTGCACGCGGTTACCCACAGCCTGCCCGCTCGGTGGCGTGTGAGGCGCCCGGCGAGCAGGCTGTGGATAACCGCTAAGGTAGGCCAATGAGCGACACGCCGATTACCGACGCCGATCTGCAGGCCTACGCCGACGGCAGGCTGGGCGAGCCGCGTCGCGCGGCGGTGGAAGCGTGGATCGCGGCGCACCCGGAAGAGGCCGAACGCGTAGCGGATTACCGCAGGCTGGGCGATGCGCTGCGCGCCGCGTACGACACCGTGCTTGACGAGCCGGTGCCCGCTCGCCTGCGCCAGGTGCTACACCCGCGGCGCCTCTGGCGCCACGCCGCCGTGGCCGCATGGCTGGCGGCGGGCATCGCAATCGGCACGGTTGCGGGATGGCAGCTGCACGAGCACCGACCGGGCGCGGCGCCTGCCGCCGACGCGGGCGCGGTCATGGCGCACCGCGCGGCGATCGCGCACGCCACCTACTCTCCGGAAGTGCGCCACCCGGTCGAGGTCGGCGCGGACCAGGAAGCGCACCTCGTGGCCTGGCTGTCCAAGCGCCTGGGCGCGCCGCTGCGCGCGCCCAAGCTCGAAGCCGTCGGCTACAGCCTGGTCGGCGGGCGGCTGCTGCCGGGCGAAAGCGGACCGGTCGCGCACTTCATGTACCAATGCAATCAGGGCACGCGCGTCACCTTGTATGTGCGTACCGAGGCCGTGAACAACAACGAGACGGCCTTCCGCTACGCGAAGGAAGGCAACGTGCGGGTGTTCTACTGGATCGACCGCAAGCTCGGGTACGCGCTTTCCTCGGCGGACATCAGCAAGGACGACCTGTTCAAGGTCGCCAACGCGGTCTACCAGCAGCTCAATCCCTGAGCACCGCTTCAGTGCCGGCACGTACGCGCGTGCACCGGCCTGGTGATGCCGAACCGCCTCTGTCCCCGTAAATCGGCCGAATTGCGCCTGGCATGGTTGGTGCAGAAGGAGCCGCATACACCACTGCGGGAGGCAATCAGACATGTCCACGTTCGGAACCTGCGCATGCGGCCGGCACGAGTCGCAAGCCGAGCACGATAGCGAAGAGCGCCTTGTCGAAGCGGCGGTGTTGCGCGCCGTGCTGCCCGACGGCGCGCTGCGGCGCCGTTTTCTTCAGGCGGTTGGTGCGAGCACGGCGCTCGCTGCGCTGTCGACCCTTTTCCCGCTCGGCGCCGCGAAGGAAGTGTTCGCGCAGGGCGGCGGCAAGCTGGAAAAGTCCAGACTGAAGGTCGGCTTCATTCCGATCACCTGCGCGACGCCGATCATCATGGCGCACCCGATGGGCTTTTACGGCAAGCATGGCCTCGACGTGGAAGTGGTAAAGACTGCGGGCTGGGCGGTGATCCGCGACAAGACCCTCAACGGGGAGTACGACGCCGCCCACATGCTTTCGCCCATGCCGCTCGCCATCACGCTGGGCGCCGGCGCGACTGCGGTGCCTTACACCATGCCGGCAGTAGAGAACATCAACGGCCAGGCAATTACCCTGGCCATGAAGCACAAGGACCGGCGCGACCCGAAGACCTGGAAAGGCTTCAAGTTCGCCGTGCCGTTCGACTACTCCATGCACAACTACCTGCTGCGCTATTACGTGGCGGAGCACGGCCTCGACCCCGACCGCGACATCCAGATCCGCGCCGTGCCGCCGCCCGAGATGGTCGCCAACCTGCGTGCCGACAACATCGACGGGTTCCTCGCTCCGGATCCGGTAAACCAGCGCGCGGTGTACGACGGCGTGGGCTTCATCCACACGCTCTCCAAGGAAATCTGGGACGGCCATCCCTGCTGTGCCTTTGCCGCGTCCAAGGCGTTCGTGACCACGATGCCCAATACCTATCGCGCGCTGCTCAAGGCGATCCTGGATGCCACGGCGTACGCGCGCAAAGCGGAGAATCGCAAGGAGATCGCGGCGGCCATCGCCCCCGCGAACTACCTGAACCAGCCGGTCACGGTGGTGGAGCAGGTGCTGACCGGCACGTTCGCCGACGGTCTGGGCAACGTGCGCAAGGTTCCCGACCGCATCGACTTCGATCCCTTCCCGTGGCACTCCTTCGCCGTCTGGATCCTCACGCAGATGAAGCGCTGGGGGCAACTCAAGGGCGAAGTCGACTATCAGAGCGTGGCGCGCGAAGTGTTTCTCGCCACCGACGCCGCGCGGCTCATGGCCGAAGCGGGGCTCGACGCGCCCAAGTCCACCTACAAGGGCTTCAGCGTGATGGGCAAGGCCTTCGATCCGCTCAAACCGAAGGAGTACGTGACCAGTTTCCCGATCCGGCGCGCATGAGCGGCCGCCTCGTGGCAGCGACGCTGTCGGCGCTCATCCTCGCGGCAGCGCTCGGCGCATGGCACCTCGCCACGCTGCCGGCGGGCGGCGCGCGCGTGGTGGATGCCGAGTATGCAAAGCTGGTCGGAGCGCAGGCAGCAAGCGGCGGCAAATCGGCGTTTCCTACGCCGGGCGATCTTGGGCGCAAGCTCGCCGAGCACCTGCGCGACCCGTTCTACGACCGCGGCCCCAACGACAAGGGGATCGGCGTGCAGCTCGCCTACTCGATCGGGCGGGTCGCGCTGGGATTCGTACTCGCCGCGCTGATCGCCATTCCGGCGGGTTTTCTCATCGGCATGTCGCCGCTGGTGTATCGCGCGCTCGATCCGTTCATCCAGGTGCTGAAGCCGATCTCGCCGCTCGCCTGGATGCCGCTCGCCCTTTTTACGCTGAAGGACTCGGACGTGTCCGCGGTGTTCGTTATTTTCATCTGCTCCATCTGGCCGATGCTCATCAACACCGCGTTCGGCGTGGCGTCGGTGCGGCGCGACTGGCTGAACGTCGCGCGCACTCTCGAAGTGCGGCCGCTGCGCAAGGCGCTCGCGGTGATCCTGCCGGCGGCCGCGCCCACCATCATGACCGGCATGCGCATCTCGATCGGCATCGCCTGGCTGGTCATCGTCGCCGCGGAGATGCTGGTGGGCGGCACGGGCATCGGCTACTTCGTCTGGAACGAGTGGAATAACCTGTCGATAGCCAACATCCTGGCGGCGATTCTGGCAATCGGCCTGGTCGGGATGCTGCTCGATCTGCTGGCGGCACGGCTGCAGCGTGCAGTGACCTACGCCGAGTGAGCTTTCTCGAAATCCAGGGCCTGGCCAAGCGCTTCGCTGCGGCGAGCGTTTTCGAGGACGTCAGCTTCTCCGTCGAGAAGGGCGAGTTCGTCTGCATCATCGGCCACTCGGGCTGCGGCAAGACCACCATCCTCAACATTCTCGCCGGGCTGGACCGGGCTTCGGAAGGCACGGTGGTGATGGACGGGCGGGAAGTGGCCGGCCCCTCGCTCGATCGCGGCGTGGTGTTCCAGGGCCACGCGCTCATGCCCTGGCTCTCGGTGATGAGCAACATCGCTTTCGCCGTGCGCAGCCGCTGGCCGACGTGGAACCGCGTCCAGGTGCACAGCCATTGCCACAAATTCATCGACATGGTCGGCCTGACCGGCGCCGAGGACAAGAAGCCGGCGCAGCTCTCGGGCGGCATGAAGCAGCGCGTGGGCATCGCGCGCGCCTTCGCCATCCAGCCCAAGATGCTGCTGCTCGACGAGCCCTTCGGCGCGCTGGACGCCCTCACCCGGGGCGTAATCCAGGACGAGCTGGTCGGCATCTGCGCCGCCACCCGCCAGACGGTGTTCATGATCACGCACGACGTAGACGAGGCGATCCTGCTCGCCGACCGCATCCTGCTCATGTCGAACGGCCCGCGCGCGCGCGTGGCGGAGATCGTCGCCAACCCGCTGCCCAAGCCGCGTTCGCGCCCGGACCTGCACCACGATGCCCGCTACTACGGCATCCGCAATCACCTGCTCGATTTCTTAGTCAACCGGTCCAAGACCTACCAGTTGGAGGAGTACCGCCATGAAGCGCGACGCAGACGCCGCCATTAACGCCCTGATGAAGCCGATGAAGCGCGAGGACGTCACCGATCTCATCGCCTGGCGCCGCCTCAAGAAGGGCATCAAGTGGTCCGAGGTGGCGAAAAAGGTGGGCCAGTCCAAGGAATGGACTACGGCGGCCTGCCTGGGACAGATGCAGATGACGAAGAAGCAGGCCGAGGCCGTGGGCAGGCTGTTCGACCTGCCCGAGGAGGCGGTGCTGCTGCTGCAGAGCGTGCCCTACAAGGGTTCATTGCCCAGCGCCGTCCCAACCGACCCGCTGATCTACCGGTGGTACGAGATCGTCAACGTGTACGGCACCACGATCAAGGAGTTGATCCACGAGGAATTCGGCGACGGCATCATGAGCGCCATCGACTTCTCCATGGACATCGCGCGCGAGCCGCACGAAAAAGGCGACCGCGTGCGGGTCGAGCTTTCGGGCAAGTTCCTGCCCTACAAGACCTACTGAAGCGCCGCCAGATCGAGCTCGGATGAATTCCGGATGTCTGCCTTGGTGACCTTGGCCATGTGCTCGAGCGCGGCGCGGTCGTCGGCTTCGGTCGCCGAGGCGATGCAGTCGCGGGGCACCACGAGGTGGAAGTCGCGCATGTAGGCGTCGTGCGCGGTGAACAGCACGCAGAAATTGCCGGCGACGCCGGTAAGCACGAGCGTCTCGCATCCGAGGTGGGCCAGCAGCACCTCCAGGGTGGTGTGCTGGAAGCCCGAGTGCTTGGGCTTGAGGACGAAATAGTCCTCCTTGCCCGGCTTCAACAGCGCGGCGATGTCCCGTCCCGGCGAGCGCAGGCAGTGCTCGAGCACCTCGCGGAAATCCGACCGCCATTTGCCGAAGTTGTCGTTCACATAGACGACCGGCACGCCGGCGCCGTGCGCACGCTGCTTCAAGGCAGCGATGGCGCGCGCGGTGGCGAGGGCGCGCGGCAGCATCTGCGGGGCGCCTTCGAAGTCGAAGGCGTTGATCATGTCGATGATGAGCAGCGCCACCGGGCATTCGTCGGGGGCGCTGCCGTGCAAGTCGCGCGTCTTACCGCTGCAGCGAGGCATTCAATTGCTTGTCGAGCTTTGTAGCCATAGGCGATGGAATAGTA
>CBDDSA010000349.1:0-22683 GCA_965233185.1 uncultured bacterium
GGCCAGCTCGCGAAGCTCTGGGGGGCGCGCGCGGTGGGCATTGCCGGCGGCGCGCAGAAGTGCGACTACGTCACGCGCGAGCTGGGGTTCGACGCCTGCGTGGACTACAAGGCGGGCAACCTGCACCGCGACTTGAAAGAAGCCTGCCCGAAAGGCGCCGATGTGTACTTCGACAACGTGGGCGGCGAGACGCTCGACACGCTGCTGCGGCACATGAATCTCTTCTCGCGCATCGTGGTGTGCGGCCTGATCTCGGACTACAACGCTACCGAGCCTTACGCGCTGAAGAATATCCGCGCCATGCTGGTCAACCGGATTCGCATGCAGGGCATGATCGTGTTCGACTGGAAGGAGCGCTACGGCGAGGCGCTGCAGGCCCTCGCCGGCTACCTTACGCAGGGCAAGCTCAAGTACCGCGAGTCGGTGGTCGAGGGCCTGGAGAACGCGCCCAGGGGACTGATCGGTCTGCTCAAGGGACAAAACTTCGGAAAACAACTGGTGAAACTATGATCGATCTCTACACCTGGCCGACGCCCAACGGGCACAAGATCCACATCATGCTCGAGGAAACCGGGCTGCCGTACAAGGTGCACCCCATCGACATCGGCAAGGGCGAGCAGTTCAAGCCGGAGTTCCTCGAGATTTCGCCCAACAACAAGATGCCGGCGATGGTGGATTCCGACGGTCCGGGCGGCAAGCCTTTCGCGCTCGCCGAGTCGGGCGCGATGCTGTTCTACCTCGCCTCCAAGACCGGCAAGTTCCTGCCGCAGGACATGGCCAAGCGCTGGAAGGTGCTGCAGTGGACCATGTTCCAGATGGGCCACATCGGCCCGATGCTCGGCCAGGCGCACCATTTCCTCGGCTACGCGCCGGAGAAAATCGAGTACGCCATGAACCGCTACAGGAACGAAGCGAATCGCCTCTATGGGGTCCTGGATAGACAACTATCGAAAAGCCGGTACGTCGCCTGCGATGAGTACACGATCGCCGACATGGCGACCGTGCCATGGCTGCGCTTCCCCGAGCGCCAGGGTGTGAACATCGACGACTACCCGACGCTCAAGCGCTGGCGCGATGCGATCCTCGAGCGTCCGGCGGTGAAGCGCGCGCTCGAGGTGCTGAAGGATGCGCGGCGCGCAGGCGAGATGACCCAGGAGCAGAAGGAAGTCCTGTTCGGCAAGACCCAGTACGCGCGGCGCTGACGGCCTTTGGCAAACCTCAGTGTGGTGAGCGTCAACGGCGTAGCCTACCGCCGGCCGCAACGGCCGGTGGCGCTCGTGTGCATCGACGGCGGCGACTCCGCGTACCTGCGCGAGTACCTGGCGCAGGACGCGATCCCGAACATCGCGCGTTTCATGCGCCAGGGCTTCAGCGCCATCGCCGAGGGCACCGTGCCCAGCTTCACCTGCCCCAACAACATGTCCATCATCACCGGCACCCCGGCATCGCAGCACGGCATCTCGGGCAACTTCTACCTGGACGTGAAAACCGGAGAAGCCGTGGTAATGACCGGGCCCGAGCTGCTGCGCGGCGACACTATCCTTTCGCGCTTCGCCCAGGCCGGCGCCAAGGTCGTCTCGATCACCGCGAAGGACAAGCTGAGGAAGCAGCTCGGCAAGGATCTCGACGTCTCGCGCGGCCATGTCAGCTTTTCCTCCGAGTTCGCGCACCAGGCGACGCGGGCGGAGCACGGCATCGACAACGTCCTGAGCCTGGTGGGCATGCCGCAGCCGGACATGTACTCCATGGAGCTGTCGCTGTTCGTGCTCGAGGCGGGCATCCGGCTGCTGGAGCAAAGGCGGCCGGACCTGCTCTACCTTTCGCTCACCGACTGGGTGCAGCACAAGTACGCGCCGCACGAGCCCGAGGCGAAGCGCTTCTACGAGGAGCTCGACCGCCGGTTTGGCCGGCTGGCCGAGCTGGGCGCCCTGGTGGCGCTTACCGCCGACCACGGCATGAACGACAAATCCGACGCCGCGGGACAGCCGAACGTGGTCTGGCTGCAGGACGTGCTCGACGCGGGCTTGGGCAAGGGCGAAACGCGCGTCATCTGCCCGATCACCGACGCCTTCGTCGCCCATCACGGCGCGCTGGGCGGGTTCGTACGCGTCTGGTGCCAGGGCAAGGCCACGCCGCAAGACGTGATGGCGGCGATCGACGGCCTCCCCGGGATAGAAAGCGTTCTGGACAAGGCGACGGCCTGCCGTGTGCACGACCTGCCCGCCGACCGCGAAGCCGACGTGGTGGTGATCTCCACCGCGCATGCCTGCATCGGCGGCTCGCAGGCGCAGCACGACCTTTCCGGCCTGCAGGGCCACCGGCTGCGCACCCACGGCGGGGTGTCGGAGGCGAAAGTGCCCTTCATCCTGAGCGAGCGGCTGAACGACGCCTACCGGCGCAAGGCGGACGCGGCCACGCTGAAGAGCTACCGGATATTCGATTTCGCGCTGAACGGCACGGGAGAGTCGTGATGTCGCAGCTGCAGGGAAACGTGGCCTGGATCACCGGGGGCGGCTCGGGCATCGGCCTGGCCGGCGCGGTGGAGCTCGCCCGGGCCGGGGCGCACGTGGTGATCTCGGGTCGGAGTCCCGATACCCTCAAGAAGGCGGAAAAGGAAGTCAAGGCCGCGGGCAGCGCGCAAGCCATTCCCCTGGATGTGTCGAGCAAGCAGGACGTGGCCAGGGTAGCGGCCGAGATCGGCCGCGTGGACATCCTGGTGAACAGCGCCGGTGTCAACAGTCCGCGGCGCAACTTCCGCAACGTGTCGGTGGAGTCCTGGGACGAGATCGTGGCGATCAACCTCTCGGGCATGTTCTATTGCGTGCACGCGGTGCTGCCCGGCATGCGCGGCCGCAAGGACGGCCTGATCATCAACGTGTCCTCCTGGGCCGGGCGCTATGCCAGCACCCTGACCGGCCCGGGCTATAACGCCACCAAGCACGCGGTGGTGGCGCTCACCGAATCGATCAACATGGAAGAGTGCGCCAACGGCATCCGCGCCACCTCGGTGCTGCCCGGAGAGGTGGCCACGCCCATCCTCGAGAAGCGTCCGGTGCCGCCCACCGCCGAAGTGCGCGCGCGCATGCTGCAGGCCGAAGACCTGGGCAAGACCATTCTGTTCGTCGCCTCGCTGCCCGCGCGCGCGTGCGTCAACGAGATCCTCATCAGCCCGACGTGGAATCGCTTCTACCTCGGCGGCCTGGAAGCGCCGCCGAAATGAAAGATAAATTGCTCTGACCCCTTTTTTGCGGGTGGTCCCGCCGTTCCTGGCGGGGTATTTCCTCTCCTACCTGTACCGCGCGGTCAACGCGGTGCTCGGTCCCGCACTGGTGGGCGAGTTCGCGCTGTCGGCCGAGCAGCTGGGGTTCCTGACCGGGGTGTACTTCTTCTCTTTCGGGCTGTTCCAGATTCCGCTGGGCGTACTGCTCGACCGCTTCGGGCCGCGGCGGGTCAATGCCGCGCTGCTGCTGCTTGCGGCGGCTGGCGCGATCCTTTTCTCAGGATCCCAGTCCTATGAGGGGCTGGTGCTGGCGCGCGCGCTGATCGGACTGGGCGTGTCGGCCTGCCTGATGGCGACCATACAGGCGTTCATCCTGTGGTTTCCGCCGGAGCGCATGGGCACCATGATCGCGCTGGCCTACTCGATGGGCGGGCTGGGCGCGATCGCGGCCTCGGCGCCGCTCGAATTCGCGCTGCGCGAATATTCATGGCGCGAGATCTTCGGCTTCCTGGCCGCCTTTACCGTGCTCCTGGCGGCGCTTTTCGCCCTGCTAGTGCCCGAGCATCCCGGCGTGCGCAAGGCCGGCAGCCTGCGCGAGCAGCTCGCCGGCGTGGCCGCCATCGCGCGCGACGGGGCGTTCTGGCGCGTGGCGCTGGCGATCGGCAGCACCCAGTGTGCCGTGGTGTCGCTCTTCACCCTCTGGATCACGGCCTGGCTGCGCGACGTGGCCGGCTACGACCGCGCCGCGGCGGCCCAGGGCCTCGCCATCGTCGCCATGGTGCTCATCGCCGGCTACTTCTTTTTCGGCCGTGTGGCCGACCTGCTGGCGCGGCGCGGGCGCCCGCAGCTACCGCTATTCGTCGGCGGCGTGGCCGGTGCCTTGCTGTTCCTGGGTTTGCTGGCGGCCGGGGTGACGCAGGCCGCGGTGCTGTGGTGGTCCGCCTTCGTGTTCTGCGGCACCGGCGCGACGCTCGCGCATTCGATCCTGACGCGCCGCTATCCGCGCGACATGGCCGGGCGCATCAACACCGCGCTGAACACGTTCACCTTCCTGGGGATTTTCATCGGCCAGTGGGCCACCGGCGCGATCCTCAACCTGTGGCCCGCCACCGCCACCGGCTACGACCCGCGCGGCTACAGCACGGCGCTGGGCGCGCTGTGGGCGGTGCAGGCGGCCGGCCTCGCCTGGCTATGGGTCGGCCGCCGGCGCCTGGCTACGTGAAGTAGACGTCGCGGTAGGCGGTGTATACGGACGCCGCGAGCACCGGGCCGAGCACCAGGCAGCCCAGGCCGATCGGGATCGCGGCCACGATGCCCAGCACCATCGCGATCACGCCGTACAGCAGGAACGGCACGATGTTTTGCAGGCAGCCGGTGAAGCTTTCCTTCATCGCCTCTACCGCGCTGCGCTGGTCGAACACGACCAGCGGCGCGGCGAACCACACCGCCATCACGATCGGGATCATCAATGCCAGCATTACCAGCATGGCGAGCGCCATGCCCGCCACCGCGCCGGCGGAGGCGGCCGGGTCGACCGCCTGGCCGCTCATCATCGCCAGCATGCCGGCGCCCGTGACCAGACCCACCACCAGCGCCACCACCATCGACGCCGCGAGGTAGATGCCGCCGACGGCGGCCAGCGTGCCGAAGCGCTCGCGGAACCCCGCGAACAGGTGGCCGAACTGCAGCCCGCTCCCCTCGGCAAGGGAGCGGCAGCCGAGCATGATGCCGCCGGTCAGCACCGGGAACAGGACCATCAGCGCGAGCGAGCCGATGAACGGAATCACCGCCGCGACGACGGACAGGACCAGCAGGACCACCACGATGCCGATCCAGGTGCCCGGCTGGCGCTTGAAGAGCTCCCAGCCCTCGGCGATCCATTTCCAGCCGTTGCCCGCCGGCACGCTGCGCCCGCCGGCGACGAAGTTGCCCTGCTGCGGACTGGCGGCGTCCGCGACGGTGGACCGGGGGGCTGCATAGGGATTCGGGGTGCTCATGTTTTCTCCTTTTGTCTCACCCGCACAGTGGCGATGGCCTTGGCCACCAGGGAGCCGTCGGCGTTTTTCGCCTCGGCTTCCACGAAGCTCATGGTACGCGCATCCTTCAGAACGCGCGCCTCGGCCACCAGGCGCTCGCCGCTACCCGCGCCGAGGAAGGAGGTGCTGAGGTCGATGGTCACCACGCCGACCGAGTCGGGGTGCAGGGTGCGCGCCGCCGTGCACAGCGCCACATCCAGCAGCGACATGATCACCCCGCCGTGCACCGTGCCCAGGCTGTTGGTGAACTGCGGCTCGATGGGCAGCGACAGCTGCGCCGTGCCCTGCCCGAGGGTCTCGGTGCGGATCTTGAGCAGCGTGACGAACGGAATCTTTTTCTGATACTCCCGCGTGAACTCCAGCGGGTTCATATGACGGTGGCCCCACCATCGACCGCAATCGCCTGCCCGGTGATGTGGCGCGAGGCCTCGGAGGCGAGCAGCACCACCAGCCCTTTCAGGTCCTCGTCGTTGCCCAGGCGCCGGGTCGGGGTCCAGTCGCGGATCAGCTCGCCGGTGGTGCCGAGCGTCGCCCGGGTCATCTTCGACGGAAAGAACCCGGGGCAGATGGCGTTCACCGTGATGCCGTGCTCGCCCCACTCGGCGGCGAGCGCGCGCGTGAAGTTCACCAGCCCGCCCTTGGTGGCGTTGTAGGCGATGGTTTGCACGATGCGCTTGTCCTGGCCCATCAGGCCGGCGATCGAGGCGATGTTCACGATGCGGCCCCATTTCGCCGGGATCATGGAGCGCTTGCCGACGAGCTGGCTCAGCACGAACGCGCCGGTGAGGTTGACGCTCACCAGCTTGTCCCAGGCCTCCAGCGGATGATCCTCCGCCGGCGCGCCCCAGGTTGCCCCCGCGTTGTTCACCAGGATATCGACCTTGCCGAACCTGCCAAGGACCGCCTCGACCAGCGGCACGATCGCCTCGCGCTTGCCTATGTCGCACACATACGAGACCGACTCGACCCCCAGGCGCTTCAAGTGCGAAACGGCGCCTTCCAGCTCGTCCTTCTTGCGCGCCGTGATCGCCACCTTCGCGCCCATCTCGCCCAGCGCCTCGGCCATCTGCAGCCCGAGCCCGCGCGAGCCGCCGGTGACCAGCGCGCTCTTTCCGCTCAAGTCGAGCAGCTTCTGTACGGAACTCATCCCTTGAGCTGCAGCGACTTGTACTCGAGGAATTCCTCGAGGCCGTAGACGCCGGCCTCGCGGCCGTGGCCGGACTGCTTGAAGCCGCCGAAAGGCGCGTTCATGTTGAACGCGCCGCCGTTGATGTCGATCTGGCCGGCGCGGATGCGCCGCGCGACGCGCTGCGCGCGGCCCTCGTCCCTGGACCAGACTGCGCCGGCGAGCCCGTAGAGGCTGTCGTTCGCGAGGCGCACCGCCTCTTCTTCGTCCTTGTACGGGATGATGGCAAGCACCGGCCCGAAAATCTCCTCCTGCGCGATGGTCATGCTGTTGTTCACCTTGCCGAACACGGTGGGGCGCACGTAGTAGCCGCCGGCCGGTACGCCCTCGGGCGGCTCGGCGCCGCCGGCCACCAGCTCCGCGCCTTCTTCCATGCCCTTGCGGATATAGCCGCGCACGCGCTCGAGCTGCGCCTTCGACGTGAGCGGGCCGAGCTTGGTGGTTTCCGCCAGCGGGTCGCCCACGGTGAAGCCCTTGGCCGCCTCGGCCGCGAGCTTCGCCGCTTCCTGGTACTTCGATTCCGGCACCAGCATGCGGGTGAGGGCGGTGCAGGTCTGGCCGGAGTTGAGGTAGCAGCCGTTCACCGTGCTTTTCACCGCGAGCGGCAGGTCGGCGTCGTCCAGGATCACCGAGGCGCTCTTGCCGCCCAGCTCCAGCGCCACGCGCTTCACGCCCTGCGCGGCGAGCTCGGAGATGCGCTTGCCGGCGCGAGTGGAGCCGGTGAACGAGATCATGTCGACGCCCGGGTGCTTCACCAGGGCTTCGCCGGCCTGCGCGCCGGTGCCGGTCACCACGTTGAGCACGCCCGCCGGCAACCCGGCGGCTTGCGCGCATTCGGCGAGGATGAAGGCGTTGAACGGCGCGACCTCCGAGGGCTTGAGCACCACGGTGCAGCCCGCGGCGAGTGCGGGGGCCACCTTGAGCGTGATCTGGTGCAGCGGATAGTTCCACGGCGTGATGGCGCCGACCACGCCCACGGGCTCGCGCACCACCAGCGAGTTGCCCACGCGCTGCTCGAAAGCGAAGTCCTTCACGATCTTCGCGTAATTGGCGAAATTGGCGATCGGCAGGCCGGCCTGGATGCGGCTCGCCATCTTGAGCGGCATGCCGACTTCCTGCGCGATGGTCTTCGCCAGCTCCTCGCCGCGCGCCTTCAGGTTGGCGGAGATCTTCTCCAGGTATTCGGCGCGCCTGTCCGGCGCAACCTGCGACCACGATTCCAGCGCGCCGCGAGCCGCCGCCACCGCGGCATCGATGTCCTTCGCGCTCCCCGCGGGGATGCGTCCCAGCACCTCGCCGGTGCCGGCGTTGTGCACGTCGATCGTTTCCTTGCCGGAGGGCGCGACCCCGTTACCGAAAGGCGCAACCCATTGGCCGCCGATGAAAAAGCTGTCGCGGACGAGCATTCCGTTCTCCTGGTGAAGAGGGCTATTTTATATATACTGCGCGGGCATCGAACAGGACACGGGGATAAGCATGTCGCGCACTGCCCGCGCAGCGATCTGCCGGGAGCTAAACCGGCCGGTAGTGGTCGAGGAAATCCGCGTCGAGCCGCCCAAGCGCGGCGAGGTGACGGTAAAGCTTGCCGCCTGCGGCGTGTGCCACTCCGACCTTTCGGCGACCAACGGCACGCTGCAGCTTCCCCTGCCGCTGGTCCTGGGCCACGAGGCCGCCGGCGAGGTGGTCGAGGTGGGCGAAGGCGTCGGCTCCCTCGCGCTGGGCGATCACGTCGTATCGTCGTTCATCTACATGTGCGGCGAATGCCGCTTCTGCGCCGCTGGCCGGCCGGTACTGTGCGTGGAGCAGGGCAAGGCGCTCAGCACGCTGCCCGACGGCAGCCTGCGCACGCACGACGCCAAAGGCGAGCCGCTCAACATTTTCTCCGGCTGCGGCGTGATGGCGGAGTACGCGACCCTGCATGTCGACAACCTGGTGAAGATCGACCGCGGCATTGCGCTGGACCGCGCCGCGCTGGTGGGCTGCGCCGTCACCACCGGGGTGGGCGCGGTGTTCAACACCGCGCGCGTGGTGCCGGGCGCCTCGGTCGCGGTGTTCGGCTGCGGCGGGGTGGGCCTGAACGTGGTCCAGGGCGCGCGCATCGCCGGCGCCGGCCGCATCATCGCCATCGATACGCTGGAAGAGAAAGTGCGCATGGCGACGGGTTTCGGCGCCACCGACACGCTGGTCGTGAAGCCGGGCGAGGACCCCACGAAAACCCTGAAGAAAATGACCGGCGGCGGCCCGGACTACGCCTTCGAATGCGTCGGCAGCGGCGAGCTCGCGGCTACCGCCTACAAGTGCATCCGCCGCGGCGGGCTCGCCGTGGTGGTCGGCGTGGCGAAGCCGGGGGATTGCACCGCGGTGCGCACCATGTCGCTGCCGTTCGAGGAGAAAACCCTCACCGGCAGCTATTTCGGCTCGTGCGTGCCGCGCATCGACTTTCCGCGCATGCTGGCGCTGTACGCGGCCGGCAAGCTGAAGCTGGACGAGCTCATCACGCGGCGCTACCGCATCGAGGAGGCGCCCCAGGCGTTCGCCGACATGCAGGCCGGCCGCAACGCGCGCGGCGTCATCGTTTTCCGGTGAAGGGCCGCATCCTGGTCGTCGACGACCAGCGCGCCAACGTGGAGATGCTGGCCGGCGTGCTCGCGGCGCGCGGCTACGAGGTGCTCACCGCCACCGACGGCGAGAGCGCCCTGGAGCAGGTGTGCCGGCAGCCGCCGGACATCGTCGTCTCGGACATCCTGATGCCGCAGATGGACGGCTACGAGCTGTGCCGGCGCCTGCGCCGCGAGCCGGCCACCACGCTGCTGCCGGTCATCCTGGTCACCTCGCTCGACCCGCTGCAGGAGCGCGTCAACGGCATCGACGCGGGCGCCGACGATTTCCTGTCCAAGCCGGTGAACTGGGAGGAGCTGTTCGCGCGGGTACGCTCGCTGCTTCGCATCAAGCGCCTGCAGGACGAGGTCAAGGCGTGGAACGCGAAGCTCGAGGAGCGGGTGCGCGAGCAGGTGGCGCAGCTCGAGCAGTTGGGCCGCCTCAAGCGCTTTTTCTCGCGCGCGGTGGCCGAGGCCATCGTCGCCGGCGGCGAGGACATCCTCGCCCCGCACCGCCGCGAGATCACCGCTGTGTTCCTCGACCTGCGCGGCTTCACCGCCTTCACCGACCGCGCCGACCCCGAGGAAGTGCTGGAGCTCCTGCGCGCCTACCACGCCACGCTCGGGCGCACGGTCGACGATTTCGGCGGCACGCTGGAGCACTTCGCCGGCGACGGGGTGATGGTGTTCTTCAACGACCCGTTCCCCGTGGACCGGCCGGCCGAGCGCGCGGTGCGCATGGCGCTTGCGCTGCAGGCCTCGTTCCTGCCGATCGCCAGGGCCTGGTCGCGCCTGGGCCACGAGGTGGGCCTGGGCATCGGCATCGCTCAGGGCGAAGCCACCCTGGGCGTGATCGGCTCGGAGGAGCGCTGGGAGTACGCCGCCATCGGCAACGTGCCCAACCTGGCCGCGCGCCTGTGCGGCGAGGCGCGCGCGGGCGAGATCCTGCTCGACGCTCAGGCCGAGCGCGAGGTGGCCGAGCTCGCCGAGACCGAGCCGGTGGGGCCGCTCAGCCTGCGCGGCTTCCTCCAGCCGGTGCCCGCCTTTCGGCTCAGAGTTCTGAAGTCGTAATTCCCAGCTCGCGCGCCACGGACAGCGTATCGCTGTCCTCCAGGTCCAGGCCCAGGGTCTCCTCGTCCCAGTCCTCGGC
Organism: uncultured bacterium; assembly: GCA_965233185.1. GTDB lineage: Bacteria > Pseudomonadota > Gammaproteobacteria > Burkholderiales > SG8-39 > SCGC-AG-212-J23. The sequence goes on from CBDDSA010000349.1 coordinate 10,190, forward strand.
CTCGCCGTCGAGCTCGAAATCGTCTTCAAACAGTTCTTCGGGGTTCATGGCGCCATTCTGGGTAGTGCCGCATGACAGGGGTAGCCAGGCGCGCGCAGCCGAGCGGACTACGCCTTAAGGCGGGGTTAAGTCGGCGGCGCGCATAAGGGAGAAGGAGGCAAGCCATGATCAAACGCGACGAGTTCATCCAAAGGCTCAAGGGCGACGTCGAGCGCCTGAATGCGCACCTGGGGCAGTGGCAGGCGAAGGCCCGCGCGGCCGGCGCCGACGCGCGCACCCGCTACGATCGCCAGATCGCGGTGCTTAGCGAGCGGCGCGAGCGCGCGCTCATCAAGCTGCGCGAAGTCCAGTCGTCTTCCGCTGGCGCCTGGCAAGACGTGGCGGGAGGCGCAAATGCCGCGTGGAAGCAGATGCGCCAGGCCTTCGAGCAGGCGAAAGCCCGCTTCGAGCGCGAGCCGCCCCGCTAGCCGCCGCCCAGGCGGCGTTCCTTCGCCCGGACCAGCGCGGTTACCGCCTGGTTCACCGGCCCGTCGATGGCGCCGTTGATGACGTCGACCTCGCTTTTGCGCCCAGCCATGAGGTCGAGCAGCACCGAGGGGCGCGCGTGGGGAATCTTCGAGCCAAAGTCGCGCGCGTAGGCCACCGGGTCGTCGAAGCCCAGCTTCACGCCCTTCTTCCTCGCCATGGAAAAGACTTCGGTGGCGCAGGCCGCCGAGACCCGCGACAGGTCCGCATCGGCCATCACTTCGCCGATGGTGCACTCGGCGATGGCGCAGGGGCCGGAGTAGGCGCAGTTGCACAGGAGCTTCTCCCACACCAGCTGGTCGATGTCGTCGAACAGGCGCACGCGGAAGCCGGCGCCCGTCCATACGTCCTCAACTTTCTTCAGCCGCGCGGTGATCGGCCCGCCGAACTCGCCCAGGCGCACCAGTTCCATGCCGTTGTGGTGCGCATGCCCCGGTCCGCGCATCGAGGCGCCGAAGCCGCCCACCACGCCCACCATGACCCTTTCGCGTCCCAGGACGGCGGCCGCGGCATCCGGGCCGCCCAGGCCGTTCTGGATCGACAGCACCGGCGTGTCGGCCTTCAGAAGCGGCTTGAGGGATTCCGCCGCCGGAGCGACATGCATGGCTTTCGTGGCCAGCACCACGAGATCGCACGGCCCGGCGTCCTTCGGCTCGGTCGTGGCCTGAACCTTCACGGTGCGATCGCCCGACGCGCCTTCGAGGCGCAGCCCGCTCGCGCGCATGGCGTCGACATGCTCCTTCCAGCGGTCGATCGCCCATACCTCGTGACCTGCCGAGGCCAAAAGGCCCGCATACACCGAACCCATGGCACCGGTACCGACAATGGCAATCTTCATAAAGGGGTCAGAGCAATTTTCAGGAAATGGAGGCGGGAGGGAGACCGTAAGCGGTAAATTGCTCCGACCCCTTTTCGGTTCAAGCGACTTCGAACAGGCCGGCGGCGCCCATGCCGCCGCCGATGCACATGGTGACCACCACGTGCTTCGCGCCGCGGCGCTTGCCTTCGATGAGCGCGTGGCCGGTGAGGCGCGCGCCGCTCATGCCGTAGGGATGGCCCAGCGCGATGGCGCCGCCGTTCACGTTGAGGCGCTCGTTGGGGATGCCGAGCTTGTCGCGGCAGTAGATGACCTGCACGGCGAAGGCCTCGTTCAGCTCCCAAAGATCGATGTCCTCGATCTTCTTGCCGGTTTGCTCGAGGAGCTTGGGCACGGCGAACACCGGGCCGATGCCCATCTCGCGCGGATCGCAGCCGGCCACCGCGAAGCCGCGGAAGATGCCCAGCGGGGTCAGGCCGCGCCGGCTTGCTTCCTTGTCGCTCATGATCACGGTGGCCGCGGCGCCGTCGGAGAACTGGCTCGCGTTGCCGGCGGCGATGCAGCCGCCCTCGATGGCCGGCTTGATCTGCGACACGCCCTCGTAGGTGGTGTCGGGACGGATCCCCTCGTCCTCGCTCGCGATGACCTCCTTCAGCGTCTCCTGGCCGGTGTGCTTGTCCACCACCTTCATCTTGGCCGTGATCGGCACGATCTCGTCCTTGAACTTGCCTTCCTGCCTCGCCTTCGCGGCGCGGTTCTGGCTCTGCACGCCGAACTCGTCCTGCTTCTCGCGCGCGATGCCGTACTTGCGCGCCACGTACTCGGCGGTCTGCAGCATCGGCCAGTACACCTCCGGCGCATGCCGGTGCAGCCACTCGCACTGGAAGTGGTGCTTGTTCATCTCGTTCTGCACGAGCGAGATCGACTCCACGCCGCCGGCGACGTAGATGCCGCCTTCGCCGGCCCGGATGCGCTGCGCGGCAAGGGCGATGGTCTGCAGCCCCGACGAGCAGAACCGGTTCACCGTCATGCCGGGCACGGTGACCGGGCAGCCGGCGCGGATGGCGATCTGGCGCGCGATGTTCCAGCCGGTCGCGCCCTCGGGGTTGGCGCAGCCGATGATCACGTCCTCGACTTCGTCGGCGTCCACCTTGGCGCGCGCGAGCGCCGCGTGCACCACGTGGCCGCCCATCTTCGCGCCGTGCGTCATGTTGAGTGCGCCGCGCCAGCTCTTGCACAGCGGCGTGCGCGCTGTGGAAACGATGACCGCGTCAGTCATTTTCAATCTCCATTAACCGTTGAAGCGCTTTCCCTGGGATGCCAACCTGGAGAGCAAAGGCGCGGGCTTCCACTGCGTGCCCTGGTAGCCTTGCTGGAATTGCCGGACGCACTGCAGCACCTTGTCCAGGCCGACGCTGTCGGCGTAGAACATAGGCCCGCCGCGGTAGGGCGGAAAGCCGTAGCCGGTGAGGTACACCATGTCGATGTCCGAGGCGCGCAGCGCGATGCCCTCCTCGAGGATGTACGCGCCTTCGTTGACCAGCGCGTAGATGCAGCGCTGCACGATCTCTTCGTCGGAGATGGTCCGCGGTTTTACCTTTATCTCACTTCTGTACGCGTCGATGATGGCTTCGACTTCGGGATCCGGCAGCGGCTTGCGGCTGCCCGCCTCGTACTTGTAGAACCCCTTGCCGGTCTTCTGCCCGAAGCGGCCCTGCTCGCAGATGCGGTCGGCGATCCTCGAGTACACGAAATCCGGGCGCTCCTCGTAGCGGCGCTTGCGGATCTCCCAGCCGATGTCGTTGCCGGCCATGTCGTACATGGCGAACGGGCCCATCGCCATGCCCCAGCTCTGCAGCGCGCGGTCGACCTGCTGCGGGCTCGCGCCCTCGTCGAGCAGGAACAGGCTCTGCTGCCCGTATTTCTCGAGCATGCGGTTGCCGATGAAGCCGTCGCACACGCCGGAGACCACCGGTACTTTCTTCAGGCGCTTGCCGAGCTTCATGGTCGTGGCAAGCACGTCCCTGGCGGTCTGCTTGCCGCGCACCACCTCGAGCAGGCGCATGACGTTGGCCGGCGAGAAGAAGTGCGTGCCCACGACGTCGGGCGCGCGCGTGGTGGCCGCGGCGATGCGGTCCACGTCCAGCGTGGAGGTGTTGGTGGCGAGGATCGCGCCCTGCTTGACGATGCCGTCGAGCTTGCGGAACAGGTCCTGCTTTACGTCCATGCGCTCGAACACCGCCTCGATCACGATGTCGGCGTCGGCGATGTTGCCCAGATTGACCGTGCCGTGGATAAGGGCCATGCGCTTGTCCATGTCGCTCTGCGCGAGCCGCCCCTTGGCCACCGTGGCGGCGTAGTTGTCCTTCAGCTTCTTCATGCCGCGATCCAAGGCCTCCTGCGTGGTGTCGACCAGCGCCACCGGAATACCGGCGTTGGCGAAGTTCATCGCGATGCCGCCGCCCATGGTGCCGGCGCCGATCACCGCCGCCTTGGCGATCTCGCGCACCGGCGTGTCCTCGGGCACGTCGGGGATCTTGGAGGTCTGGCGCTCGGCGAAGAACATGTGGCGCAGCGCCTTCGACTCGGGCCCCTGCACCAGCTTGTCGAAGCGCGCGCGCTCCTGCTTGCGGCCTTCGTCGAAGGGCAGCGTGGCGGCCGCCTCGGCGCAGGCCACGATCTCGAGGGGCGCCGGATAGCCTTTGGACTCCTTCGCCACCTGCTCGCGCACCTGCGCGAAAAACGCCTTGGCGTCGCCCTCCAGCTTCGGCGGCATGTTGCGCAGGACCCGCGGCCCTTTGCCCTGGCGAAGCAACTCCCGGGAGAACGCCAGGGCGCCCTCCAGCAGATCGCCTTGCACGATCTCGTCGACCAGGCCGAGCTCTTTCGCCCGCTCCGCCGGAATCGCATTGCCGGTGGTCATCATCTTCACCGCCTCGGCCATCGGCACGACGCGCGGCAGGCGCTGCGTGCCGCCGGCGCCGGGCAGGATGCCGAGCTTCACTTCGGGCAGCCCGAGCTGGGCGCCCGGAGCCGCCACGCGGTAGTGGCAGGCGAGCGCCAGCTCCAGCCCGCCGCCGAGCGCAAAGCCGCCGATGGCGGCGACCAGCGGCTTGGACAGCGCATCCTGGGCGTCGTTGACGTCGGGGAGATCGGGCTTCAGGCGCGGCGCGTTGAACTCGCGGATGTCGGCGCCGCCGGAGAACGCCTTGGCCGAGCCGATCAGCACCGCGGCCTTCACCCCGGGATCGGCGTCCGCCTTCTTGAGCAGCTCGAGGATCGCGGCGCGCAGCGCGTTGCCCAGGCCGTTCACCGGCGGGTTGTCGAGAGTGATGACGGCTACGCCGTCGCGGACGGCGTATCGAGCGACGTCGCTCATCCAGGGGGTCTCCGGAGGGTGGTGTCGCTAGGATAAACTACCTTCGACCAAAGGAGGACGCCCCATGCAAGGCCTGATGATGGACATGCCGCTGCTCATCAGCGAGCTCATCCGTCATGCCGACCGCCACCACGGCAGCACCGAAATCGTGTCCCGCACGGTGGAGGGCGGCATCCACCGCTACACCTACCGCGATGCCCACGCCCGCGCCCGGCGCCTGGCCAATGCGCTGAAAAAACTGGGCATTAGCATGCACGAGCGGGTTGCCACGCTCGCCTGGAACGGCTACCGGCACTTCGAGATCTACTACGCCGCGGCGGGCTCCGGGGCGGTGATCCACACCATCAACCCGCGCCTGTTCCCCGAGCAGATCGCCTACATCGCGAACCACGCCGAGGACAAGGTGGTGCTGTTCGACCTGACGTTCGCGCCGCTGCTGGAGAAGCTCGCGCCGCAGCTGAAATCGGTCCGCCACTTCGTCGCCATGACCGACCGGGCGCACATGCCCAAAGAGAAGATTCCGAATCTGTTGTGTTACGAAGAAATACTGGAAAAAGAAAAACCCGACTTCGAATGGCCGAGCTTCGACGAGCGCACCGCGGCCTGCCTGTGCTACACCTCGGGCACCACCGGCAACCCCAAGGGCGCGCTGTACTCGCACCGCTCCAGCATCCTGCACGCCTACGGCGCGGCCCTGCCCGACAGCTTCGGCCTGGCGGCGCGCGACGTGGTGCTGCCGGTGGTGCCCATGTTCCACGTCAATGCCTGGGGCCTGCCGTACTCGGCGGCGCTCACCGGCGCGAAGCTGGTGTTCCCCGGCGCGCAGCTCGACGGCAAGAGCGTGTACGAGCTGTTCGAGGCCGAAGGGGTCACCATCAGCGCCGGCGTGCCCACCGTGTGGCTGGGCGTGCTGAATTACATGAAGGAGAACAAGCTGCGCTTCTCTACGCTGAACCGCACCCTGATCGGCGGCTCGGCCTGCCCGCCCGCGATGCTGCGCACCCTGCAGAAGGACTACGGCGTGGAAGTGCGCCACGGCTGGGGCATGACGGAGATGAGCCCGCTCGGCACGGTGTGCCGGCTGAAGGCGAAGCACGCGAAGCTCGACGACGAGCCGCGCTTTGCGCTGCAGGACAAGCAGGGCTTCGCCATCTTCGGCGTCGACATGCGCATCGTGAACGAGCAGGGCGAGGAGCTGCCGCGCGATGGCAAGGCCTTCGGCGACCTGCAGGTGCGCGGGCCGTGGGTGATCCGCGAGTATTTCAAGGGCGAGGGCGGCGATCCTCTGCGCAACGATGCAAAAGGCCGGGGCTGGTTCCCCACCGGCGACGTCGCCACGCTCGATGCCGACGGCTACATGCAGATCACCGACCGCTCCAAGGACGTGATCAAGTCGGGCGGCGAATGGATCAGCTCCATCGACCTGGAGAACATCGCCATTGCCCACCCGGCGATCGCCGAGGCGGCGGCGATCGGCGTGCACCATCCCAAGTGGGACGAGCGCCCGCTGCTGGTGGCGGTGAAGCGGCCGGGCCACGAGGTGTCGAAAGAGGACCTGCTGAAGTTCTACGAGGGCAAGATCGCGAAGTGGTGGATGCCCGACGACGTGGTTTTCGTGAGCGAGCTGCCGCACACCGCCACCGGCAAGCTGTCCAAGCTCACGCTGCGCCAGCAGCTCCGGGATTTCCGCCTTGATCCGAAGTGAGACCGCCGGGGGCGTGGCGCGCGTGCGCTTCGACCGCCTCGACAAGAAGAACGCCATTACCGCGCAGATGTACCTGCAGCTCGCCGAGGCGCTCGCCGCGGCGGACGCCGATGCCCAGGTGCGCGCCATCCTGCTGCACGGCTCGGCCGACTGCTTCACCTCGGGCAACGATGTCGCCGACTTCCTGCAGCGCCCGCCCTCGGGCGAGGGATCGCCGACCTGGCGCCTTTTCGAGGTGTTTCCGAATCTCGCCAAGCCCGTGGTTGCCGCGGTGGGCGGTCCCGCCGTGGGCATCGGCTGCACCATGCTGCTGCACTGCGACCTCGTCTACGCGGCAGCCAACGCGCGCTTCCAGCTGCCGTTCGTGCCGCTGGGCATCGTGCCGGAGTTCGGCTCCACCTTCCTGCTGCCGCTCATCGCCGGCTACCCGCGCGCCGCCGAGCTGCTGCTCCTCGGCCAGCCGTTCACCGCGCAGAAGGCGTACGAGGCGGGCATCGTCACGGCGGTGGTTTCGCCGGAGGAGCTTCTGGAAAAATCCCTGGAGACGGCAACGGCGCTTGCGGCGCTGCCCGCCGAATCCATCCGCCTTACCAAGCGCCTGATGAAGGCGCGCTACGGCAAGGTCGTGGCCGAAACGATTGCCGAGGAAGGGCGCCTGTTCGTCGAGCGCCTGGAATCGCCGGAAGCCAGGCAAGCCCTGAATGCCTTCCTCGATAAGACAGCTCGCAAGCCGCCTCGGTGAGGAAGTCGGCGTGTCGCCCTGGGTGGAGGTCACCCAGGAGCGCATCGACACCTTCGCCAAGGCCATCGACGACTTCCAGTGGATCCATGTCGATCCGTCGCGCGCCCGGGAGTCCCCCTTCGGCGGCACCATCGCGCACGGCTTTCTCACCCTGTCGCTGCTGTCGCACCTTTCCGAGCGCACCTTCTCGTTCTCCGACCGGCGCATGGGCGTGAACTACGGCCTGAACCGCGTGCGCTTCACCGCGCCCGTGCCCAGCGGCTCGCGCGTGCGCGCGCGCTTCACGCTGGCGAAGTACGAGCCGCTCGACGGCGGCGTGCAGGTCACCTGGAACACCGTGGTGGAGATCGAAGGAGCCGGGAAGCCCGCACTTATCGCCGAATGGACCGGGAGGCATTACTACTAATGCGATGGAAGCAAAAACCGCCGGGCTCCAACTGGGGCGATTTCGGCCCGGACGACCAGCGCGGGCGCATGAACTGGGTGACACGCGAGAAGGTGCTGCAGGGAGTCGCCGAGGTGAAGGAGGGCATCGCCTTTGCGCTTTCCCTGCCCCTCGACTACCCGGGCGGCAGTGTGCTGAATCCGCGGCGCAAGCCGCCGCGCCTGGCCGCGACCATCCGCGACGGGAAAAGCGCGGGCAAGCAGAACTTCTGCTTCCCGCTCGCCGAGGACAACCCCGACCTTACCGACGTCGTGTCCGACGACGTGGCGCTGCTCACGCTGCAGTACTCGACGCAGTGGGACAGCTTCGCGCACGTCGGCAGCCGCTTCGACGCCGACGGCGACGGCAAGCGCGAGATCGTCTTCTACAACGGCTTCCGGGCCGGGGAGGACCTGCGGCCCGCCCCTGGAAGCCATTCCACTGCATGGGACCAATACGAAGGGACGCAAGCAAGGGCGCTCGGCATCCAGAATCTCGCCGAGCACGGCGCGCAGGGCCGCGGGGTGATGATCGACTTGCACCATCATTTCGGTCGCGCGCCGCATGCGGTGACGTATGAAGAGCTGATGCAGGTCCTGGAGAAGGACCGGGTGCAGATCGAAAAAGGCGACATGGTGTGCCTTTACACCGGCTTCGCCGACGTGCTGCTGGAGATGAAAAAGCAGCCGGACGCGAAGCTGCTGCACGCCACCTGCACCGGCCTGGACGGGCGCGACGCGCGGCTGCTGCAGTGGATCAGCGACAGCGGCCTCGCCGCGCTGATCGCGGACAACTACGCGGTGGAGATCATCCCGACCAGCCTTACCGCGCCCAAGCCGCACGCGCTCATGCCGCTGCACGAGCATTGCCTGTTCAAGAACGGCATCCACCTCGGGGAGATGTGGTATCTCACCGAGCTCGCGCGCTGGCTGCGCGCGCACGGCCGCAGCCGCTTCCTCCTCACCGCGCCGCCGCTGCGCCTGCCGGGCGCGGTCGGCTCGCCCGCCACGCCGGTGGCCACGGTATGAAGGTCGCGCTGGTCACCGGCGGGTCCTCGGGCATGGGCGAGGCGAGCGCGAGGGAGCTTGGCCGGCGCGGCTGGCAGGTCGCCGTGATGGCCCGAAAAGAATTCGAAACGGATTTTCTTTCCCTTCAGGGAGACGTGGCGAACGATGCCGACTGCCGCCGCGTGGCGCAGGCGGTGCTCGGCAAGTGGGGCCGCATCGATGCGCTGGTGAACAGCGCCGGCACCACCAAGTTCGTGGCGCATGCCGACCTCGAGGGGCTGTCGGGCGAGGACTTCCTCGCCATCCTGCGCGTGAACCTCATCGGCCCGTTCCAGATGATCCGCGCCTGCGCGCCGGCGCTGAAAGCCGCGCGCGGCTGCGTGGTCAACCTGTCTTCGGTGGCCTCGATCCTGGGAACCGGCTCCTCGATCGCCTACGCCGCTTCCAAGGCGGCGCTCGACACCATGACCTTCTCGCTCGCGCGCGCGCTCGGCCCCGAAATCCGGCTGAACATCGTCGCGCCGGGCTACGTGCGCACGCCCTGGCAGGTCGCGGCGCACGGCGAGCAGGGCGCCGCCGAGCTCGAGCGGCGCTTCGCCGAGAAGGCGCCGCTCAAGGCGGCGCCCGACGCGCAGGATGTCGCCGATGCGGTGGCCTGGCTGGTGGAAGGCGCGCGCCGCGTCACCGGCGAGATCATCTACGTCGACGGCGGCATGCATATCGCGTCTCCTCGTTGAGCTACGACTACGTCATCGTCGGGGCGGGATCGGCCGGCTGCGTCCTGGCGAATCGCCTCTCGGAAGACCCCGGCTGCAAGGTGCTGCTGCTCGAGGCCGGTCCGCGCGACACCGACCGCTGGATCCACGTGCCGCTGGGCTACGGCAAGCTTTTCGCGCGCACCGACATCAACTGGGCCTACGAGTCGCAGCCCGAGCCCGCGCTCAACGGCCGGCGCATCTTCACCCCGCGCGGCAAGGTGCTGGGCGGCTCCTCCTCGATCAACGGCCTGGTCTACATCCGCGGCCAGCGCGAGGACTTCGACGGCTGGGGCGTGCCCGGCTGGCGCTTCGATGACCTGCTGCCCTATTTCAAGAAGTGCGAGAACCAGAGCCGCGGCGCCGACGCCTGGCACGGCGTGGGCGGCCCCCTGGAGGTGGGCGACCTGCCCGACAGGCACGAGCTGTGCGATGCCTTCATCGACGCGGCGGCGGCCAACGGCATCCCGCGCAACGACGATTTCAACGGCGCGACGCAGGAAGGCGCCGGCTACTACCAGGCCACGAGCTGCAAAGGCCGGCGCTGCAGCACGGCCACGGGCTACCTGCGCCCTGCCGAGAAGCGCCCGAACCTGCGCATCGAGGTGAATGCGCACGCCACGAAGGTGGCTTTTTCCGGAAGAAAGGCCACCGGCGTGCAATACCGCCAGGACGGGCGCCTTTGCGCGGTCTCCGCCACCCGGGAAGTCATCCTGGCGGGCGGCGCCTTCAATTCGCCCCAGCTTTTGCAGCTTTCCGGCATCGGTCCGGCCGCCTTGCTGGCGCAGCATGGCATCCCCGTGGTGCACGAGCTGCCGGTGGGCGAGCGGCTGCAGGACCACTTTTACGTGCGGACTTTCTGGAAGTGCACCAAGCCGATCACGCTGAACGACGACATGCGCAGCCTTTGGCGCAAGGCCGGGATTGGCTTGAGGTATCTGCTGAAGAAAACCGGGCCGCTGACGGTGAGCGCCGGGTATGCCGCGGCTTTCCTCAAGACCCGGCCGGAGCTCGCGCGGCCCGACGCGCAGCTCTACTTCATCAACTTCTCCACCGCGCGCCGCGGCGGCGTGCTGCATCCGCACTCGGGCTTCACCTGCTCGGTGTCGCAGCTGCAGGTGGAGTCGCGCGGCTCGGTGCGCATCGCCTGCGCCGACCCGCTCGCCGCCCCGTCCATCCGCTACAACTACCTCGCCACGGAAAACGACCGCCGCGTGATGGTGGAGGGCCTGAAGGCCGTGCGGCGCATCGTCAACACCGCGCCGATGCGCGATTACGTCGCCGGCGAGTTCATGCCGGGCGCGGCGGTGCAAAGCGACGACGAGTGGCTCGCGTACTGCCGCGAGATGGGCGACACCGTGTTCCATCCCACGTCCACCTGCAGCATCGGCCAGGTGGTCGATCACGACCTGAAGGTCCTGGGCGTGGAAGGCTTGCGGGTGATCGACGCCTCGGTGATGCCCGCGGTGCCCTCCGGCAACATCAACGCCGCCGTGATCGCCGTGGCCGAGAAAGGCGCCGATCTGGTAAAAGAAGCGTGATGTGGGAAGTCGCGGTTCTCGTGCTGGTTGCGCTCGGCGTGTTCCTCTGGATCGACAGCCTGCGCGCGCGCGAGCGGGCGGTGCAGGCCGGGCGCTCGGCGTGCAAGCGCTACGAGCTGCAGTTCCTGGACGACACCGTGTCGGTCGCGCGCCTGCGCCTGGCGCGCGACGGGGAAGGCCAGCTCAGGATCGCGCGCACCTATACCTTCGAGTTCTCCGACACCGGCAACAACCGCCGCCACGGCGCGGTCGTGATGCTGGGCGCGCAGGTGCACGACCTGCACCTCGAGCCCTACCCCATGCCATGAGCTGGCTTTCCGGCAAGGTGGTCGAGAACCGGCACTGGACCGAGGCGCTGTTCTCCCTGCGCGTGACGGGCGCGCCGCTGTCGTTCCAGGCGGGGCAGTTCGTGCGCATCGCGCTCGACATGGAGGAGGGCAACGAGGGCTCGCGCGTCGCGCGGCCGTTCTCCATGGTCAACCCGCCGCAGGATCCGATGCTCGAGTTCTACGGCATCGTGGTGCCGCAGGGCCCGCTGTCGCCGCGCCTCGCGCGCCTCGCGCCCGGCGACACGCTCTACGTCGCTTCCAACCCGGCGGGCTTCCTGGTGCTGTCCGAGCTGCCGGACGCCGACACGCTGTGGCTCATTTCGACCGGCACCGGCATAGCGCCGTTCCTGTCGATCCTGCGCACCGAGGCGCCGTGGCGCCGCTACCGCAACGTCGTGCTGGTGCATGCGGTGCGGCACGCGCCGGAGCTGGTTTACCGGGATGAGCTGCGCAATCTTGAAAATCTCAGGTATGTATCGCTTGTAAGCCGCGAAGCCGCGTCCGGCGCGCTGGCGGGGCGCATTCCGGCGGCGGTGCGCGACGGGCGGCTGGAAGCGGCGGCGGGCGTTGCGCTCGCGCCCGAGACTTCGCAGGTGATGCTGTGCGGCAACCCGGACATGCTGCGCGACACGAGCGCCGCGCTCGCCGAGCGCGGCATGCGCAAGCACCGCCGGCGCGCCCCCGGGCACATCACGGTCGAGAGCTTCTGGTGAGTGTGGCGAAAGTCACGCTCGCGCTCGCTGCGGCGGCGCTGCTCGTCGCCGGCTGCAGCGCGCTGCGCCTCGCGTACGACAACGCGCCGATGTACGTCAAGTATCGTGCGAGCCAGTTCCTGGATGTCAAAGGCGCGCAGGATCACGAGCTTGCGCAGCGCATCGATTCGTTCTTCGACTGGCACCGCGCAAAGGCGCTGCCCGAGTACGCGCGCATCGCCGAAGAAGCGGCGCTGCGCGTGGGAAAAGGACTCTCGCACGACGACCTCGTTTGGGGTTACGATTCTCTCGTGGCGCATGCGAGGCTCGGCCTGCATGCCGCCGCCCAGCGGATCGCGCCGCTGCTCGACCGGCTCACGCCCGAGCAGCTGGCGTACATGGAAAAGGGATTCGCCGAGGAAAACCGCAAGTTCGCCACGCAGAACCTGCGGGGCAGCGAGGGGGATCGCCGCAAGCGCCGCGCGCAGCGCGTAGAAGAACGGCTGGAGGATTGGGTGGGGAATCTTTCTCAGGCGCAGGTGGAGCGGGTGCGGCTGTACTCCGAGCGCGCGCCGCTG
>CBDDSA010000350.1:0-6301 GCA_965233185.1 uncultured bacterium
GCCGGCCGGCGCTACACGCTGATCGACACCGCCGGCGTGCGCCGCCGCGGCAAGACCGGCACCCCGGTCGAGTACTTCTCGATCGTCAAGGCGCTGCAGTCGATCGAGGCGGCGAACGTGGCGATCCTGCTGCTCGACGCGGTCGACGGCGTCACCGAGCAGGACGCGCACGTCGCCGGCTACATCCTCGAGCGCGGCCGCGCCGTCGTGGTGGCGGTGAACAAATGGGACGCCGCGGACAAAGACGCCCGCGCGCGCATCAAGTCCGAGCTGCAATGGAAGCTCGGCTTCATGAGCTTCGCCGAGGTGCACACGATCTCGGCGAAGCAGGGGAAGGGCCTGGCGCCGCTCATGCGCTCGGTCGACGCCGCGTACGCCGCGGCGATGGCGCGGCTCGGCACGCCCAAGCTCACGCGCGCGCTGATCGCCGCGATCGAGCGCCAGGCGCCGCCCAGGGCCGGGCTGATCCGCCCGAAGCTCCGCTATGCGCACCAGGGCGGCGTCAACCCGCCGCGCATCATCATCCACGGCAACGCTCTCGACCGCGTTTCCGAGTCCTACAAGCGCTACCTCGAGGGCTTCTTCCGCGACAAGTTCGCGCTGGCGGGGACGCCGATGCGCATCGAGCTCCGCACCGGGCGCAACCCGTACGCCGGGAAGGCGAAGACAAAGCGCCGCTGAAAATGATGCATGATCGAGAGCTGCTCGGTAGGCGGCGAACTGTCGGCACTTACGCGTAAGTGCCGACGTTTTGTATCGTCCGGAATGTGGCGAAACGTTGACAGTTGTGAATAAGTGTCTACACTTCGCCACATGCCGACTGCCGACTCCCCTGAGCGTCTGCTTCGCCTCGCGCGTCAGCGTGGCTCCATTACAAGGCGGGAAGTCGCCGAAGCCGGTATCCACACCCACACGCTAAGCCGTCTCGTGCGTGCCGGGGCTCTCGAGCGCGTCGCGCGTGGCCGATACCGGCTGCCGGATGCACCGATCACCGAGCAACACGGTCTCGTGCTTGTTGCCGCGGCGGTGCCGAAAGCGGTGATCTGCCTGCTCTCCGCGCTGAGCTTCCATCAAATCGGCACTCAGCTGCCGCATGAGGTGTGGATTGCCCTCGACCGACGGACTCGTCGCCCCGCGCTCGCCTATCCCCGGCTGCGCGTCCTCCGGTTCAGCGGGGAAGCTCTGACCAAGGGCATCGAGGTGCATCGCATCGAGGGCGAAACGGTGCGCGTGTACGGCGTCGCCAAGACTCTCGCCGACGTTTTCAAGTACCGCAACAAGATCGGCCTGGACGTGGCGCTGGAAGCGCTGCGCGAAGCATGGCGGGCGCGGCGCTTCACGATGGATGAAGTGCATCACTACGCGCGGGTATGCCGGGTTGAGCGGGTCATGCGACCTTACCTCGAGGCGCTGGTCGCATGATCGCCGCAGCTGAGGGCCTTCCCGTATCGATTCAAGTACGCCTGGTCCGCCATGCCAAAGCGATCGGAATGGATCCGAATCTCGTGCTGGCACGCTTCGCCATTGAGCGCTTCCTCTATCGTCTCTCCCGCTCACGGCATGCCGACCGGTTCATCCTGAAGGGCGCGCTGCTCATGCTCGTCTGGCTCGGCGAAACGATCCGTCCTACCCGGGATGCCGATTTGCTCGGCTTGGGCGAAATGTCCGAGCAGTCGCTCGTGCAAATATTCACCGATGCGTGCAACACCGTTGTCGAGCTCGACGGCCTCGAGTATCTGCCCACTTCGATCCGCGTCGGACCGATTCGGCCGGAGGATGCCTATGGCGGGCTGCGCGCAATCCTTCAAGCGCGCTTGGGCAAGGCGCGCCTGCGCGTGCAAATCGATGTCGGCATCGGCGATGCCGTCATGCCCGAACCGCAATGGCTGGAGTATCCCGGCCTGCTCGATCTTCCACGGCCCCGGCTTCGGGCCTACCGTCCCGAGACGGCCATCGCGGAGAAGCTGCACGCGATGGTCGTTCTCGGCGAAGCCAACAGCCGCATGCGCGACTTCTTCGACATCCATGCGCTTGCGGAGCACGGGCCGTTCGACGCAGACCTCCTTTCCCGCGCCGTACGCGCGACCTTCGAACGCCGGCGCACACCGATCCCTGCGTCCCTTCCGCTTGCGCTCATGCCCGAGTTTGCCGCAATACCCGGCAAGCAGATGCAATGGCAGGGTTTCCTGCGAAAGAACGGCCTCCTCTCGGCACCGGAGGAGCTCAGCGCGATCATCGCAAGAATCTCCACCTTCCTCGAGCCTGCCATCACGGCCGCACGCAGCAACCTGTCCCTCGACCTCGCATGGCCGCCCGGCGGACCTTGGAAGGCTGCGTCGTGAACGACGCGATCAATCTCGAATCCCGGGAAGCATCGCGCCGGTTCAAGCCGCACCCGGCCTTGTCCGCCTCTGTAACTATGTTCACGTCTACTACAACGAGCGCATCACAGCTGATCAACGAAGGTCGCTTCGCGACCCAAACCGGTCGCTCGCGGACGATCAGCGCTAGAGCTAGAGCTGGTCGCTTACGACTCCTTGCCCGACATCGCGTAGACGCGCGCCGAGCGCAGCGCGTCCCCTTGCCCGAACCGGGTCAGAACGCGCAGTATTTGCTAAGACGCCGTTCTGCAGACGAGCTGCCGCTAGGCGAAAGCGCCCGGCAAGCGAACGCGACGGCGTGCGAATCGCCCTACGCACCGTCGCGCGCTCGACGCGGCCTGGTGGGACGCGGGGCAGGCGAGGGGAAATTCCGTATCCTTCAACGAAGGAGAATCTTGTCATGCACGACCTGTACAGGACCGTCACACTCCACCTAAAGGCTCAGCGAGATTCTGCGGCTGCCCTCAAGCTATGGGACAGCCTCTGGGATGCTTACGAGCAGAGCGGCGCTGAGGGCGTCGCTAAGTTCATCGACAAGATCATCAAACTACCCAACACCGACGACGAGGAATCATCGTGAGTGCGAGGAAAACGGACGGACCCGAGCGCTGGCGCCTTGCGTCCGTCACGGTCGTCGACTTCCGAGGCGTGCTGGGGACCCAACTATTCGAGTTTAACGGCCACCCGGCGCTCATCTGGGGCAACAACGGCGTCGGCAAGTCGACGCTCGCTCTGGCGCTCGAGTGGACCCTCTTCGGTGCGTTCCCGAGCAACGCCTTAGCCGCTCCCAAAGACGCCTTCATGTCGCCCGTGGGCGGTGGTTCAAAGGTGTGTAAGGGCGAGGTTGTCTTCGTTCGAGGAAAAAAGCGGCTCATCGTACGACGCGACGCGGCTGCCAACACCCTCGAAGTCGAGTTTGACGACAAGAAGGTGCATGACGACGAAGCGCGGGTGCTTCTGGAGGATCAATTAGGGCTCGACCTGGACACATTCGTTCGAGCGGTCCTGCTGCAACAGAGCAAGATCCGCGGCCTGCTCCTCGATGACGTGAAAGACCGAAACAAGGCGTTGGACCGACTGCTGGGGATGGACGCCGCGGAAGCCATGCTGGAAAACATCAAACCCAAGCCCTTCAAGGACGCAGCGAAGTCCTGGCGAGAGGACATCGAAGACACCCAGACGCATTACCAGAGCCAGGCAGATCTCCTCGAAAAGCGGTTCGACGAGGCGCAGCAAGAGGCGCGGGCACACAGGTTCTTGGGCAGGGATCTCAGCGGCGCCGGGTTAACGTTGTTGTACGCAGGACTGGGTCGGGATCTTGGGAAGATCGCTGGGAAGTACGGTGCAGACGCGCCCCAGTTGCCGGCAGCCGATACGGTAGCAGGAGCCAAGAAGACCTCAGCGGCGCTGGCCAAGGCGCTCAACCAGATCCGCCTCGGCGCCGAGCTGCAGAAGAAGCTCGCCCCTATCGGAAAGCGTCTCGCAGCACTTCAAGCAGCAAGCGAGCAGTGGGCGGAACTCGTCGAACAAAGGGACGAGGCCCAGAAGGACTTTGACGGAATAGTCAAGCAGCACGGTGACGTCAAGGCCGTTGCCAAGGGGCGCGCGGAGCTCGAGCAGGAACTCACGCGCCTGAAGGAACAACTGCGTTCGGCCGGCGAGCTTCGCGCACTTCTCACGCAGGCTCGCGTTCATTTCGAGGGTGATATCGTCGACGTGTGCCCCGTCTGCGAGCAGGGTATCGCGCAACCGAAGAAGGTTCTTCGGAGCATCGGCGAACGCATCGAGGGGCTGACGACGAAGGGTGTTCGGGAGATCGAGAGGACACTGGAGAAAGCAAGAACCAGCCACGTCGACCTGTGCGAGACCGAGAAGAAGTTCCAGATAATGCAGACAGCCCTCGCAGAAGCGCAGAAGAAAGTAGAGGCCGAGCGCAAGACGATCATGAAATCCCTTGAGGTCGAAGGGCTGATTGAAAATAGAGTGAGCGCCGAGGTGGCGAAAGCGATCACCGACGTGACGAAGCAGCAAAATGAATTATCGAAGGGCGTCGAGACCATGGAGAAGGACCTCGACGCCATCGGCGAGCGTGACCGTGCGATCCGCGACGGTCTCGTGCCCTTCCTCGAATGCCGAGAGGCGGTCGAGGCTCACGAACGCGAATGGAAGAAAGCCAAAAACGGCTACGCGGATGCCGAGAAGAAGGCGAGCGAGATGGATGATCGCGCTACCCATGTTGAGAACATCAGGAAGGCTATTCTCGCAGCGAAGGACGAGATCGCCTCCGAAACGCTCGGCAAAGCGGGACCGCGAGCGCAACAGCTTTACCAGAAGCTCGTGCAGCATCCCCTCTTCGATCGACTGGACGTAAAGACCGCCGTCAAGGCGAACAAGGTTGACTATTCCTTCGAGGTGAGTAGCTCGGCAGTCGGCAAGTCTGCACGAGAGGCACGCCTGGTTCTCTCGGACGGCCAGTTGACGGCGGCCGCGCTGGCACTGTTCTACGCACTCGCTGAGTCCGGCCAGCATGGTCTTGATCTGCTGTACATCGATGACCCGACTCAGAACCTAGATCACGCGCGCAAGGAGGCGATGGCCAAAGTCGTGGTCGACCTTGCGAACCGAAAGCAGATCGTCGTTTCGACCCAGGACGAAGACTTCGTTGTGCTTCTGCGCGATGCTGGTTTCGAAAACGGGAGTGTCGTTCACCACATCGAGGAATGGGACCGGCGACCGACCGTGAGCACCACGATGCCAAAGACCTCGCAAGCGTAACGCACGGTCCATGACGCCGCGCCGGTTCCCCAGGGCTCTGCGGATCGAGTCGAAGTTCACAACTGGGACGACCATCGCTATACCCCAACGCGAGCGGGAGGCCTTGCTTAGCAAAGATCACGATGTGGTCGGGGTGATCGCCGCCTTGTTTTGGTGCGGCAAACGCGACGTCGATGGCCGGTGGTTCATCGTTGACGCGGCGGAGAGTTTCCGTTCGGGCCCTGGGGACGGGGGCAGCCTCGGCGTTCAAGATCTACAGAGGATCGAAAAGGGACAAGCTTGGCTCGCAGGCGTGCGTTATCACGTTGAACAGACATGGCCGCCCTTCCTGAGGGCCTTCCGCGACGAAGCGCTGGTTGGTCACGAGGCCCTTTGCACCGAGCTAAGGGAACTGAAGAGGGTCGGCAGGTTGCGTGAACGCGTAGCCGAAGAGCCCGTGCTCGAGCTCGAGCATCGCAACGGCGTGCGCGCAATTGTAGACTCTCACGGCGCGGCAATTGCTGGGCACATCTTCCAGGATTTGCTGGCGTACCTTTTGACGCTCGCTGGCTACGACAGAGTGCAAATTAACCCGATCGGCGTTCCCGACATCGTGGTATCGGAATTTCGAGACGACCTGAGTTCAGATCTCGTGACGCTCACTTTGACGCGGGAGCAGGCCGACCGCCTGGTGAAGCTATGCCAAGCAGCGGGCGAAGACGACTTCGTCGAGGCTCTAACGCGTGACTTTGAGAAGCGGTAGCGATTGGCGGTTCATGAACAGATGAATGTCCAATGCCGCCACTGAACCTATCCGATATTTTGTGTGTGAGGCATAACATGGTGACCAAAGGGAGCCGTTATGCCGAAGACGAAGAAGAACGTGCTGAGAACGCCGGCGCTGGATGTCAAACCGGAGCTGCTTGACGAGCTGGTGAAGGGGCCGATGACCCCGGAGCAGTTCGAGACGATGTTTCAGGGGTTGAAGAAGGCGATCGTGGAGCGCGCGCTGGGAGCGGAGCTGACGCACCACCTGGGCTACGCCAAGGGCGAAGAGCCGCCAGGGGATCAACCGAATCACCGCAACGGGACGAGTCCGAAGACGGTGTTGACTGACACCGGCTCGTTGGACCTGGAGGTTCCTCGCGATCGGGAGGGTTCCTTCC
>CBDDSA010000351.1:0-16387 GCA_965233185.1 uncultured bacterium
GGCGCGGGCGCCTTGGGGGCTTCTCCGCGGGCGCCGTCCTCCAGCACCAGGATCGGCGAGCCTTTCGACACCTTGTCGCCCATCTTGATCTTGATCTCTTTCACCACTCCGGCGCTGGGCGAAGGAATCTCCATGGTCGCCTTGTCGGACTCCAGCGTGATGAGGGACTGCTCCTTGGACACCGCGTCGCCCGGCTTCACCAGGACCTCGATGACCTCGACCTCCTTGAAATCACCGATGTCGGGAACGACAACCTGGCTCATACCGTGGTGGGATCCGCCTTCTCGGGGTCGATGCCGTACTTCTTGATCGCGTCGCTGACCGCCTTCGCCTTGCCTTCGCCCTGCTCGGCCAGCGCCTTGAGCGCGGCAAGCACCACGAAGTTGCGGTTCACCTCGAAGAAGTGCCGCAGCCTGGCGCGCGAATCGGAGCGCCCGAAGCCGTCGGTGCCCAGCACCTTGTAGACGCGCTCGCGAGGCACGAAGGGCCGGATCTGGTCGGCGAAGGCCTTGATGTAATCGCTCGCCGCGACCACCGGCCCCGGCCTTTCCTGCAGCGCCTGGGTCGCGTAAGGCACGCGCGGCTTCGCCTCCGGGTGCAGCAGGTTCCAGCGCTCGGCCGCCAGGCCGTCGCGGCGCAGCTCGGTGAAGCTGGTGGCGCTCCACACGTCGGCCGCCACGCCCCAGTCGGCTTCCAGCAGGTCCGCCGCGGCGAGCACCTCGCGCAGGATGGTGCCCGAGCCCATGAGCTGCACGCGCAGCTTGCTCTTGCTCTTCGATTCCCTCAGCAGGTACAGGCCCTTCAGGATCCCCTGCTCGGCGCCCGGCGGCAGCGCCGGATGCTCGTAGTTCTCGTTCATCAGGGTGATGTAATAGAACATATCCTCCTGGTCGCTCACCATGCGGCGCAGCCCGTCCTGCACGATCACCGCGACCTCGTAGCCGTACGTGGGGTCATAGCACACGCAGTTCGGGATCACCGAGAACAGCACGTGCGAATGCCCGTCCTCGTGCTGCAGCCCCTCGCCGTTCAGCGTGGTGCGCCCGGCGGTACCGCCGAGCACGAAGCCGCGCGCGCGCTGGTCGGCCGCCGCCCAGGCGAGGTCGCCGAAGCGCTGGAACCCGAACATCGAGTAATAGATGTAGAACGGGATGGTGATGTAGTTGGAGTGGCTGTAGGAGGTGGCCGAGGCGATCCACGACGAGAACGCGCCCGCCTCGTTGATTCCCTCCTCGAGGATCTGCCCCTGCTTGTCCTCGCGGTAGAACATCACCTGGTCCTTGTCGACCGGCTCGTACTTCTGGCCCTCGGCCGCAAAGATGCCCAGCTGCCGGAACATGCCCTCCATGCCGAAGGTGCGCGCCTCGTCCGGCACGATCGGCACGACGCGCTTGCCGAGCTCCTTGTCGCGCACCAACACCGTGAGCGCGCGCACGAACGCCATGGTGGTCGAGATCTCGCGTCCTTCGCCGGAGCCCTTCAGGACCGCGTCGAACGCCGACAGCGGCGGTACCGCGGGAACCTCGTCCGCCTTGCGCCGGCGCTGCGGCAGGTAGCCGCCCAGCGCCTTGCGCCGCTCGTGCAGGTACTTCATTTCCGGCGAATCGGCCGGCGGGACGTAGAACGGCAGCTCCTCCAGCTTGTCGTCCGCGATCGGGATGCGCAGGCGGTCGCGCATCTCCTTGATGGTCGCCATGTCGACCTTCTTGAGCTGGTGCGTCGGGTTCTTCGCCTGGCCCTGCTTGCCCAGGCCGTAGCCCTTGATGGTCTTCGCCAGGATCACCGTCGGCTGGCCCCGGTGCTTCACCGCGGCGGCATACGCGGCGTAGATCTTGTGCGGATCGTGGCCGCCGCGGTTCAGGCGCCAAACGTCCTCGTCGGTCATGCGCGAGACCATCTCCAGCACCTTGGGATGCTTGCCGAAGAAATGCTTCCTGACGAACGCGCCGTCGTTCGCCTTGTAGTTCTGGTACTCGCCGTCGATGGTCTCCTCCATGATGCGCAGGAGCAGGCCTTCCTTGTCGCGTGCGAGCAGCGGATCCCAGTACGATCCCCAGATCAGCTTGATCACGTTCCAGCCGGCGCCGCGGAAATCGCCCTCCAGCTCCTGGATGATCTTGCCGTTGCCGCGCACCGGGCCGTCGAGCCGCTGCAGGTTGCAGTTGATGATGAAGATGAGGTTGTCCAGCCGCTCGCGCGAGGCGAGGCCGATGGCGCCGAGCGACTCGGGCTCGTCCATTTCGCCGTCGCCGCAGAACACCCATACCTTGCGGTTCGCCGTATCGGCGAGCCCACGCGCGTGCAGGTACTTGAGGAAGCGGGCCATGTAGATGCCCTGGATCGGCCCCAGGCCCATCGACACGGTCGGGAACTGCCAGTAGTCCGGCATCAGCCAGGGGTGCGGGTAGGACGAGATGCCCTTGCCGTCGACCTCGCGGCGGAAATTGTTGAGCTGCTCCTCGGTAAGGCGGCCTTCGAGCAGGCCGCGCGCGTAGACGCCGGGCGACGAATGCCCCTGGAAGTAGATCAGGTCGCCGCCGTGGCCCTCCGAGGGGGCGTGCCAAAACTGGTTTTGCCCGACCCCGAACAAGGTGCCCACCGAGGCGAAGCTCGCGATGTGGCCGCCCAGCTCGTCGTCGCTCTTGTTGGCCCGCACCACCATGACCAGCGCGTTCCAGCGGCAATAGGAGCGGATGCGCTCCTCGAGCGCCGCATCGCCCGGCGAGCGCTCCTCCCGGTGCGGAGGAATGGTGTTGATGTAGGCGGTATTCGGCGAAAAGGGAATGTACGCGCCGCTGCGGCGCGCCTTGTCGATCAGCCGCTCGAGCAGGAAATGCGCGCGCTCGGGCCCTTCGCGCTCGAGCACCGCCTCCAGCGCGTCGAGCCACTCCTGGGTCTCCAGCGCATCGGGGTCGTTGGCGGCGGGAAATTGGGGAACGGCGGACATAGGATGAGATTCCGAGCTTGAGGTCCGAGGTTTGCTGCGGGGGGCGCGGCAAGCTTAACCAGAAAACCGTCGCAATGCTAGACTGCGCCCCCCCATGGCGGCCCGGCTTCTCGACGGAAAGTCCCTCGCCGCGCAGGTGCGAGCCGGCGTCACGCAGAAGGTGGCGCGGCTTGCGCAGCGCGGCATCCGGCCCGGCCTCGCGGTGATCCTCGCGGGCGACGATCCCGCCTCGAAGGTGTACGTACGAAACAAGGTACGTGCCTGCGAGGAGACCGGGGTGCGCTCCTGGCTCTGCGAGTATCCGGCGACGGTGTCGCAAGCGGCAATCCTGTCCAGGATAGAAGCGCTCAACGACGACGCCGCGGTGCACGGCATTCTCGTGCAGCTGCCGCTGCCCCGGCAGGTCGATGCGCTTCGCGTGCTGGATGCGGTTTCGCCCGCCAAGGACGTCGACGGCTTCCACGACTCGAACCTGGGGGCGCTGCTTGCCGGCAAGCCGGGGCTCGTGCCCTGCACGCCCGCCGGCGTGATGCGCCTGCTCGACCATGCCGGCGTGCCGCTCGCCGGACGGCGCGCGGTAGTGCTCGGCCGCTCGAACATCGTGGGCAAGCCGCTCGCCCTGCTTCTTCTGCAGCGCGACGCCACCGTGACCATCTGCCATTCCAAGACCGCCGAGCTTGAAAACATCGCCAGGCAGGCCGACATACTCGTTGCCGCCATCGGGCGGGCGAAACTCGTGGGCGCGGCGATGGTCAAACCGGGTGCCTGCGTCGTCGACGTGGGCGTCAACCGCCTGGCCGACGGGACGCTTGCCGGCGACGTCGATTTCCACGCTGCGAAGGATGTCGCGGGCTGGATCACCCCCGTGCCGGGCGGCGTCGGGCCGATGACGATCGCAATGCTGCTCGAGAACTGCGTTTACGCTGCCGGGAACCATGAATCCACTGCTTGAATTTTCGGGACTGCCTCTTTTCAACGCGGTGAGGCCCGAGCACGTCGGCCCCGCGATCGACGAGCTGCTCGCCGCCGCGCGCGCCGCGGTCGAGGCGGCGCAGCGCGCACCCGCCACCTGGGACGCGTTCGTCGCGCCGCTGGAGGACGCCAACGAGCGCCTGGGCCGCGCCTGGGGCCAGGTGGCGCACCTGCACGCGGTCATGGACAACCCGCCGCTGCGCGAAGCGTACAACGCGGCGCTGCCCAGGATCTCGCAGTACTGGACCGAGCTAGGCCAGAACCAGGCGCTGTTCCAGAAGTACAAGGCGCTGCGCGCCTCGGCCGCCTTCGAGGCGCTGGTGCCTGCGCGCAAAAGGATCATAGAGAATGCGCTGCGCGACTTCCGCCTGGGCGGCGCCGACCTGCCGCTGGAGAAGAAGCAGCGCTACGCGGAGATCCAGGAGGAGCTCGCCAGGCTGTCCGCGAAATTCTCCGAGAACGTGCTGGATGCCACCAACGCCTTCGGCATCGTGGTGGACTCCGGCAGGACCTCGGGAATTCCCGAGGACGTGCTGCACACCGCGCGCGAGGCCGCGCAGCGCGAGGGCAAGGCGGGCTTCAAGTTCGCGCTGCACGCGCCCTCCTACATGCCGGTGATGCAGTACGCGCAGGACCGCGCGCTGCGCGAGACGCTGTACCGCGAAAGCGCCACGCGCGCCTCCGAGTTCGGCAAGGCGGAATGGGACAACACCTCGCTCATCACGCGCATCGTGCAGCTGCGCGGCGAGCTCGCGCGGCTGCTGGGCTACCGCAATTTCGCCGAAGTGTCGCTCGAGCCGAAGATGGCCGAGACCCCGGCGCAGGTGCTCCAGTTCCTCGATGACCTCGCGCGCCATGCGCGGCCGTTCGCGGAAAAGGATGCCGCGGAGCTGAAAACCTTTGCTTCCACCAGGCTGGGCATTGCCGAGCTCCAGTCGTGGGACATCGCGTTCGCCTCCGAGAAGCTGCGCGCCGAGCGCTACGCCTTTTCCGACCAGGAAGTGAAGCAGTACTTCCCGGAAGACGCGGTGCTCGCCGGCCTGTTTCGCGTCGCCGAGTCGCTCTACCAGGTGCGCATCGTCCCCGCGCAGGCGCCGGTGTGGCACGCGGATGTGCGCTTTTTCGACATCCGCGACCCGGCCGGCGGCCGCGTCGGTCAGTTCTACCTCGACCTGTATGCGCGCGACACCAAGCGCGGCGGCGCGTGGATGGACGACGCGATCACCCGCCGGCGCAAGGGCGCCGGGATCCAGACGCCGGTGGCGCACCTCAACTGCAACTTCTCGGGGCCCGTGGGCGGCAAGCCGGCGCTTTTCACCCACGACGAGGTGCTCACGCTGTTTCATGAGTTCGGCCACGGTTTGCACCACCTGCTCACGCGCGTCGAGGACCTCGGCGTGTCGGGCATCAACGGCGTGGAATGGGACGCGGTCGAGCTTCCCAGCCAGTTCATGGAGAACTTCGCCTGGGAGTGGGACGTGCTGCGCCACATGACGCGCCACGTCGACACGGGCGCGCCGCTGCCGCGCGAGCTGTTCGACAAGATGCTCGCGGCAAAGAACTTCCACAGCGGCCTCGCCATGCTGCGCCAGATCGAGTTCGCGGTATTCGACATGCGCCTGCACTCGGACTTCGATCCCTCGGGCGGGCGCAGCGCGCTCGAGCTCCTCGAGGAGGTGCGCGGGCGCGTCGCGGTGCTGCGCCCGCCGGCGTACAACCGCTTTCCGAACAGCTTCTCGCACGTCTTCGCCGGCGGCTACGCCGCGGGCTACTACAGCTACAAGTGGGCGGAGGTGCTTTCGGCGGACGCCTACGGCTACTTCGAGGAGAACGGCATCCTCGACCCGAAAATCGGCGGGCGCTTCCGTGACGAAATTCTCGCCGTGGGCGGCAGCCGCCCGGCCGCGGAATCGTTCCGCGCCTTCCGCGGCCGCGAGCCGCGCGTGGATGCCCTGCTCAAGCACAGTGGTATGATCGCCGCGTAGGATTCTCCTATGAGCCTGCGCGCCGCACTTGCCGCCGTACTTGCCTCGGTACTGGGCCTGGCCGCAGCCGCGGCGAGCGCCCAGCTGTACCGCTGGACCGACGAAAAGGGCCGCGTGCACATCACCGACACGCCGCCGCCGTTGTCGGCCAGAAACGTGCAACGCAAGGGTACCGACGTGCGGCCCGGCGTGGCGGCGCAGGCGCCCTTCGAGCTTACCCAGGCGGCCAAGAATTTCCCGGTCACGCTCTACACCTCCCCGTCGTGCAAGGCGCCATGCGCCGAGGCGCGCACCACGCTCAACAAGCGCGGCGTGCCGTTCAAGGAAGTGCAGGTGTGGAACGACGAGACCAACGCGGAGCTGAAGCGGGTCTCGGGCGCCACCGATGTGCCGACGCTGGTGGTCGGGCGCAGCGTGCAGGTCGGCTATGAGGCGGGGGCATTCAACGCGCTGCTCGACGCTGCCCGCTATCCCAAGGCGGGCGCCGTGCCGAGCCGCGCGCAGGCCGCGCCGGAAGCGCCGGAGGGCTACGAGGCCAAGGGTGCTCAGCCGCGCGTTGAGCCGGAAGCCCAAGCCGAGGCCGAAGCCGACGCCCAGACGCCTACTTCCGGGCCCTACGCGCCCAAGCCGCCGCCCGAGCGGTGACGTTCCGGCTCGCGACCTGGAACGTCAACTCGCTCAAGGTCCGCCTGCCGCATCTGCTCGACTGGCTGGCGGCCGTGCGCGCCGACGCCGTGTGCCTGCAGGAAACCAAGACCGAGGACGCGAATTTTCCGCGCGAGGCGCTGCAGGCCGCGGGCTACCAGGCGGTGTTCTGCGGGCAGAAGGCGTACAACGGCGTGGCGATTCTTTCGCGCACCGCACCGACGGAAGTACAGCACGGCATCCCTGATTTTGCCGACGACCCCAAGCGCGTGATTGCCGCCACGGTGGACGACATTCGCGTCGTCTGCCTGTACGCGCCGAACGGCCAGTCGCCCGGCAGCGACAAGTACGCCTATAAGCTGCGCTGGTACGAAGCGCTGGCCGCCTGGCTCGAGAAGGATCTGGCGAAATATCCGCGGCTTGCCGTGCTCGGCGACCTCAACGTGGCGCCCGAAGACCGCGACGTGCACGACCCGAAGCGCTGGGCCGGGCAGATCCACGTGTCCGAGCCCGAGCGCGCGGCGATGCGGCGCGTGGTCGAGCTCGGCCTGGCCGACGCATTTCGCCTGTTCCCGCAGCCCGAGCGGGAATATTCATGGTGGGACTACCGTTTGCTTGCATTCCAGCGCAACTGGGGTCTGCGCATTGACCATATCCTTCTTTCACCGGCGCTCGCCGCGCGCTGCACGGCCTGCACCATCGACAAGGCGCCGCGCCGCCTAGAGCGGCCGTCGGACCACGCGCCCGTGATCGCGGACCTGCGCTAGTCATGGAACCCGCGCGCTCCATCGAACGGCTGGGATTCAAGCGCTGGTACGAGCGCCAGCTCCTCGAAAGCCACGCCTGGCTGGTGAGCTGCATCCTCTGCGCCCTCGCCATCGCCGCCACGCTGGAAGTCACCGGCTTTCGCCTGACCTCGTTCGCCAGCTTCCTTGCGCTGGGCTTCGTCTACGTCGCCGGGCTGGTGTGCTGGCACAGCCTGAAGCGCTACCGCGTCATCATGGGACAGGCCGAGCGCCTGTCGGAGCAGTCCACCTGCAAGGCCTGCCGCACCTACGCCGCGTTCAGCATCACGGCGGCGCAGCCGAGGATGAGCGTGCGCTGCCAGAAGTGCGCGCACGAGTGGACGCTACTGTAGCCACGGCGGGCATCACCTCGCGCGCGAAAAGGCTCATCGAGCGCTCCACGCGCTCGGGCGCAAGCGCGCCGAAGTTGTGCATGGTCGCCACGTGGCGGATGCCCATCTCGTGCAGGCGGCACAGCTTGTCCGCCACCGTCTGCACCGAGCCGAACAGGCAGATGCCGTTGGCCAGGATATCCTCGTAGATGTGCTTCTTCGCGTATAGCCGGGTATCGACGTACAGGTCGTACGCCGCCTTCGCCTCCTCGCGGCGCGCCTCCTCGTCGCTGCGCGCCACGTAGGTGTGCAGCGTGAACACGTGGTCATCCTCGTCGGCTTCCAGGCCCGCGTCCGCGCGTCCCCTGCGATACTCCTCCAGCATGCGGCCGATGTCGGCGAAGTCCTTGCACGAGGCATACGGCACGGTGAAGATGCGGTTCCCCTGCCGGCCCACGTGGTAGGCCGCCTCGCGCGCGAGCACCGCGACATAGATTGGGGGCACCCGCCCCTCGTGCGGCCGCACGTTGAGCACCACCTTGTCGCTTTTCGAGAAGCGACCCTGGTAGGCAAAGCTCTCGCCCGCCATCAGGCGCCGCACCAGCTCCAGGTTCTCGTTGAAGCGCTCGCGCTTTTCCTTCGGGTCGCGGTCGTAGCCCACGAACTCGTGCGCGAGATAGCCCGAGCCCACGCCCAGCACCAGCCGCCCGCCGCTGAGGAGGTCCAGCATCGAGTACGTCTCGGCGATGCGCCGCGGGTCGTGGAAGGTGAGGATCGAGATCGCCGTTCCCAGCCGGATCGTGCGGGTCTTCTGCGACAGCGCCGCCAGCATCACCGCCGGATCCGGCACCACGCCGTACTCGTGGAAGTGGTGCTCCGCGCAGAAGAAGGTGTCGTAGCCCAGCGCCTCCGCCAGCTCGCACTGCGCCATCACCTGCGCATACAGCTGCGGCACCGTGCGCGGCAGGCGCGGATGATGGTCGTTCACCGAGAAGATGGAATAGCGCACTTCAGTCAATGATAAGCGTGTCCGGCGGCAAGCCTGCGCGGTGGCGCTCGATCATCGCCATGAACGCGCGCTCCAGCGCCCGCACCCGCCCGGGCGTGTCAAACAGCGCGCAACTTGCACGCTGCCGGGACAGGCTGTTTTTGAGCCGTTCGATCGACTCAGGGTGGCCTGCCAGCTCCAGCGCCTTGCGTTCATACTCCTCGGTTGTCTCGGCGACGAGCTCCTCGAGCCCCGCTGAACGTGCGAAGACGCTAGCCAGCCGGGACGCCATGGTCGTGCCGCAGCGCGTCAGCACCGGCAAGCCGGCCCACAGGGCGTCGAGCGCAGTGGTGTGCGCGTTGAAGCAAAACGTATCCAGAAATAGATCCGCGTGCGCGAGACGTCCAAGATGCTCCTCAAGCGCAACCCGTGGCGCAAAGATCAGCCGATGCGCCGCCACGCCGTGCGCCTGTGCCTCCCGGCGCAGGTTATCCTGAAAAAGGGGACCATTGTCCAGCAACCAGAGGACCGCATTCGCAGTGGCAGCGAGGATGCGCATCCATACGCCGAACGCTTCCGGCTCGATCTTGAACGCTTGGTTCATGCAGCATAAGACCAGGGCAGCGTCTGGAAGGGCATGGTTTGCGCGCGATCCCGCCAGGCCGCGTTGAATCTCGTTGTCGTAGGCGAAATGCGGCGGCGGCAGCAGGACCAGGCGTTCCGGCCAGTCTTCCTGCATTTCCGCGGGCGTCGTGTCTACGTCGCTGATCCGGTAGTCCACCAGGCCATCCCCCAAGGTCGCGGCGACGCTCAGGTAACTCGCCTGCACGGCCGCAACCCGCGCCTTGAGGATTTCCGGCCTCGTCCCGCGCAGGTATCCGCTGGTCTCGACGAGCAGGTCCAAGCCGTCCGATCTCAAGCGCTCGATGATGTGCGGCGTCGCCATCGCCGACATGTCCACGAATGCGTCTGCGGCGCGCGCAAGCTCGTTCCCAAGCGCGCTGCCGTCGGCGGCATTGAGCCCGTAGAAATGCACCTCCCAACGACTCCGGTCCAGGTCGCGCACCACGCGCCGAAGCAGATAACCCTCCGGATGCTGGGCCACGTTAGCGGAGAGTATCCCGATTCGCATCCGCCTTCCGCGATCAGTCTTCGGTAAGTACGGCGAGGCGTAGCTCGGCAGGTTATCCGCGGCGCTCTGCGCGAGCACTCTCTGCTCGCCTGCCGAGAGTGGCAGGCCGAGCGCGTTGAATACCATCGCCGCGTCCCATAGCGCACTTTTGGAATACGACTTCAGCGCCGAGCGCAGGCGCTCGACAAGCTGCTCTCGATCGCGCCAATCGCACACCGCCTGCCTATCGAAAGCACGCGCAAGATACAGCTCAAGAACGCTGGGAGCCTTGGTGAAGCCCCGTGCGCGCAGCTCGGCGGCAACCTCCTGCACCGGAGGCATCGCGCGCGAGGCCTCGTCCAACCGGCCCAGCGACGCCAACGCGGCTACGCGCTCCAGCAAGGCTCGCTTGTGGTGTGCATCAATGGCGAGGGCTGCCTCCGCCGCCGCGAGCGCTTGCTCGTCTCTGAAGACGCAAAGGAGCGCGCGTGCACGGTTGGCGTGCGCGTCAGCGCTGGGAGCGTGCGCAATGAGCGCATCGAAATGCCGCAGGCTCCCCTCCGCGTCCCCTGCGTCGAGCCTCATCGCACCAAGGTTGAGCAAGGCGCCTGCATGGTGCGGGCTTTGGTCGAGCACGCGCTCGTAGAGCGCCTTTGCCGCGCTGCCTTGCCCGCGGTGCTCGAGGAGCACGGCGAGATTGAAATGGACTTGCGCGTCGTCCGGTGCCTGGCGCAGCACCTCTTCGGCCTCCGGCAGCCGGCCGAGCTGCCACAGCACGGTGGCCTGCGCGCAATAGGCATGGGGCGAAGCCGGAGCAAGCTCGATCGCCCGCCGGAAGGAGCCGCTTGCGGATTCGAGCTTGCCTAACGAGTGCTGGGTCGCGCCGAGCTGCAACCACACTGCGGCATCCGGCGTCTTCGCCGCCAGCGCGAGCAGGCGGCGTTCTGCCGCGATGAGCCCCTCGACCTCTTGCAAGATGCTAGAAGCCGGGTGCGGTCTTGGTGTAGGCGATCGCGCCGTTCGCGTCCTGATTCGCGTCAGTCAGGATGTGATAGGCGAGACCCGCGCGGGCCGCGGCATCCCCGCCGAAGAAGCCCTTGGCGAGCATCGAAGCGCCGCAACATCCCCCTTGGAGGAAGCCGCTCCCGCTGAAAGCCGACCCCGCTATGGTAAGCGGCGCCGGGTTGGTCGTTAAGTAGACAGTGCCGGCTACCGTGATGTTGATGTCGAAGTCGACGCGTTTGGTGTCGAAATTTACCGTCAGCCAAGAGCTGTTGAGCGTGGCGTTGCAGTTTGGTGAACAGCTCGCTTGGGTTGCCCCGATCATGGAATAGTTGGCCGTGCCGGTCGGCATGTTGGGCGTCGAGAGGCCCGCAACCCAGTGAAGTGGCACGGCGCGCGTGTCTTTCCCGGCATAGATGCCCGTAGCGCCTGTAATGCCGTTGACCCAACGGCCCCAGGAGATGACGCTATCGCTGCCGTCCAGGACTGTAGTCGAGGTATTGGGCAGGTTGGTTCCCGAACCGTCCTCGAATGCGATCAGGCCAAAGTTCGGGTCGAGCTCGATGGTTATGCCAGTCGCGGCGTTTACGCTGGTGCGATGCGCGGCAGCCCAGCTGCCCGTGATCTTTCCCGCGGGGATTGCGGCAGGCAGGCTTTCCTGCACGGCATTTACCGGTTGAGCCAATTCCTCCTGCGGCTCCTCGCTGCCGCTCGCCGCGGTGGGCGGCAGAAACGGCCGCTCCTCGGTGCGCTGCGGCTCGTGCTTGGGGTCCTGCACGAAGCCGCCCTGTCCCGCTCCCAATACCAGCGTGCCGCCGTCGTTTTCCACGGAGATGGAGCCCCCGGCGCAGAACACTTCGACGGAGTTGGTGTAGCGCACGGCGTACTCCGTACCGCGGATGCCGATGGTGGCGACTGCGGTGCGAAGCCGGTAGTTCTGCCGGTTGGCGCGGCCGATGAGCCCCGTGATGGTGCGCATGCCGCCCTTCAACAGGTTCATCACGATGCCGTCCTTGCCGGCGCCGTTCTCGGCAAAGCGGAATTCATCCACCTTGAAGCTGGTTTCGGGTTGCAGGGACATGTAGGCCCCGTCCACGAAGCGAAGCTGCGCCCGGCCCTGCTGGGTGTTGACAGTATCGCCCACCTCGATCTCGGACCCGCGGCTTAGTGCGCGGCTGCGACCGTCCGCGCGCACGGCGGTGACGTTGCCTACGGCGAAGTCCACGCGCGCAACCCCCGCTGCGTAGCCGAACCCGGGAAAGCAGGCTGCCACCGCCAGTGCCAGTGCGCTGCGCTGATAGAAGTTGCTCGGCATACCAGTGACTCCCTAGCTCAGGTCAGCGAAAATCGTAGCGCAGCGACACGGCGAAGATGCCGCGCTCGTAGTCGTTCACCACAATGTTTGACGCCGAATCGACGAAGGTCAGCGCGGCAATCGCGGTCCAGTTGCGGTCGATCAGGTAGTTGGCCGCAAAGCGCAGCTGGGCCTCCTTGTCGTGCCGCTCTTCCAGGAACAGGGGGTCGGTGCCGCCGTACTCGCGATTCTCGTAGGACACGGTCGCCGAGAGGATGAACTGCGAGCCGAAGCCGAGCTGGCCGCCGAGGCGTACGCCCCACAGGTCGTGGCCGAAGTGCGGCACATTGTCCTCGCGCGGCTCCTCGCGCCCGCCGTAAACCCCTGCGAACGCTGCGCTTAGCCCACCGTACGAATGCGCCCAGGCGCCGCCGATCACCGTGCGATCGGCGTCGCGAATTTCCTGATCCGGATACGTCAGCCGGGCGTACTGCAGGTAAACGGTAGCTTGATCGCGGCGGGTAAGGTTTCGCCGCCATTGCGCGACCCCGCCGGCGGCATTTCGGAATTGCTCGCCGTCTACCGCGTAGCTCTGCAGCTGCGCCGCGACGGTGAACTCGTTGACTTCGTCGACTCGGGTTACCCCGGCGCTGCCATTGAGCATGCCCGTATTGAACTCGTCGTGGTCGGCATTGAAGCGCTGGTCGAATGTGGCGTTGCCCAGGACGGACCAGGTGTTGTCGAGGGCGTAGCGCCCGAAAAGGCCGCCTGCGAGCGTAACGAACTCATCCTTCTGCTTTTGTGCCGAAGGCGCCAGGTTGAACTGCAACCCCGGGAACAGCGGGATGGCGAAGCTCGAGCTCGAGGTCGCGGAATTGGCGTTGCTGTCGATGCCGATGCCGGCTTCGAGGAAGGCGGTGAGGCCGGAGCGCCGCGAGCGCTCGCGGGCGTCGAGGGCGTTGAGGAACTGGTCGATGGTGACGGCCACGGCTTCCGGCGGGCGGTTGCGGCGGACGGACTCGAATTCCTGTCGCGCGGCCTTGTTCTCGCCCATGAGGAAGTAGGCGCGGGCAATCTCCGCGCGCGCCTGGGGATGGTCGGGCCGAACGGCGAGCACCCGCTCGAGCGCGAAGACGCCGCGGGTGTATTGCGCGGCGTCGATGGCCGCGAGGCCGAGGAGATAGTCGTACTCGACGTCGCCGGCGCGCTGCTGCTCGAGCGGCGCGAGCAGCTCGTAGGCGGCCCTACCCTGGTTTGCCTGGATCAGTCCGCGCGCCCGGTCCAGGGCGGCATCCTGCGACAGCGCGTTGCTGCTGACAAAGAGAAAGACCGCGAGAAACCCGACCCGCCATCGACACTGCATCCGGATCCCTCCCTTAGGGACCGGCGGATGCTAACACCGTCAGTCGATGAGGGGATAGGCAGGAAGTGTCAGGAATTCGCAGTACTGATCGTCCGCGGTGAGCTCCTCGAACAGAGCAGCGGCCTCGTCGTACCTGCCCTCGGTCATCTCGGCTTTCACCTTGGCAAGCTCCTCGGCCAGCAGCCCGCGGAAGAGCTGCAGGGTGACCTTGCGGCCGTCGTCGAGCACGCCCTTCGGGGAGCGGATCCACTGCCAGATCTGCGAGCGGGAAATCTCGGCGGTGGCGGCGTCCTCCATCAGGTTGTACACCGGGACGCAGCCGTTGCCGGCGAGCCAGGCGCCCAGATACTGGATGCCGACCGAGATGTTGTTGCGCAGCCCGCTCTCGGTAATGGGCTTCTCCGGCTGGAAATCGAGCAGCTCCTTCGCCGACACGTTCACGTCGGGGCGCTGGCGGCCGTACTGGTTCGCCTGCGGCATGTGCTGGTCGAACACCGCCTTCGCGACCGGCACGAGCGCCGGGTGCGCCACCCAGGTGCCGTCGCAACCGTCGGTGACTTCGCGCAATTTGTCCTGGCGCACCTTGTCGAGGGCCGCTTGGTTGGCCTGCGGGTCGTTCTTGATCGGGATCTGCGCGGCCATGCCGCCCATCGCCGGCGCGCCGCGCCCGTGGCAGGTCTTCACCAGCAGCAAGGCATAGGCGCGCATGAACGGCGCGGTCATGGTGACCTGGGCGCGGTCGGCCAGGCAGAAATTGCGGTTGGCGCGGAACTTCTTGATGCAGGAAAAGATGTAGTCCCAGCGGCCGATGTTGAGCCCGGCCGAGTGCTCGCGCAGCTCGTACAGGATTTCGTCCATCTCGAAAGCCGCCACCACGGTCTCGATGAGCGCGGTGGCCTTGATGGTGCCTCGCGCCAGCCCCAGCTCCTGTTGCGCGGCGAGGAAAATGTCGTTCCAGAGCCGCGCCTCGAGGTGTGACTCCATCTTGGGCAGGTAGAAGTAGGGACCCGAACCGCGCGCCAGGAGCTCCTTCGCGTTGTGGAAGAAGAACAGCGCGAAATCGAAGATCGCGCCGGACACGACCTGGCCGTCGACCGTGACATGGCGCTCGTCCAGGTGCCAGCCGCGCGGCCGCGGGATGAGCACCGCGGTCTGGTCGTTCAGCTCGTAGCGCTTGCCGTTCTGCTCCAGGCCGATCGTGCGGCGCACCGCATCGCGCAGGTTGATCTGGCCGTCGACCATGTTGTGCCAGGTCGGGCAGTTCGCATCCTCGAAATCCGCCATGAACGTGGACGCGCCGCAGTTGAGCGCGTTGATCACCATCTTGCGGTCGGTGGGGCCGGTAATCTCGACGCGCCGGTCGAGCAGGTCCTTCGGCTGCGCGCCGACCTTCCAGTCGCCCTCGCGGATGCTGGCCGTCTCGGCGAGGAAGTCCGGCAGCATCCCGGCGTCGAACTGCTTCTGGCGCTGCGCCCGCGCGGCGAGCAGCTGCTGGCGGCGCGCCTCGAACTGGCGGTGCAGCTTCGCCACGAACGCCAGCGCTTCAGGCGTCAGGACGGTCGCAAACTCGGGAGTGACGCGGCCCGAGACGCAGACACTCTGGGGAAGAGGGCCGGTCATGTGCATAGCAGCATTCTATGTAGCGTCATGTGGCACCACAACATGAAATGCCGGGCCGTTAGGAGTACGCTGTTTTTGTCCCTCGGCGGTCCATTTCACATCGTGAGAAACCCATGGCCTACAAAATCCTGATCCTCGGCGCGTCGTACGGCTCGCTGCTCGCCACCAAGCTCCTTCTCGCCGGCCATACGGCGCGGCTCATCTGCCTGCCGGCGGAGGCCGAGCTGCTGAATAGCGAGGGCGCCATCGTGCGCATGCCGGTGAAGGGCCGCGACGGGCTGGTGGAAGTGCACTCGCGCAACCTGCCGGGAAAGCTGTCCGCGAGCGGTGCCGCCGGCGTCAATCCCGCGGACTACGACCTCGCGGTGCTGGCCATGCAGGAGCCGCAATACCGCGCGCCCGGCGTGCGCGAGCTGCTCGACGCCATTGCGCGCGCCAAGGTTCCGTGCATGTCCATCATGAACATGCCGCCGCTGCCTTATCTGGCGCGCATCCCCGGGCTGTCGCTGAAGGAGCTGCGCTGCGCCTACACCGAGGCGGGCGTCTGGGACAGCTTCGACCCCGCCTTCATGACGCTCTGCAGCCCCGACCCGCAGGCTTTCCGCCCGCCGGAAGAAAAAGTCAACGTGCTGCAGGTGCGGCTGCCCACCAACTTCAAATCGGCGCGCTTCCCCTCGGACGCGCACACCGCGATCCTGCGCAAGCTGGAAGCGGACATCGAGGCGGCGCGCTTCGAAGGCCTGGAGCTGCCGGTGAAGCTGAAAGTGCACGAGTCGGTGTTCGTGCCGCTCGCCAAGTGGGCGATGCTCATGGCCGGCAACTACCGCTGCATCACGCCGCAGGGCATGCGGCCGATCAAGGAAGCGGTGCATTCGGATCTCGAAGCCTCGCGCGCGGTCTATAACTGGGTCGTGAAGCTGTGCGTCTCGCTCGGCGCCGACGAGAAGGACCTGGTGCCCTTCGAGAAATACGCCGCCGCGGCCAACGGCCTCGCCAGCCCCTCGTCGGCAGCGCGCGCCCTGTACGCCGGCGCGCCGAACATCGAGCGCGTCGACCGCCTGGTGCAGGCGGTGGCGGCACAGAAAGGCATGCGCCTGGCGGCGATCGACCAGGTGGTCAAGCTGGTCGACGCCCAGCTCGAGGTAAACCGCCGCGCGGGCCAGGCGGCGGTCGCGCAAGGCGCGCGCAAGACCGCGTGAAATCAATCGGGCTCTGACCCCAATGGCACTACCTTAGCGAGGGCGCTGAGCCAAGATTTGAAGGCGCGCCAAGGGTCTGGGGATCAATAGTAGTCGATGCGGCTTTGGTCGTCGCTTGATGGCGCGAGGCTCCACGCGATCGGG
>CBDDSA010000352.1:0-3184 GCA_965233185.1 uncultured bacterium
TTTAGCCCAACACCTCCCTGAGGACGCCGACCAGGATGTTTTTCGAATACGGTTTGGTGACATAGCCATCCGCGCCCAGCGCCAGGCCCTTCGCTACAAGTTCGGAATCGCTCACGACGGTCAGCATGACGATCGGCAAGGCGGCGAAGTCGGGGTGGCGGCGCAGCTTTGCGAGAACGTCAAATCCGTTGCCGTCCGGCAACATGACATCCAGAAGCAGCAAGTCCGGTGCTCCATCCCGGATCAGGGATCGCATCAGGTCCTCGACCGACATGGCCGTACGAACCTGGTAGTCCGCAGCGCTCACTCTCAGGTCAGCGAGCGCAAGCTGATCTGCATCGTCCTCGACGATGAGGATGACCGTTTCACTAGGCGGCTTGCCGGTGCGGCCGCTGCGCGACCGGTAGGGGGCCAGATAGGCCCCTGCGCTCGAAAGCGTGATGGCAGCATTGGCCCCGGCTCCTGACGCCAGCCCATCGACGGTCATAGGGAAGGTCCTGTCAGCATCGGCGTTTCTCGGACGCGATTCCAGGAAACGCAGCTCTTCCAGCTCGCGAAGCCAGTCTCTGACCAGCTGCTCCGAGTGTTCGCGAAGAAGGCCCTTAATGGCGCGCGTGTCGCCCTGGACATCGATAAGCCAAAGCAGGCGCCGATACGCCTCGGGTACTGCCTTGTCCTGAGATTCCCAGGCCAGACGCCCTGCCGCTGTAATCACGTACAACAACGTTCTCCGCTTTTTCTAGTACAGGGCGCCTCTGGCGGTGATCGGCCACAAAGCCTCCACGAACCCGCGCCGCGTGCAAACGTACCAGTCGTACAGGTTGACTGTCGGGTCGCAGTGACCCGGCACGAGGAGCAGCTTCTCGCCCAGCGCGGGCGCGGGGCGGCCTTCCACCCAGCCGTGCTCGTCGGAGGCGTGGGTATAGGCGAGGCCCGGGCGCTGCCACACGCCGGGCATGCCGGAATCCACGCTGGAGGCCTTCAGGCCGGCGTCGGCGATCGCTACCTCCGGCCGCGGCCGGCTCATCACGGTGGCGAGCACGAACAGGGCGTGCTGGAAGCGCGGCAGCGGCGCGGCCCATTCGTTGCGCGCGTAATCCGCGTCCATGAATACGTACGAGCCGGGCTGGATCTCGTCCCAGGCGCCCGATTCCACCTCGAACATGAACGTGCCGCTGCCCCCGCCGGTGACGGTGGGGCAGTCGATGCCGTTGTCCTTCAGAAGTTTTTTCGTCAAGCGAACCGCGTCGGCCGCGGCGTCGATGGCGGCCTTGCGCTCCGCCATGGAGCGCACGTGCTGCGCGCGGCCGTGGTAGGCGTGCAGGCCGGCGAAGCGCAGGTTGCCGTCGATCTGCCGGGCGAGTGCCACGGCGGGCTCGCCCGGCGCGATGCCGCAGCGCTTCATGCCCACTTCGAGCTCGAGGTAGACGTCGATGCTCGCCTTCGATTCCTTCAAGGCTTTCAGGTTTTCGGCGCTGTCCACGCAAACCCCGATGCGCGCGCGCCTGGAAAGCTCGGCCAGGCGCGCGATCTTGGGCGCGCCGACGATCTCGTTGGTGATCAGCACGTCCTTCACGCCGCCTTCCACCAGTGCCTCGGCCTCCGATACTTTCTGGCAGCACACGCCGACGGCACCCGCGGCAACCTGGCGCTGCGCGATCTCGGGGCATTTGTGCGTCTTGGCGTGCGCGCGCACCCGGACCCGGCCGCCCACGGCGCGCGTGAGCGTCGCCAGGTTCGCCTCGAACGCGTCGAGATCCAGGATCAGCGCCGGGGTATCCACCTCCTCGAGGCGCTGGCCGACCGCGGCCGGCGGGCGCTGCATCACGCCGCCGCCCGCGCCGCGCGCTGGTGGAGCGCGAACCAGAGGAGCGCCACGCCCACCGCGCCCACGAGCGGCAGCGCCATCAGGTTCACCCGCTCCCAGCCCGCCGTGGTGACGGTCATGCCGGAGGTGAACGACGAGACGGCCATCATGATGAAGATCGCCTGGTCGTTGGCGCCCTGCGCCTTGGCGCGCTCCTCGGGGCGGTAAGTCTCGGTAAGCAGCGTGGTGCCGCCGATGTACAGGAAGTTCCACCCCACGCCGAGCAGCACCATCGACCACCAGAAGTTGGCCACCGCGATGCCGGCGAGCGCCACGCCGATGCACACCACGTTGAGCGCCGCGCCGGCGATCATCACCGGCAGCACGCCGAAGGCGCGGATCAGGCGCCCGGTGATGAAGGACGGGGCGAACATCGCGACGACGTGCGAGGAGATGACGAACGCCGCGTCGCCGTAGGGGTGGCCGCAGACCTGCATGGCGATGGGCGTGGAGGTCATGAGGAAGTTCATGACGCCGTAGCCGACGGCGCCGGAAAACACCGCGATCAGGAACTTGGGCTGCGCGGCGATTTCGCGCAGCGGGCGCCCGGCCAGGGCGCGCTCGCTCGCGCTCGGGGTGGGAATGCGGATGAAACGCAGCAGCACCATGGTGGCCACGGCGAACAGGATCAGCGCGAGGTACGCCCCCATGAACTTCGGCCCGACCAGGTCGACCGTGAACCGGCTGGTGGTGGGACCGAGGATGCCGCCGACCAGGCCGCCGGCCAGCACCAGCGAGATGGCGGTGGCGCGGAAGTCGGGTGTCGCGACATCCGCCGCGGCGAAGCGGTAGTACTGCCCGTAGGCGTTGTAGGTGCCCCAGACCAGCGTGCCGGCGCACAGCAGCCAGAAGCTCTGCAGCCAGATGGCGAGCGCGCAGATGAGGGCGCCGCCGACGCCCCACAGCGTCCCGGAGGTGAGGCCGCGCTGGCGGCCGACGCGCTTCATGTGGAACGACGCCGGCATGGTGGCGATGGCGCCGCCCAGCACCCAGCAGGTCACCGGCAGGGTGGCGAGCGCAACGTTGGGCGCAAGCGACAGTCCGGCAAGGCCGTTGATCGCGATCAGCGTGGAGTTGTTCGTGAACAGCAGCGCCTGGCAGGCGGCGAGCACGCCCACGTTGCGGCGCGTACTGTTCTTATATACAGTATCCGGCATGACGCGTCATTCTAAGGATATTCCGCACCTGCGCGGCGCACGTTCGCAGATCCAGGGCCGCTTCGAGCGCGCGGCGCGCGAGGCGGTCGACGACGGCTGGACGCCGGAAGAGCAGAGCGAGACCGAGCTCAAGACGCAGGTCACGATCGAGCGGGCGCGC
>CBDDSA010000353.1:0-2784 GCA_965233185.1 uncultured bacterium
GCGCTGCGCGCGAAGCGGTAGATCGCCTCGACGGGCTCGCGCAGCGGCGCGGGAAGAAGCAGCGACGCGACCGGGAAGTTTTCGTAATGGCCGACCGCCACGCTGGTTATAATACGTTGATTTTTCGACAAAGGTGGCCGCGCAAGCGGCCCGAGCGCGAAGGTGGCGGAATTGGTAGACGCACCAGACTTAGGATCTGACGCCGCAAGGCATGAGGGTTCGAGTCCCTCCCTTCGCACCACATCAGCAACCTGAACTAGGGAAGATGCCGGCAAACGTGGAAAACCTCGGAACGCTGGAGCGGCGCGTGTCGATGAGCGTGCCGCTCCAGGACATCGAGCGGCAGGTGGAAGCGAAGCTCAAGCAGCTCGCACGCAACGTCAAGATGCCGGGCTTCAGGCCGGGCAAGGTGCCGATGAAAATCGTCGCCCAGACCTACGGGCCGCAGGTGCGCAACGAGGTCCTGGGCGACGCGGTGCAAAAGTCCTTCACCGATGCGGTGCGCGAAGCCAACCTGCGCGTGGCCGGCTACCCGAAGATCGAGCCGAAGAAGGAAGCCTCGAGCGCCGAGGCGCTGGAGTTCAGCGCCACCTTCGAGGTCTATCCGGAAGTCAAGGTAGGCGACCTCGCGGCCGCCACCATCGAGCAGCCCAGCGTGGCGGTGGACGACGCGGCAGTGGAGCGCACCGTCGAAGTGCTGCGCAAGCAGCGCGCGCGCTTCGTCGCCGCCGGCCGGCCGGCGCGCGGCGGCGACCGCGTCACGGTGGATTTCCAGGGCTCGATCGGCGGCCAGCCGTTCGAAGGCGGCAAGGCCGACAATTTCGTGCTGACGCTGGGCGAAGGCCGCATGCTGCCCGAGTTCGAGGCGGCCGCGCGCGGCATGGCGCCGGGCGAGCGCAAAACCTTCGCGCTCAAGTTCCCCGACGATTACCACGCCAAGGACGTCGCCGGAAAAGACGCCGAGTTCGAGATGGCGGTCAAAGCCGTCGAGGAGCCGCAGCTGCCCGAGCTCGACGCCGAGTTCGCGAAGACCCTGGGCGTCGCCGACGGCGACGTCGGCAAGATGCGCAGCGAAATCCGCGCGAATGTCGAGCGCGAGGTGCGCAAGCGCGTGGACGCGCGGCTGAAGAACCAGGTGATGGACGCGCTGCTCGCCGCCACGCCCCTCGAGCTGCCCAAGTCCCTGATCGAGATGGAGGCGCAGCAGCTGGTGCAGCGCGCCGCCGCGGATTTGCAGAGCCGCGGCGTCAAGCTCGACCAGGTGCCGCTGGCGCCGCAGCATTTCGAGGAGACCGCGCGGCGGCGTGTCGCCCTGGGCCTGATCATCGCCGAGCTGGCGCGCGCCGAAGGGTTGCAGCCCAAGCCCGCGGAGGTGCGCGCGATGGTGGAGCAGGAGGCGCAGAGCTACGAGAGTCCCGCCGAGGTAGTAAAATGGTTTTACATGCAGCCCCAGCGGCTTTCCGAGATGGAAGCCATGGCGCTGGAAGCCAATGTAGTTAAATGGATTTTGTCGAAAGCGAAAGTGCAAGAGAAACCGATGGCGTTCGACGAGCTGATGGGCGCGGGCTCGTGAGCCGGGACCGCAACGCGCAAGAACCCCAGGGCCTCGGGCTGATCCCGATGGTCATCGAGCAGTCGGGGCGCGGCGAGCGCGCCTACGACATCTATTCCAGGCTGCTGAAGGAGCGCGTGGTGTTCCTGGTCGGGCCGGTCACCGAGGTGACCGCCAACCTGATCGTGGCGCAGCTGCTGTTCCTGGAGTCCGAGAACCCGGACAAGGATATTTTCTTCTACATCAA
Organism: uncultured bacterium; assembly: GCA_965233185.1. Lineage (GTDB taxonomy): Bacteria > Pseudomonadota > Gammaproteobacteria > Burkholderiales > SG8-39 > SCGC-AG-212-J23. The sequence goes on from CBDDSA010000353.1 coordinate 1,800, forward strand.
CTCGCCCGGCGGGTCGGTGTCGGCCGGCCTGGCGATCTACGACACCATGCAGTTCATCAAGCCCGACGTGTCCACGCTGTGCGTGGGCCAGGCGGCGAGCATGGGGTCGCTGCTGCTCGCGGCGGGCGATGCCGGCAAGCGCTACGCGCTGCCCAACTCGCGCGTCATGATCCACCAGCCGATGGGCGGCTTCCAGGGCCAGGCCACCGACATCGAGATCCACGCCAAGGAGATCCTCTACCTGCGCCAGCGGCTGAACGAGATCCTCGCCAAGCATTCCGGCAAGACGGTCGAGACCATCGCGCGCGACACCGAGCGCGACTTTTTCATGAGCGCCGAAGACGCGGTAAAGTACGGCATCGTGGACAAGGTGCTGACGTCCAGGGAGAACACGTAAGACATGTCGGAAAAGAGCGCCTCCGGGGAAAAGCTGCTGTACTGCTCGTTCTGCGGCAAGAGCCAGCACGAGGTGAGAAAGCTGATCGCCGGCCCGTCGGTGTTCATCTGCGACGAGTGCATCGAGCTGTGCAACGACATCATCCGCGAGGAGACCGCCTCCGATAAGGGCGGCAAGGGCGCGAAGTCGGACCTGCCCACCCCGCGCGAGATCCGCAACATCCTCGACCAGTACGTGATCGGCCAGGACCAGGCGAAGAAGATCCTGTCGGTGGCGGTGTACAACCACTACAAGCGGCTCAAGCACCTCTCCAAGAACGACGAGGTGGAGCTCGCCAAGTCCAACATCCTGCTCATCGGGCCCACCGGGTCGGGCAAGACGCTGCTCGCGCAGACCTTGGCCAGATTATTGAATGTACCCTTCGTAATTGCGGATGCCACGACGCTCACCGAGGCGGGCTACGTCGGCGAGGACGTCGAGAACATCATCCAGAAGCTGCTGCAGAACTGCGACTACGACGTCGACAAGGCGAAGCGCGGCATCGTCTACATCGACGAGATCGACAAGATCTCGCGCAAGTCCGACAAC
>CBDDSA010000354.1:0-22653 GCA_965233185.1 uncultured bacterium
TCCATACGCTGCCGGTCCGCGCCTTGGGCGAGGGCATGCGGCTCAATATGGATCTCGCCAACGCGGTGGCCCATGACAAGTCGCGCGAAGATGCGAAGTTCCGCCGCGCCGGCCGGCTCATCGGCCAGCCGGTCAGCGATCCCGGCGGCGAGCGCATCGGCACGATCGCGGACATCGCGTTCGAGCCGGGGTCGGGCCGCGTGGAGCGGGGGGTGGTGGATACCGCCCAGGGCAGGCGCAACATGCCGCCCACGGTGCTGGCCCACGGGCGCTTCCCGCCGTTGACCCGCTGGCAGGTCGAGCATCCGCCGGCCGACGTGTCGGAGCGCCAGGGGTTCGTGCGCCGCGAGCCGTCGGACGAGCGCCGGCGCCTGCACGACCACGAGTGGGACAGGCAATGGTGAGACTCGCATTGGCGGCTGCGCTCTCGACCGTCCTGTCCGCCGGTGCGGCTGACATCAATCCGCCGCAGCTCGATCCGGTTTACGGCGAGGGCTGCTGGGTAGGTTTTTTCAGCGAGCCCGGCTTCGAGCGCCCGATGGGCCGGCTGGCCGGCGCGCTGTACATCAACTCGATCGCCGGTCCGGGACTGATCGGGCCGCTGAACGAAGAGCAGTTCTTCCGCGAGGCGCGCAGCGCCGTCGTGGGGCCGGAGGCGCGGCTTGTGGCGTACGCAGAACCCGGCTTCCGCAAGGAGCTTTTCTCCCTGGAGCCCAAACGCGAGGTAGACGACCTGCGCGAGCTGGGTTTTCCCAAGCGCGTCGCCTCGCTCAAGATCCTGTGCGAACGCCGCTAGGCGCCGATGCGGATCAAGGCGAGGCCGGTCTCGGGATCGTGCACGCGTTTCAGGTATCCGGGCGACTCGGTGAGGATCACTTCTAGCGTCGGGCGCACCTTCGCCGAGAGCAGGTGTCCGCCGCACGCCGCCCCGTTTCGCCGGCCGAGCACCACGTGCGCATGCACCTTCTTTTTCCCGCCCTCCTGCACGGCGATGTCGCCCACCAGCGCCAGCACCTCGGTCTGCTCGTTCACCGGGATCTTCTCGTAGTCCTTCTTTTCCCAGTCGAAATAGCCCAGCAGGGCCTCGCTGAACGCGCCGATGGCGGTGAAGCCGGAAGCGCTCAGGTTCTGCTCCTCGGCGAAGCGAACCAGGCCGCTCACCGGGTCCTCGCCGATGTCGAAGATGACCGCGAACACCCGTTCGCCGTCGCCGTTGAGCAGCTTTGCACGCATGTGGCCCTCAGCTCAAAAGAGGAAGTCGAAGACCCCGATCACCACCAGCAGGCCGATCAGGAAGATGATGCCGACGATCCAGGCCAGTAGTTTCAGCACGATGGCCTCGGCTCAGTTATTCGCACGGCCGGAAGCGCCCGCGGAGGCGCGCTCGCCGCGATTGCCGGCGTACCTGCTGAGCTCGTCCAGGCGCTCGTAATCGAAGCGCTGGACGCGAGCGAGCTCGTTTGCGCTCCAGGGAAGCCGATACGCGGGCCCCTCGCGGTAGCCGGCGTACGGGTAGCCGAAGCGCTCGACGCGCGCACCCGGGCCCGTGCCGAGCGCCCGGTCGACGATCACGCCCTTGGCCATGGCCCGATTATCGAAGATCACGTCCGTGACGATGCCGTAGCGCGGCACGCCATCGACGCTGGCGTAGTCGCCGATCAGCTCGTTCATCCGCCATTCCCCCTGCTGCAGCGCCACGTCTTCGCCCTGCGGCACCCGGCCGAACAGTGAGTAGCTGCCGCTTTGTACCTCGCGCAGCGGCACTTGCACGAACTCCATGTCCTCGCCGATCTTGATATCGCTCCACGGCACGCCGATGTGCTGGTCGCCCATCTCCAGGAAGCCGCCCACCTCGGCGACTATCCGGCTGATGCGGCCGTTGCGGTCGACCAGGATGTCCTTCACCTCGCCGATCGCCTCGCCGTCATTTCCCCTTACTTCGGTGTCGATGATCTCGCGCGCGCTCCAGCCGTTCTGGTACAGCGTGGCGGGATCCCAGCTGCGCAGGTCGGGCTGCGCAAGCGCGATCACCGGCGCGGCCAGGCTGAGGAAAAAGCTTTGCTTGAGCACTGCTTGCATGGTGCCTCCTATGGAAACGGGCCCGAAGGCCCGTTTCCTGAGCTGCCTGGAATGGCTTACTTCGACTTATCCTTCTGTTGGCTTTGCTTCGAGCCGGTGGCGCCGGCCGCGGCGCCTTGGCCGCCCTCGTACTCGGAGCGTGACAGCTTCTCGTCGTTGTTCTTGTCCAGCGACTCGAAGTTGGATTTGGCGTTGGCGTCGGCCGCCGCCTCCATCTGGCTCAACGAGCCGTCGTTGTCGCGGTCGAGCTCGGTGAAGCTTTTCTTCGACGCGCTCGCCCCGGCCGAGCTGCTGCCGGCGCCCGCCGAGGCGCTGCCCGAAGCCGTCGGCCGCGTGCGCTCGCTGCGCGTGCTCCGGTCAGCCGGCTTAGCCTGGCTCTTCAGCTGCTCGCGCGACATGTCGATGACCAGCTTGTCGCCTTCCTTGCCCATCGACAGGGACTTCGGTGGGATGGTGGCTTCGCCGGCGTCATTCACGTCGAGCACGACGTGCTGGATGCGCGTGCGGTCGGAGCTGAGCACGATGTCCTTCACCTCGCCCACATCCTGCCCGGCCTTGTCCTCCACGTCCTGGCCGATCACCTTGCTCGCGCGCACCAGGTTCTGCTTTTGCGCCGGCTGACCGGCGCCGGCGCTCGCTTTGCCGCCCTGGCCGACGCGCGCCCAGTACTCGTCGCTCATTTCAGGGTATTTGCCCTTGGCGAAGCCCTCGCGGTCCTTCAGCTTCTCCTTGTCCACGTTGAGCTGCAGCTGGTTCTTGTCCTTGGCCGGCCGCAGGTCGCTTACGGGGAAGGCGAACTGCTTTTCGCCCAGGCCGAGGAAGCCGCCGAAGCCCAGCACCACGGCATGCACGCGGCCGTTGGGCATGTCCAGCACCACCTCGTCGATATCGCCCAGCTTCTTGCCTTGGGCGTCCACCACGTCCATGCCGCGCAGCTTGCTCGCGCTCATTGGGCCCGCTATGCCAGCCGACTTACTGGATGTGCTCGCGCCCGCCGAAGCGCCGGAGCTTTGCTGCGACATGGCGGGCTTCGCCTGCGTGTCCTTTTCCTTCTTGGCATCCTGTGCATACGCGCCGGTGAAGGCGAGCAGCGAAAAGCTCAGCACTAAAGGTTTAAGCGATTTCATGCGTTGTTTCCTCTGTCATCGAGTAGGTCTTGAGGGAAGTCAGATTTTCAGCGCGGCTTCCCGCTTTCTCCAGCGGAGGTGCCGCTCTGGGCGGCGTTGCCGCTTTGTTCAGCGGGCGCGGCGCTTTTTCCAGCGGAGGCCGAGCCCTCGGCAATGCCCAGGGCGGCGAGCGTCTGCGCGTTGAGCTGGCCGGTGGGCTGGATGCCCTGAGCCTCCTGGAACCGGCGCACGCCGGAGCTGGTGCGCGGACCCCATATGCCGTCCACCGGACCGGCGTCGATGTCCTTGTCGCTAAGCGTCTGCTGCACGTTGCGCACGAGCTGCTCACTCGCGGCATTGGCCGGCTGCTGCATGCCCTCCTTGCTGCCGCCGCTGCTCGCACCGGCGCTCGCCGCGCCGGTCTGCTCTCCGCCTGCTGCCAGTGGCGGCTTGCCCTCGGGATTGAGGAACTCGGCGAGGTTTTCGCGCAGGTTGTGCAGGTCCTGCCGGCCCATGATCGCCAGGTACTCGGTGCGGCTCAACGTGCCGTTGTTGTCGTCATCGACCTGGCTGAACTGGTCGGCAAGCTTAGGGTTTGCCTGCGCTTCGCTTTTCGTGAGCTGGCCGTCGTTGTTCTTGTCCATCTGGTTGAAATTCGGCACGTCCGCGGCGTAGAGCGGACTGGCCAGGGCGAGCGCGACTGCTGCGGGAAGAATAGAAACGATAGGGCGCATATTCATCAACACCTCCTTTGTGAGTTTGCGGAAGGTCGCAAGGTGCATGCCATCTGCAGCATGGCTCACCTGCGCGGCCTTACGCCGTCCCACCATTCCTTGGCCGAGGCGGTCACCATGCGAAGAGAATCGGGATCGCGCTGGATAAGCGCCGACAGGTAAGCCTTGGCCTGCTCGAAAGTGATGTGCGGCGGCAGCGGCGGCACGTTCGGATCGGTGACCATCTCCACCACGGTGGGCTTTTCGGCGGCGAGCGCGCGCTCCCAGGCGGGACCGATGTCCTGAGGGCGCTCGACCCGGATGCCGCCCAGGCCGAGCAGCCGCGCGTATTCCGCGTACGGGAAATCCGGCAGCACCTGCGAGGGCTCGAACTTCGGGTCGCCCTGCAAGGCGCGCTGCTCCCAGGTCACCTGGTTCAGGTCGCCGTTGTTCAGCACCATCACGGTGAGGCGCGGGTCGCGCCACTCCTTCCAGACTTTGGCGATGGTGATGAGGCCGTTCATGCCGTTCATCTGCATCGAGCCGTCGCCCAGCAGCGCGATCACGTGCCGCTCGGGGTGCGCATACTTTGCGGCGATCGCATAGGGCACGGCCGGCCCCATGGTGGCCAGGCCGCCCGAGAGCGAGGCCATCATGCCGCGGCGGATTTTCAGGTCGCGCGCGTACCAGTTGGCCGCCGAGCCCGAGTCGCAGGTAAGAATGCAGTTGTCCGGAAGACGGGGCGAGAGCTCCCAGAACACGCGCTGCGGATTGATCGGCTTCGCCTCGTTCATGGCGCGCGCTTCGAGCACCTGCCACCAGCGCGCCACGCTCGCCTCGATGCGGCTGCGCCAGCTGCGCTCGGTCTTCTTCATGAGAAACGGCATGAGCGCGCGCAGCGTCTCCTTGCTGTCGCCCACCAGGTTCACTTCCATCGGATAGCGCAGCGACAGCATGCGGCCGTCGATGTCGATCTGCACCCCGCGCGCCTGGCCTTCCTCCGGCAGAAACTCGGAGTATGGAAAGCCCGAGCCCACCATTAGCAGCGTGTCGCAGCCGGTCATCATTTCCCAGCTCGGCGTGGTGCCGAGCAGGCCGATGGAGCCGGTGACGTAGGGCAGGTCGTCGGGCAGCGCCGCCTTGCCCAGCAGCGCCTTCGCCACCCCCGCGCCGAGCAGCTCCGCCACCTCGATTACCTCGTCGGTGGCGTGCAGGGCGCCGGCGCCCACCAGCATCGCCACGCGCTTGCCGGCGTTCAGCACTTCGGCGGCATGCTTGAGCTCGTGTGCATTCGGCGCGCCGGCTGCCGCGGTGTAGCCGATGCCGGTATGCACGGTGCCATGCTTGTGCGGCGGGGCCTTGACCGCCGGGAGCTCCTGGACATCGTTCGGGAAAATGAGGCAGGTGACCGTGCGCCGGTCCATGGCGATGCGCATGGCGCGGTCGACCAGGTGGCGCACCTGCGCCGCGTTCATCGCCGTGTGCACGTACTCGTGCGCGACGTCCTTGAAGAGCGTCATCAAGTCGACTTCCTGCTGGTAGTCGCCGCCCATCGCGGCGCGCTTTTGCTGGCCGACGATGGCGAGCACCGGCTGGTGGTCGAGCTTCGCGTCGTACAGGCCGTTCAGCAAGTGGATGGCGCCCGGGCCCGAGGTGGCGAGGCACACGCCGACTTCGCCGGTGAACTTGGCATGCGCGCAGGCCATGAAGGCGGCAAGCTCCTCATGGCGCGCCTGCACGAACTGCAGCTTGCCGGCGGCGCTTTCGGAGCGCCCGAAGGCGCCCATGATGCCGTTGATGCCGTCGCCGGGATAGCCGAAGACGCGCCGTACCCCCCACTGCGCGAGGCGCTCCAGCAGAAAGTCGCCCACGTTGCTCTTCGCCATTGCGCACTCCTAAAAAAAATCGGGGTCAGAGCCCGATATCCATTCGGGCTCTGACCCCGATTTCGGTTGTTCAGCCTACTTCGATGGGCACGTAGATCGCGCCTTCCCCGCGCCGAACGAGCAGGGCCACGGTATCGCCCTTTTTCTGCGCTTCGACGAGCTTGGTGAACTCTTCGATGCTCTTGAAGCGTGCCTGGTTGACCGCGACGATCACGTCGCCGCGCCGGATCGGCGTGCGCGCGGCGGCGCCTTGCGCCACGTCGACCACCACGACGCCGTATTCGACGCCGAGCTTCTTGCGCTCCTCGGGCTCGAGCTCGCGAACCGCAAGGCCGAGGCTGCTCTTGGTGCCCTGGGCCGGCGGCTTGGCGGCCGCGCTCTTCTCCGTGGTCGCCGGCATTTCGCCGATGGTGGCCGAGAGCGTGCGGCGCTCGCCCTTGCGCCAGACGTCGAGCTTCGCCTGCGCGCCGGGCTTGGTGCTGCCGACCAGGCGAGGCAGCATGTTGCCTTCCTCGATCGGCTTGCCGTTGTAGGCGAGGATCACGTCGCCCACCTGCAGGCCGGCTTTCTCGGCCGGGCTGCCGGGCTCCACCTGCACCACGACCACGCCGTTGGTGCTGTCGAGCTTGAACGACTGCGCGAGCTCCTTGGTCACCGGCTGGATGCCGATGCCCAGGCGCCCGCGGGTGACCTTGCCGTGCTCGCGCAGCTGCTTCGAGACATCCATCGCTTCCTCGATCGGGATCGCGAAGGACACGCCCATGTAGCCGCCGGTGCGGCTGTAGATCATGGAGTTGATGCCCACCACCTCGCCGTCGAGGTTGAGCAGCGGCCCGCCGGAGTTGCCCGGGTTCACGGCGACGTCGGTCTGGATGAACGGCAGGTAGGTCTCCGCCGGCAGGGCGCGCTCGGTGGCGCTGACGATTCCCGCAGTGATGGTGTTGGCGAAGCCGAAAGGCGAGCCGATCGCGGCAACCCACTGGCCCGGCTCCAGGGTGCTCGACTTGCCGAGCTTGGCGACCGGCAGGTTGCTCTCGTTTACCTTGAGCAACGCCACATCGGTGCGCTCGTCCGCGCCCACCACCTGGGCCTTGAACTCGCGCTTGGCGTCGGCCATGCGCACCGTAACTTCCTTCGACCCGGCCACCACGTGCGCGTTAGTGAGGATGTAGCCGTCCGCGCTGATGATGAAACCCGAGCCGATGCCCTGGCCGCCGGGGCCGCCGCCCTGCCCGGGCGGTCCGCCTTCGGGCATCTCGGGCATGAAACGCCGGAAAAACTCATAGAAGGGATCGTCCGGCGACATCCCGGCCGGGCCGCCCGGCGCCGCGGCGCGCGTTGTAATTACGTTGACCACCGCGGGTCCCTGCTTTTTCACCAAGGCGGTGAAGTCGGGCAGGCTCGCCGCCCGGCTGGGCGCGGTGGCGCCTTGGGAGGAGGAGGGCGCTTGCGCGGCGGCGGGGACTGAAATCAGGGCCGCAAGGACGAATGCGAGAGCTTTCATGGTGGGCCTCGGGGTTTAGACGGACAGCCAGATGCAATCTACGGGCCCAGGCTCGCGGTCCTTAAGTGGCGCTTAAGGCAATTCGAAAGATCCTCGCGGCACGATGCGACGGAACCTCCTTGCCCTGTCAGTGCTCCTGGCGAGCTGCGCGCCCCAGCCTCCGGCGTCCGTTCCGGAGCCGACGCGCGACAGCCTGCTACCGGGAAGCATCGGCGTGCTGGTTCGCCAGGCGCCGGACGGCGTAGTGGTGGCCGCTTTGCGGCCGACCGGCGCGGCGGCGGCCGCCGGCGTGCTGGCTGGCGACCTGCTGCTGCGCTACAACGGTGCGCCTGTGCGCAACGTGCGCGAGTTCAACCGCCGCGTGCTGGACTCGCCGCCCGGGACGGTGGTGCAAGTTGAATTGTTGCGCGGCGATGACCCGCAGCACGTCCAGTTGCGCGTGCGCGAGCTCGACACCATGCCTCGCGTGTGAAATAGGGTCGGTCCCCATTTCAGGTTAAGCGGGCCTTAAGGCTTGCTCGGGCAGGATGGCGCGATGGGACGCGTTCTGCTTGCGCTGCTGGGGGCCTTGGTCGTGGTCGCCTCGGCCCATGCCAAAGAGCAGCTCGTCCCGGCCATGTCGGCCGGCATGCGCGATTACCTGCACATGCTGAACGCGCGCGACGGCGGCATCAACGGCGTGAAGCTCACCTGGCCGAAGAAGGCCGACGATGCGCGCGCCTTCACCGTGGTGTATCCGGCGATCACGACCTATTGGGACCAGGCCGCGGCCATGGTGCGCTACATGGGCGAGGAGGAGGGCGGCTTCGAGAAGCTGCGCGACCGCAAGATCGCGCTGCTGTATCACGACTCGGCCTACGGCAGGGAGCCGATCGCGGTGCTCGCCGACCTGGCGAAAAAGTACGGCTACGGCCTGAGCACCATCCCGGTGCCGCCTCCGGGCAGCGAGCAGCAGCCGCAGTGGCTGCGCATCCGCGAGCTGCGTCCCGACTGGGTGATCGTGTGGGGCTGGGGGGCGATGAGCTCGGCCGCGCTCACCAGCGCGGCGAAGGTCGGCTATCCGCGCGGCCGCATGCTGGGGGTATGGTCCTCGGGCGCCGAAGAGGACGTCGCGCCGGCGGGCGAAGCGGCCAAGGACTTCGTGGTCGCGGGATTTCACGCGGCGGGCGACGCCTACCCGGTGATCGAGGCGATCCGCAAGCACGTCTACGCCAAGGGCGGCGGCGAGCTGGCGGATGCGTCGGGCATCGGCTCGCTCTACTACAACCGCGGCGTGGTGTTCGGCATCATGACCGCCGAGGCGGTGCGCGTGGCGCAGCGGCGCTTCGGCAAGGGCAGGCCGGTCGGCGCGAAGCAGGTGCAATGGGCGCTGGAGCACCTGGACCTCGACGCGCGGCGGTTGAAGGCGCTCGGCGCCGCGGACTTCATGCCGCCGTTTGAAAGCCGATGCGGCGATGGCGCGGGCTCGGGCGTGGTGCGCTTCATGCGCTGGGACGGCAGCCGCTGGAACGCGATCAGCGACTGGGTGGCGCCGCTGCCCGAGGATCGCAGCAGGGAAAACGGCAGCGCGCCGCGCAAATGCTCCGCCGACTGATCCTCGCCGCGCTGGTGGCGCTTGCCCCGGCCATGGCCTGGGGCCAGACACCCATCGCCGCGTTTGCCCCGGGACAGCTGCGGCTGGCCGAACGCATCCTGGGGCGCGCCGAGGAGGCGCTCGCGCAGCGCGACTACGACCTTGCCCGGCAGCTCGCCGCGCAGGCGGGCCTCGACGCGCGCCTCGCCTACGCGATGAGCGACTCGGCGTTCCTGCGCCGCGACGCGGCGCGCCTGCACGAGCGCAGCGCGCACCTGCGCTGGCTCACGCTGCAAAGAAACCTCAGCGTGGCGCGCTGAGCGCGGCGCGCCGGCCGCGCTCGACATCGACGCCGCGCAGCGACAGCAGCCCGACCACGAAGTACAGGCCGGTGGCGAAGATCGCCAGGCGATGGTTGCCGGCGAAGATCCAGCTCACCGCGCCGTAGGTGATCGGGCCGAAGATGCTGGCGGCCTTCATCGCGAGGCCCCACAGCCCGAAGAACTCCGCCAGGCGCGCCGGCGGCGCGAGGTAGCCGACGATCGCGCGCCCTGCCGCCTGCGCCGAGCCCATGCACAGGCCGGCCAGGTTGGCCGCAATCCAGAACGTACCCGTCTCTTGAGAGAAACCGGCGAGGCACACCATGACGATCCAGCCGACCAGCGTGAGCGCGACCGCCCGCACGTGCCCGATCGCATCCTGCAGGTAGCCGAAGCCGAAGGCGCCCAGCGCGGCGGTGACGTTCACCACCAGGATGAGGACGATGGTCTCGCGCATCGTGAACTTCATCGCCTGCTCGGCGTAGATGGCGGCGAGCGACACCACCGCGGTGATGCCGGCCTGGTAGAACAGCACGCACACCAGGAAGCGCCGCAGGTCGCTAAAGTCGCGCGAATGCCGCAGCGTCTGCTTCACCCGCTGCCACGGGTTGGCGAATTTACCCTGGGGCGCGGCGCGTTCCTTCAGCCACAGGAACGTGGGCGCCGCCGCGGCGGCGAAGAAGGCGGCAGTGATCAGCATGGTCACCGGCACCGTGCTCGCCGCGGGTGCGTCGCTGCCCAGGATATACAGAAGACACAACCCCAGGGCGACGATGCCGCCGAGGTAGCCGAAGCTCCAGCCCCAGCCCGAAACGCGCCCCATGGCGCGCGAGTCGGCGAGCTCGGGCAGGAATGCCGCGATCAGGTTCTCGCCCGTGCCGAAGAAGTAGTTGGAAAGAACGATCAGCAGCAGCGCGAGGCCGACCATGCCCGGCGAGACGAAGTACAGCAGCGCGGTGAACGCGACGCAGCCGATGGTCGACAGGAAGAGCAGCCGCTTCTTCGCCGCGTGCGCGTCGGCCCAGGCGCCGATCAGCGGGCCGGTGACCAGGATCAGCGCATAAGACACCGAAAGGGCGGCGGTCCAGGCGAAGGTCGCCCAGGGCTGGTTGCCGCTGATGGTGGAAACGAAAAACGCGCTGAACACGGCGGTGATCACCACCGTCGTGTAGCCGGAGTTGGCGAAGTCGTACATGCTCCACGCCCACACTTCGCGGAAAGAAACGTCGCGCCCGAGCGCTTTTGACATGCCGCATTCTATCTTTCCGGTATAGTCTTGATTTAATGCAACAAGCAGTTAAAGCGGCCACGGAGGAGCGGCGCCTCGCGCTGGCCGAGGTGCTGGCGTGGATGGTGGAGGACGGGCTCGCCGAGGCGCCGGCGGCTGAGCAGCTCAGGAAGGAGCGGCGCTACTACCGCGGCAACCAGCATCCGCTGGTGATCGTCGCCGAGCAGAAGTGGAAGAAGGGCGCCGCGCCGCTCACGCTGGATGCGCTGTCCGAGTGGCTGGCGAAGCGCGTCGCCCTGGACTACCTGCACATCGACCCGCTGAAGATCGATTTCGCCGCGGTCACCGAGGTGATGTCGTCGGCCTATGCCACGCGCTTTCGCATCCTGCCGGTCGCGCTGAGCGCCAAAGAGGCGGTGATCGCCACCGCCGAGCCCTACATCCGCGAGTGGGAGCCGGAGCTCGCGCGCATCATCAAGCGCGAGATCCGCCGGGTGATCGCCAACCCGGCAGACATCGAGCGCTTCCAGGTCGAGTTCTACAACCTCGCCAAGTCCATCAAGGGCGCGACGAAGAATTCTTCGGTCAGCGGGCTATCCAACTTCGAGCAGCTGGTCGAGCTGGGAAAGTCCGACAAGCAGATCGACGCCAACGACCAGCACGTGGTGCGCGTGGTCGACTGGCTGTGGCAGTACGCCTTCGAGCAGCGCGCGAGCGACATTCACATCGAGCCGCGGCGCGAGCAGGGCATCGTGCGCTTTCGCATCGACGGCGTGCTGCACCAGGTCTACCAGATCCCGGCCGCGGTGCTCGCCGCGATGACCAGCCGCATCAAGATCCTGGCGCGCATGGACGTGGTGGAGAAGCGCCGTCCGCAGGACGGGCGCATCAAGACGCGCACCCCCGACGCCGGCGACATCGAGCTGCGCATCGCCACGCTGCCCACCGCCTTCGGCGAGAAGATCGTGATGCGCATTTTCGACCCCGAGGTGCTGGTGCGCGACTTCACCGACCTGGGCTTCTCGGAAGAGGACCAGCGCCGCTGGCACGGCATGACCGGCCGGCCCAACGGCATCGTGCTGGTCACCGGGCCGACCGGCTCGGGCAAGACCACCACGCTGTACTCGACGCTGAAGAGCCTCGCCACGCCCGAAGTGAACGTCTGCACCATCGAGGACCCGATCGAGATGGTCGAGCCGGCGTTCAACCAGATGCAGGTGCAGACGCAGATCGACCTGGGGTTCGCCGAGGGGGTGCGCGCGCTGATGCGCCAGGACCCGGACATCATCATGGTGGGGGAGATCCGCGACCTCGAGACCGCCGAGATGGCGGTGCAATCGGCCCTCACCGGCCATCTCGTGCTCTCCACCCTTCACACCAACGATGCTCCCAGCGCAGTCACCAGATTGCTGGAACTGGGAATCCCGCCGTACCTGCTCAACGCCACGCTGAACGGCGTGATGGCGCAGCGCCTGGTGCGCACGCTGTGCCCGCACTGCAAGCAGAAGGCGGATTTCAACCGCGCCGAGGACCACGACGCCTGGGATGCGCTGGTCGCGCCGTGGAAGTCCAACCGCCCGGCGCGCGTCTACAAGCCCGGCGGCTGCCTGGAATGCCGCATGACCGGCTACATGGGCCGCGTGGGCGTCTACGAGACGCTGCTCTTCACGGGTGCCATCAAAAGCCTGGTAGCGGAAAAAGCCGACATCGCCGCCATGCGCGAGCAGGCGTTCAAGGAAGGCATGAAGCCGCTGCGCATCAGCGGCGCGATGAAGGTGGCCGCCGGGCTCACCACCATCGACGAGATCCTCAAGGTCGCGCCGCCGGTGCGCGAGGGCAGGTGATCCTCGACGCCGTGCTGCTCGTGCTGGTCGCCGCCGGGGCGGTGTGGATGGCGATGCACCTGCTCGCTCGCCGCGCCGCCGGCGAGCTGGATCGCGCCAAGAAGAGCGAGGCGCGCTTTCGCAGCCTGACCGAGCTGTCGGCCGACTGGTTCTGGGAAACCGACGTCGAGCACAAGGTGACGTGGATCTCGGGCGGCGCGCCGGTGGCGACTTTCTTCGGCAGCACCCCCACCTACGGCAAGCGCTTCTGGGAAATCCCGGGGGTCGAGGTGGATCCGCGCGCGCTCGAGGCGCTGCAGGAAGGCCTGGGCGAGGGCTTGCCGTTCTTCGATCTCGAGATGGCGCGCAGCGACAACCGCGGGGCGCGCCAGATCCACATCATCTCCGGCCAGAGCCGCACCGACGCGCAGGGCCGCTTCCTCGGCTACCGCGGCGTCGGGCGCGATGTCACGGAGCAGCGCCGTGCCGAGCGCGCGCTCGCCGAGGCGAAGGAGCGCCTCGAGCTCGCCCTGGGCGGGGCGAACCTCGCCGAATGGGACTACGACCTGGAATCCGATGCGATCTACCTCGGCTCGGGGTGGGCGGAGCTCTTAGGCCGCAGCCCGGTCGCCGGCATTACGAGCGGCACCGACCTGCACCAGATGGTGCACCCGGAGGACCGGCCGGCGGTGAAGCTGGAGTTCGTCGCCGGGCTGAAGGGCGACAAGACCATCTGCGAGGTCGAATGCCGCGTGCGCACCGAGGAGGGCGCCTGGCGCTGGGTGCACGCCAAAGGCCAGGTGACCGAGCGCAACAGCAAGGGACGCGCCACGCGGGCGTCCGGCACGGTGAGCGACATCGACGAGCGCAAGCGCGCCGAGGAGGCGCTGCGCGACACCGAGCAGCGCTACCGCGGGCTGGTCGAGCTGTCGCCCGACGGCATCCTCGTGTCGGCGAACCGCGTGGTGGAGTACGCCAACCCGGCGGCCGCGCGCATTCTCAGGGCAGCGGACCCGCAGCGCCTGGTCGGGTGCCGGTGCGACGAGCTCATGCTCGAGGCCGGCCCGGGCGGCGCGCGCTTCGAGGACCGGACGGTGCGCTGCCTGGACGGGGTCGAGATCACCGCGGAAGTCGCCTCGGTGTCTTTCGCAGAGCGCGGCCGCCAGGTGCTGCTCACGGTGTTCCGCGACGTCACCGAGCAGCGCGCCTCGCGCGCGGCGCTCGCCGAGCGCGAGCAGCGCTTTCGCGACGTGGCGGAGGCTTCCGGCGAGTACGTGTGGGAAACCGACGCGGCCTGGCGCTTCACCTACCTGTCCGAGCGCGTGGAGGCGGTGCTGGGCTACGGCCGCGCCGAGCTCCTCGGGCGCCGGGCGCAGGAATTCATGCCGCTGGGCGAGGACCGCGCGGTGCAGGCCTGGCTCGCGCAGCACGCGCCCGACGGCCGCCCGTTCCGCGAGCTGGTGCACCGCTCGGTCACCAAGCGCGGCAGCGTGATCTGGCAATCGGTGAGCGGCGTGCCGGTGCGCGACGCCGAGGGCCGGCTCATCGGCTACCGCGGCACCGCGGCCGACGTTACGCCGCGCAAGCAGGCCGAGGCGCGCATCGAGTACCTCGCCACGCGCGACGCGCTCACCGGGCTGCCCAACCGCATCCTGCTCGCCGACCGCGCCAGCCAGGCGATCCTGCAGGCGGCGCGCAGCCGCGCGCAGCTCGCGCTGCTGTGCATCGACCTCGACCGCTTCAAGCTGGTGAACGACTCGTTCGGCCACCCCGCCGCCGACGGCCTGCTGCGCGCGGTGGCCGAGCGGCTGGAGCAGCTCGCCGCGGGCGACACGCTGGCGCGCACCGGCGGCGACGAGTTCGTCTTCGTGCGGCCGATCCGCAGCGCCGAGGAGGCCGCCGGCCACGCGCAGCGCATCCTCGACGCCCTGGCGCGGCCTTTCACGCTCGAGGGCCGCAGCGTGAACGTCGGTGCCTCCATCGGCATCGGCATCTATCCCAACGACGGGCGTGACCTGCCGGAGCTGCTGAAGTGCGCGGATGCGGCCATGTACCACGCGAAGGAGGGCGGCCGCGGCACGTTCCGCTTCTTCTCGCCCGCGCTGCACGCGCGCTCGGTGCAGCGGCTGCAGGTGGAAAACGAGCTGCGCGGGGCGCTCGCGCGCAGCGAGCTCGTGCTGCACTGGCAGCCGGTGCTGCGCGGGCGGCGCCGCGTGGTGGGCGCCGAGGCACTGGTGCGCTGGCAGCACCCGGGACGCGGGCTGCTCATGCCCGAGGATTTCGTGCCGCTCGCCGAAGAATGCGGCCTCATCCGCCAGATCGGCGAATGGACGCTCGAGCGCGCGCTGTCGCAGGCCGGCGCCTGGCAGCGCCAGCATCCCGGGCGCGCCTGGCTCGCGGTGAACGTTTCGGCCACCGAGCTCGCCCACGGCGATGCGTACGTGCACAAGGTCGCCGCCTCCCTGGAAGCCAACAGCCTGCCAGGGGAGCTGCTCGAGCTCGAGATCACCGAGCGCGTGCTGATGGCGGACCTGGAGCGCAACCTGGAAACCCTGCGCCGCCTGGGCGCGCTGGGCGTGCGCATCGCGATCGACGACTTCGGCACCGGCTACTCGAGCCTCGCCTACCTGCGCCACCTGCCCGTCCACAAGCTGAAGATCGACCGCTCTTTCCTGCGCGCCATCGACTCGGACGCCGCCGACGAGGCGATCGTGCGCGCGATCGCCGCGCTCGCCCGCACGCTCGCGCTGGGCATCGCCGCCGAGGGGATCGAGAACGAGGCCCAGCTCGCGCGCCTGCTCGCCATCGGCGTCGAGGAGTGGCAGGGGCACTATTTCAGCGCGCCCCTGGACGCCAGCGGCTTCGGCGAGCTGCTTTCGTCCGACCTCCTGTCGGAGCGCACCTCGCGCAGATCCGAGGGCTGAATCAGGCCCTCGGCCGCGGCGTGTGCCGCGGCGAACTCGCTGTCCGGGGCGAGCACCAGCTGGGCGCCGCTCGGCCGCACCTTCTCGATGAGACGCCCGACGGCCGCGATGCGGCTCGCGTCCACCGAACGGATGTAGATCGCCCGGATGCGGCCCGGGAAGCGCCCGACGATGTCGCTGTAGATTTCCGGATCCTGCTCGCCGCTGTCGCCGATCAGCACGAACGGCAGCCGCGGATAGGTGCCGAGGATCTCTTCGATCGCTTCGGTCTTGTGGTGCTTGCTCATGCGCAGGCCGAAATCGCGCAGCATCAGCGGCCCGGGCGGCAGCCCCTGGAAGGCGAGAAACTCGACCAGCGGCGCGTACAGGTTCCAGGGGCTCTTGGAGACGTAGAACACGGGATTCAACCCGGCGTGCAGCGCCCGGTAGAATGCCGCCACGCCCGTGAACGGCTTGCGCGTGCGGGCGTTGGACAGCGCGAGCGCGAGCACCATCTTCAGCTTGTTGCGCACGTTGCTGAGCACCACGGTGTCGTCGATGTCGCTGATCACGCCGAAGCGCGCGCGCGGCGAGGGCACGAGCACCCGAGCTTTCCCAACGACGGCCGGAGTCGAGATAAGGGCGAGTCGCACCTCATGCCAGCCGGGCTTCAGCGCCAAGCCCTCCAGCACCACGGAGAAGTAGCCCTCCCGGTTGGTCCTGGCCTGTGCCTCTACGCCGTCAAGGGCGGCGTGCAGCCGCGCGCCGGGCACCTCGTCGGATTCCAGCCGCTTGTAGAACGCCACCAGGTTGCGCCAGCGCCCGTCCACGGTGCGGGCCGGCGCGATGCCTTCGTCGGCGAGCACCCGCCCGCACAGCCGGATGCGGCTGCGCGTGCCGTACCCGAGGTACGGCAGGATCATGACCTGCTTCACGCCTGGATCGGCGTGTTCTGGTCCTGCACCATCACCCAGCGCTCGCTCCGGCGCTCGAACACCAGCGTGAGGTAGCTGCGGCTGTGGGTGGCCGGCGGCTCGCGGTAATCGAGCTCGAGCAGCGCGACGGCGAGCTGCGCGCTCTCGAACACCTGCACCTCGCGCGTCTGCAGCGTCCAGTCCTTCATGGCGAACCAGCCGCGGTGCGCCTCGAGGAACTCGCGCGTGCTGCGCGCGAGCCTGCCGTCGGCCATGATGAGCGCCAGCTCTTCGGCGGCCACCGTATCGGCGAGCGCGTCGAGGTCGCGCTCCTGGATCGCCCGCAGGTGCCGCTCCAGCGTTTCGCGGAAGGTCATCCCCCACGATTAGCACGCCGACCGTTACACAACTAATCGGGGTTATCAGCGGCAGCCGATCTCGCCGCGCTCCGAGAAGTAGCTGGTGCCCTCGGCGCAGCGCAGCGGGCGCGTGGGCTGGCGCGGGCGGCAGGTGTAGCGCGGGCCGTCGACCGAGTCCTCGATCAGCATCCAGCCGAGCGGGCAGCCGGGCGCCTTGCCGGGCGCGCGGGCGCGGGCCGACGCGCCGCCCACCTTTACCGTCAGCTCGCGCTCGCCGGTGCAGGCATTCTCGCCGCTGCCCGACACCTTGATGCGGTAGGTCCCCGGCTTCTTGTACTCGTAGCGCGCGGTCTTGGTGCGGCTGTCGCCGATATTCCACGCGAGGTGGATCTCGGCGCTGCCGTCGCCCGGGTCGATCGCCGCTTCGCAGCGCAGGTCGAGCGGCGTGGGCCGCTCGATGGACACGGCGATCACCACGTCGCCCACCTTGCCGGTGGTGAAGGGCACCGGGTTGGGGCGCACCGACACGCTTTCGATGCGCGGAGTGGCGAGGCAGGGGCCGGCGAAGCACGCCGCCACCACGGCAAGGACCACCGCGCCGCGCATCAGCGGCCCCGCGGCTTTTTCAGCGCCGGGTTCAGCCGGTCGAGGTCCGCCTGCACCTGCTCCCGGCTGCGCTCGTAGACAATCTCGCGTCCCATGACCTTGCCGGCGTAGGCGAGGCCGTTGCGCGTCGGCGACAGCTGGCCGCGCACGCTGTGCACGCCTTCGCCGACCACGATCTCGATGAAATCGGCACGCTTGTTGAGCACGGTGACTTCCACCGTCTGGCCGGTTTCCGTGACGTGCACCTTGATTTTTTCGATGTTCATAGGTCCTCGCTGACGCGCAGTAGGTTGTAGCGCCTCCACGGCAGCAGTGTAGCGCCGGCGCGACGCCGGCGAGCATATTGCTGGAGCGGGGCGGTGGGGCTCTCGTTCAAACCCGAACACCTGAAACGCTACTCGGACTTCGCGCTGCTGCTCTGGAAGTACGGGCGCGGCGACTTCTTGAAGCGCGCGGGACTCTCGGAGCTGCTGCCCGGGGAGCCGGGGGCGGCCGGCGCCCCGCCGGCGCAGGCCGAAGCGCTGGCCGCCGACGTCGAGCGGCTGGGGCCCACCGCCATCAAGCTCGCGCAGCTCCTGTCGACGCGCCCGGATTTCGTCCCGCCGGCGTATGCGCAGGCGCTCGCGCGGCTGCAAGACCATTGCGAGCCGTTTGCCTTCTCCGAGGTGCGCGCCATCCTGGCCGACGAGCTCGGCGTACGCCTGTCGAAGGCCTTCGACGCGATCGACGAGCGGCCGCTCGCGGCGGCCTCGATCGCGCAGGTGCATCGCGCCAGGCTGCGCGACGGCCGCGAGGTCGCAATCAAGGTGCAGCGCCCGGGCATCCGCGAGCAGGTGCTCGACGATCTTCAGGTGATGGGCGACATGGCGGCGCTGCTCGCCGAGCACACCGAGTTCGGCCGGCGCTACGGCGTCGAGCTGCTGTTCGAGGAGTTCCGCAAGTCGCTGCTGCGCGAGCTGGATTTCCGCCAGGAAGCGATGAACCTGCTCGCCCTGTCGCGCAATCTCGCCGAGATTCCCGAGATCCTGGTGCCGCAGCCGATCCTGGGCTACAGCACTTCGCGCGTGCTCACCATGGAGCTGGTGGCCGGCACCAAGGTGACCGCCCTCAGCCCGCTCGCGCGCCTGGAGCTCGACGGCGAGCGCCTCGCGGACGCGCTGTTCCGGGCGTATCTGAAGCAGATGCTGCGCGACGGCATGTTCCATGCGGATCCGCACCCGGGCAATGTCTTCGTCGCCGATGGCCGCATCGCGCTGATCGACCTGGGCATGGTGGCGCACGTGCCGCCGGCGCTGCAGGAGCGGCTGCTGCAGCTATTGCTGGCGGTGAGCCACAACCGCGCCGGCGAGGCCACGCGCACGCTGCTGCAGGTGGCCGAGCTTGGCGAGGACGCCGATCAGGCCGGCTTCGCGCGCGGCGTGGCCGACATCATCGCGCAGCACGAGCAGCTCGCGGTACGCGAGCCGCAGGTGGGCCGCGCGGTGCTGATGCTGCTCAAGGCGGCCGCCGACAACGGGGTGCGCCTGCCGCCGGAGCTGGCGATGATCGGCAAGACGCTGCTGAACCTGGACGAGATCGGGCGCACCCTGGCGCCGCATTTCGACCCCAACGCCGCCTTGCGGCGCCATGCGGCGGAGATTACCGAGCAGCAGATGGCGCGCGATTTTTCGCTGAACGCGCTGTTCGGCACCGCGGTGGACGTGAAGAACTTCCTGCAGCACCTTCCGGAACGCGTGGGCCGCATCCTGGAGCTGCTTTCCGACAACGCCCTGCGCGTGCAGGTGGATGCGATCGACGAAGCGCGCCTGATGGAGGGGATGCAGAAAGTGGCCAACCGGATCTCGCTCGGCCTGGTGCTCGCGGCGCTCATCGTCGGGGCGGCGCTGATGATGGACGTGCCCACCAGCTTTACGCTGTTCGGCTACCCGGGTCTCGCCATCCTGCTGTTCCTGGCCGCCGCCGCCGGAGGCGTGGCGCTGATGGTGCAGATCCTGGCGAGCGACGTCAGCGCGAAGCGGGCTTCCAGGCCTCGGCGCAGCCCTCGGTAACCCGCTCCATCGCGATGCGCTCGCCGCAATGCGGGCAGCGCATCGCGTCGCCCTGCGCATCGCGCGTCACGCGCGGGCTTTCGACCGCGCCGGCATCCACCCCGTCCTCGAGCGAGACCGCCCAGTACAGCGGCTTGGCGCAGCGCGGGCAAGGCACGGGATGCGTCGGCAGCATGGCAGCTAGCGGAACACCGCGAGCAAGGCGATGAAGAAAGCGGAGGCCGAGAAGGCGGCGGCGACCGCGGCGATGATGGTGACGCGGCGCAGCCGTCCCTCGGCGAGCGCCGCCGCCTGCTCGAGCGCGGCCACCGTGCTTTGCAGCTGGGCCGCGAGCTCCTTCACGTTGGCGGCGTTCAGCCCGGCCGCTGCCTGCAGCTCGGCGATCTGCTGCTGCAGTACGGTTGGGTCGGGCGCGCCTTCCAGGCGCTTCTTGGTGAACACCGGCGCCGCGGTGTCGTAGATCGTCTTGACGTGGGGAAGAACCGCCTTGAGGACGGGTAGGATCCAGGGCGCCATCGAAATCCATTGTAATGTAGCGATCCAGCTACATTTTTACATTGCTGCGATGCAATTTTGCAGCCTTGCATGGATTAGTACACGCTGCCGCCCATATCCCCATGGCATAAAGGCACCCTACTCACATCCTGAGGGGGATGCTCATGCGATGGAATCTTGGCTTGACGGCACTGGCCCTTGCCCTGTGCCCAGTAGCGTTACAGGCGCAGCAGGCGGCGGGCCAGGTGATCTGGCTGTCCGGAGAGGTGGCCGGGATCAGCCCGGACAAGGTCTCCCGGACGCTCGCCAAAGGCGACAGCGTGCACCCGGGAGAGGTGATCAGCACCGGCCCCGGCTCGCATGCGCAGATCCTCATGACCGACAAGGGCCTCATCGCCCTGCGCCCGGAATCCAGCGTGCGGCTCACCACGTACACCTACGAAGGCCGCAACGACGGCAGCGAGCGCGCGGTGCTCGACTTGATCAAAGGGGGCATCCGTTCGGTCACCGGCGCGATCGGCAGCATCAACAAGGACAACCAGGTCATCCGCAGCGGCAACGTCCTCGTCGGCATCCGCGGCACCGACCACGAGACCTTCCGCTCGCCCGCCGGCGCCACCTACGACCGCGTGACCCTCGGCGGCACCTACCTGCAAACTCCGCGAGGACGCGTCGATGTCAGCCCCGGGCAGGTCGGCTTCGTCTCCCTGGCGGCCGCGCCCGCACTGGCGCAAAGGACGCCGGAGTTCATGCATCTCACCAAGGTGGCCGTCCCCGCCGGCGCGCCGTTCAACGAGGGTGTCATCGCGCGAGGCAAGCGCACGCTGCCCGAGCAGGCGGCGCTGCCGGAGCTGCCCGCGCAGGCTTGGAGCAACAACAGTAAGGGCTGGAGCCAAGGCGGCCGTTGCGTCGCACCCTGCAACACGGAAGTATTAAACGGCAAACGTTCCGGCAAAGGCGGCGGCAGAGCGCCCTGACCGGGGTTTTCCCGAGGCACCCTGTCCACGGCCGGTCGCATAGCGCGACCGGCCGTTTTCATTTGGATGACATAATCCATCCGCCAAGATTAAAAGAAGGGGGAAGGTGTGCGCTGGATACCGGCGGCACTTTTAAGCGTCGCGCTGGCCGGTACGGGGGAGGCAACCAGAGCGCAAACCGTCCAGCCGCCTGAGCTGGAGCGCGCGCACAGTTTCATCCGCGAAGGCGACGCCGAGCAAGCCTGGCGACTGCTTTCGCCCCTCGAGAAGCAGTACGCCGGGCAACCCGATTTCGACCTTGCGCTCGCCATGGCGGCCACCGACTCCGGGCGGCCGAACCTCGCCACGTTCGCGCTCGAGCGTGTGGTAGTAGCGCAACCCGGAAATACCACGGCGCGCCTAGAGCTGGTGCGCGCGTTCTACGCCCTGCGTGACTATGAGCGGGCGCGCCGCGAGCTGCGATTCATCCTCGAGGCCGACCCGCCGCCCGAAGTGCGTGCCCTGGCGGCCCGGTACGAGCAGCAGATGCGCGGGCAGCCGGGCGCGGCGCTGCTGGCGGCCGGGTGGTCCGGATACGCGGAGGCGGGGCTTGGGGTCGACAGCAATGCGAGCGTCGCCACCGCGCAGGCCAATATCTTCGTGCCCAGCCTCGGCACCGATTTCCTGATCAACCGGGCGTTCTTGCAGGAGCGCGACCGTTTCGCCGCGCTGGGTGCCGGGGTGGAGTACGCGCATCCGCTTTCGCCGGCGCTTGCCGCCACGTTGGGCGCGGAGGTGCAGATGCGTTCCCATGCGAAGCTCGACCGCTTCGACTCGCGCAACGCCGACCTGCACGCCGGCCTGCATCAGCGGCTCGATTTGCGCGACAGCGTGCAGTACGCGCTGCGCCACGACGACTATGAGCTCGACCACGCGGGCTACCGGCGCATGCAGTCGGGCGCCGTGGAGTGGCGCCGCAGCTTCGGCGACTACGCCCGGGTGGGCGTCGGCGCGCAGGCCTACCGCATCCGCTACCGCCAGGCAGCCGATGCGGCAAGCAACTCGGACCTCCTCGCCCTGTCGGCGAGCGTGGCCTACGTGTTCGACCCGGCCGCCCGCAAGATGGGGCTCGCCGGCGTCTACCTGGGGCTGGACAATGCGGTCGCCGGCCGGGCCGACGGCGACCGGCTGATCTACGGCGCGACGGCGGGGGTGCGGCGCGACCTTGCGCCGGGAATGGAGGGCTACGCGAGCCTCGCGTTCCTGTATTCGCGCTACGCCACGGTGAATCCGGACTTCGGCCTGCGCCGGCACGACCGGCAGGTGGATCTCGCGCTCGGCCTGTCGTGGGAGCTTGCCGACGGCTGGTTCCTGCGGCCGCAGGTTTCGCGCACGCGCCACGGCTCGGACATCCCGCTGCATGAATACGGCCGCACCGAAGCCTCGCTCAGCCTGCGGCGCGAGTGGAACTGAGCGTCGCCTGATTATAATTGGCGCGAGGAGGAGCCTCGTGCAACGCATTCTGCTGTTCGTCCTGGTGCTGTGCGCCGCGTCGGCCCAGGCGCAGGAATGGCCCGCGAAAGCGGTGCGCATCGTGGTGCCGTTTCCGGCCGGCGGCAGCGCCGACCTGATGCCGCGGGCGGTGGCCGAGAGGCTGTCGGCGCGCTGGGGCCAGCCGGTCATCGTGGAGAACCGGCCGGGCGCGGCCGGCAACATCGGCGCGGACGTGGTGTTCCGCGCCGAGCCCGACGGCTATACGCTGCTCTCGGCGCCGCCGCCGCCGCTGGTGATCAACAAGCTGCTCTACAAGAATCTGTCCTACGACGCCGAGAAGTTCGTGCCGGTGTCGGTGATCGGCGCCATCCCGAACGTGCTGCTGGTGCATCCCAAGACCAACGTCGGCACGGTGCAGGAGCTGATCGCGCTGGCCAAGGCGAATCCCGGCAAGCTGAACTACGCCTCGCAGGGCAGCGGCAGCACCTCGCACCTCACCGCGGAGCTGTTCAAGTCCATGGCCGGGGACCTGAAGATCACGCACATACCGTACAAGGGAACCGCGCCCGCGCTCGCCGACCTGCTCGGCGGTCAGGTGGAAATGATGTGCGACAACCTCGGCGTGTCGCTGCCGCACGTGCGCTCG
>CBDDSA010000355.1:0-24938 GCA_965233185.1 uncultured bacterium
GCGAGGTGCTCCACCGCCGCGGCGCCCAGGCGCGTGGCGAGCACGCGGTCGGCGGCGGTCGGGTTGCCGCCGCGCACCACGTGGCCCAGGCGCGTGACGCGCAGCTCGAAGCCGATCGAGGCGCGCTGCTCCTCGTAGTGCTGCATGAGCTCCTTCACGCCGCAGCGCGCGCCCTCGGCGATCACCGCGAGCGCGTGGGTCTTGCCGCGCTGGTAGCCGGCGCGCAGGCGCTCGGCCACGTGCGCCGGCGTGATCTCGCTCTCGGGCAGTGCGATCACCTCGGCGCCGCCCGCGATGCCGGCCATGAGGGCGATGTAGCCGCAGTCGCGCCCCATGGTCTCGACGGCGAAGGCGCGCTGGTGCGACGAGGCGGTGGTGCGCAGCCGGTCGATGGCCTCCAGGGTGATGTTGATGGCGGTATCGGCGCCGATGCTGACATCGGTGCCGTAGAGGTCGTTGTCGATGGTGGAGGCGACGCCGACTACCTGGAAGCCCTGGCGCTCCAGCGCCGCCGAGCCGGTCTGCGAGCCGTTGCCGCCGATCACCACCAGGGCGTCGATGCCGCGGCTTTCGAGGTTGCGCCGGGCGATGGCCTGGCCGCTCGCCTCCTTGAACTCGGGCGAGCGCGCGCTGCCGAGGAACGTGCCGCCGCGCTGCACGATGCCGCCGACATCGCGCGCGAGCAGCGGGTCGAGGGTGTTGCCCACCAGGCCGGCGTAGCCGTTACGCACGCCGAACACTTCCCAGCCCTGCGCCAGCGCGCCGCGCGTCACCGCGCGCACGGCCGCATTCATGCCCGGGGCGTCGCCCCCGCTGGTCAGCACTGCAATCTTTTTCAAGGAACCCATTCTAACGAGGATGGCCAAGTCGCTCGACCAGCTAAGGAAGGACGCAAAGTCCTGCCAGGACTGTCCGCTGTGGGCTAACGCGACCCAGACGGTGTTCGGCGCGGGCGACCCTCATGCAAGAGTCATGCTCGTGGGCGAGCAGCCCGGAGACGCCGAGGATCGCAAGGGGCTGCCGTTCGTCGGCCCGGCGGGACGGCTGCTCGATCGCGCGCTGCAAGCCGCCGGCGTGGAGCGCGAGCACATCTACGTGACCAATGCCGTGAAGCATTTCAAGTGGCAGCTGCGCGGCAAGCGCCGGCTGCACAAGACGCCCGCGCAGCGCGAGATCGATGCCTGCCATCAGTGGCTCGAGCGCGAGATCGAAACCATCCGGCCGCAGGTCATCGTGGCGCTCGGCGCCACCGCGGGGCGCGCGGTCATCGGCAAGGACTTCAAGGTTTCGCTGATGCGCGG
Organism: uncultured bacterium; assembly: GCA_965233185.1. Classification (GTDB taxonomy): domain Bacteria; phylum Pseudomonadota; class Gammaproteobacteria; order Burkholderiales; family SG8-39; genus SCGC-AG-212-J23. Next base: position 1,302 of record CBDDSA010000355.1, read on the forward strand.
CAGGTTCGTGGAAAGCCCGCTTGCGCCGCACGTGTTCGCCACTTTCCATCCCTCGGCGCTGTTGCGGCTGCAGGACGAGGCGGAAAAGGAAACGGCGTTCGAGCAGCTGGTGGGCGACCTGCGGCTGATAAAAAGGGCGCTACGCGGGCCATAGCATTGCCGCGCCGCGCACCCCGCTCGCGTCACCATGCTGCGCCGGAATGATCGGCGTGGAGAGATCGCTGGTGTACACGTAGTTCTTCAAGAGCTCGGGCACGCTGGCGTAGATGCGCTGCTCCTTGGACACGCCGCCTCCCACCACGATCACGTCCGGATCCAGGACGTTCACGATCACCGACAGCGCACGCGCCAGCCGGTCGGCGTAGATGGCCCAGCCGTTCTCCTCGCCGTGCGCGCTTTTCTCGCGCGCCAGCGCCGGGCCGGAGACGAATTGCTCGATGCAGCCTTTGCGCCCGCAGTTGCACATCGGCCCGGGGTGCTCCTCGCGGCGGATCCACGGCAGCGGCGTGTGGCCCCATTCACCGCCGATGCCGGGCCGGCCGGTGAGCACCCGGCCGCCGACCACGATGCCGCCTCCCGCGCCGGTGCCCAGGATCGCGCCGAACACCACGTCCGCCCCGCGCGCCGCGCCGTCGAGCGCCTCGGACAGCGCGAAGCAGTTGGCGTCGTTCGCGAAGCGCAGCTCCCGGTCGAGCTTCTTTTCCAGGTCCTGTTTCAGCCTGCGGCCGTTGAACGGCGTGTTGTACGCGTTCACCACGCGTCCGCTGCGCGGCATGATGGTCCCCGGCATGCCGATGCCCACCGTGCAGCGCGCGCCCGCCTCTTTTTCCGCGCGCAGGATGACCTGGGCGAATTCGTCCAGCGCCACGTCGTAGCCGGCGCGCGGCGTCGGGGTGCGCCGCCGGACGAGCTCCTTGCCGGCGTCGTCGAACACCGCCACCTCGATCTTGGTGCCGCCAAGATCCACGCCCAGCCTCATGCAGGAAACGCTTCCAGCCAGGCGCGCAGCCAGGCGCGCGCGGCTTGCGGGTTGGCGAGCCGCCAGCGCGCCGCGCTGTCGCCGGCGCCCACCTTGATGGAATGGCCGCCCAGGCGGTTGACCACGCGAAAGCCGTACTCGTCGGTGACGTCGTCGCCCATGAACACCGGCGTGCGCCCGGCGAACGGCGGCTCGCGCATGAACTCGTCGATGGCGCTGCCCTTGTCTGCGCCCGAGGGCTTGAGCTCCCACACCATCTTGCCGCCCTGGGTCTGGACCGCGGCGCCGAGCGGCGCGGAGGCCTGGCGCACCGCCTCCAGCGCGGCCTGGGCCAGCTCGGGGGCGAGGCGGTAGTGCAGCGCGAGGCTCGCGCCCTTGTCTTCCAGCACCAGGCCGGCATGCCGGTCGGCAAAAGCGCGCAGCTTTTCCCTCGCCGGCGCCAGCGTTTCCACGGGAAAGCGGTGGCGATGCCGCCGGCCCTGCACGTCGCGCCGCTCGTAGCCGTGCTGGCCCGCGGCCGGCAGCCTGAGCGGCGCGAACATGGCGTCGAGCTGCGCGAGCGAGCGCCCGCTGATCAGCGCGAGCGCGCCGCCCGCCGCGCGCTGCAGGCCCTCGACCAGCGCGCAGTCGACCTTGTGCGTGTCGACCCGGTCCGGGCGCTCCGCGATGTCGAGCAGCGTGCCGTCGACGTCGAGGAACAGCGCCCAGCCGGGCTCGAACGGCGGCAGCCGCACCGCCGCGCTAACCGGCCGCCGCTCGCCGCCGCGCCGCGCGCGCCCGGGACAGCACGCGCCGGCGATGGCGCATGCGCGCCGCGTCGAGCAGCATGCGGCCGGCCCAGCGGTAGACGTTGAACTCCTGAACCAGGCTTCTCATGCTGCGCATGCGCGCGCGCTGCTCCTCGGGCGACATGGTGAGCGCCATGTGCATGGCGGCCGCGCTCTGCTCGATGTCGTAAGGGTTGACGATCAGCGACTCCGCGAGCTCGCGCGCCGCGCCGGTGAACTGCGAGAGGATCAGCACCCCCTGCTCGTCATCGCGCGCCGCCACGAACTCCTTCGCCACCAGATTCATGCCGTCATGCAGGCTGGATACATAGCACAGCTCGGCGGCGCGGTATAGCTCGTAGACCTGCGTTGCGTCGTGGTGCTCGATCTTGAGGATGATCGGCTGGTAGCCCGGCCGGCCGAAGCGCTCGTTGATGCGCGCCGCCAGGCCGCGCACCCGCGCGTCGAGGTTCTGGTACTCGTCGATGGAGGAGCGCGAGGGCGCCGCCACCTGGATGAAAGAGAACTGCCCCACCCAGCGCGGCTCGAGCTCGAGCAGCCGCTCGATGGCGGCGAAGCGCTCGAGGATGCCCTTCGTATAGTCCAGCCGGTCCACGCCCACGCCGAGCTTCACATCCGGGGCCACCTCGAGCCGCTCGCGCACCCGGCTGCGGCACTCGGCCACCGGCGCCTGCAGCTGCAGCGCGGCGGGCGGCCATTCGATGGAGATCGGATAGCGGCGCACCTCCGTCGGGTTGCCGCCGTAGGAGATGGTGAAGGTCTCGCGGTCGACGCGCGCCTCGAGGAACCGGTCCACGGTGTCGAAGAAATTGTTGCAGTGGAACTGGGTGTGAAAGCCCAGGATGGAAGAGCCGAGCATGCCTTCGAGGATTTCTTCGCGCCACGGCAGGATGCCGAACGCCTCCGGGTTGGGCCACGGGATGTGCCAGAAGGTGATGATGGTGGCGCGCGGCAGGCGCTCGCGCACCATGCGCGGCAGCAGGGCGAAGTGGTAGTCCTGCACCAGGATGATCGGGTCCTCGGTGCGCGCCTCGTCGGCCACGATGTCGGCGAAGCGCTGGTTCACGTTGCGATAGTGCTCCCAGTCGTCGGCACGGAAGGTGGGACGCGTGTGCGCGATGTGGCACAGCGGCCACAGGCCCTCGTTGGCGAAGCCGAAGTAATAGCCCTGCTCCTCCTCCTTCGACAGCCACACGCGGCGGATGCGGTAGGAGGGATGCTCGGGCGGCACCATCACGTGGTCGTTCTTGTCGACCGTATCGCGGTCCGCCGTGCCGGCACCGTGCGCGATCCAGGTTCCCGAGGTGGCGCGCACGATCGGCTCGAGCGCGGTCACCAGGCCGCTCGCCGGGCGCTGGATCTCGATCACGTTGTCCTTGCGCCGCGTGTGGATGTAGGGCTCGCGGTTGGAGACGATCAGCACCTCGTCGCCTTTCAGATCCTGGCGCAGGATGCGGCGCAGCGCGTCCGGCCCCCAGGAAGTCTGGCTCTCGTCGCGCGAGCGGCGCTCGGACTCCAGGTCCAGCACCAGCGCCTGCAGGTCGCGCGCGATCGGGCGCAGCTCGGGCGAGGCGGATTTCCAGCCCACCGGCGAGCGCAGCAGCGTCTCGCCGGCGAGCAGCGCCTTCATCCCCGCCACCCAGCCGCGCCAGCTGATCTCCGCGATCACTACCGTGATGAGCGCGACCACGGTGGCGATGGCGGCGAAAAGGTACAGCACGTATTTCTTGGTGTCGGCGCTGCGCCTCGCGATCGGGCTCATGTCGTGCACGATGACCAGCTCGCCGTACGCGTTGTCGTCCGCGGTGGCAATGCGGTTGGCCGACACGTGCAGCGGCCCGTCGGGCAGCTGCAGCACCCAGTTGCGCTCCGCGGCGGCTTCCGAGGTCGTGCAGCGCACCGCCTCCGGAAAGGCCGCCGTGGCGTAGGCCAGGCGTCCGGCCCGGTCGCAGTAGCCCAGGGCGTAGATGCGCTGGTCCTGGATGATGCGGTCGAAATAGCGCAGCACCTTCTCCTGCGCCCCTTCCTCGTCCACCAGCTCGGCGAGCGAATCCTGGGCGGTTTTCGCGATGAGCGAGCCGCGCGTGTCGAGATCGCGGACGAACCACTGGAACGTGAGGCGGTCGACCAGCGGCACGACCGCGTAGGCAATGGCCGCGAGCGCCAGGGCGAGGGGTACGACGAAGCGCAACGAGAGCGGCATGGGACTCCAGGCGAATCCCCATAGCCGTAGCAAATTTCAGGCCGCCTCGGACGGCTCCGGCGGCTCCTCCACGAGCGGGGCGGCTTCCACGTCTTTCAGGCGCCGCTCGATCTGGCGGGTGCGCACCTCCGCCTGGTCGATGGAGTTCGCCACCGACTGCAGCTGCGCCTTGGTGCGCGCGAGCACCTCGCCGAAACGGCCGAACTCGTTCTTCACCTCGCCAAGCACCTTCCATACCTCCGAGGAGCGCTTCTCGATCGCCAGGGTGCGAAAGCCCATCTGCAGGCTGTTCAGCACCGCGGTCAGCGTGGTCGGCCCGCAGACCGTGACGCGCCAGTCGCGCTGCAGCTGCTCGAAAAGGCCCGGCCGGCGCAGCACCTCGGCGTACAGCCCCTCGAACGGCAGGTAGAGCAGGCCGAACTCGGTGGTGTGGGGCGGCTCCAGGTACTTCTCCGCCATGCTGCGGGCCTCCAGGCGCACGCGCTGCTCCAGGGCCCGCGCCGCCGCCTCGGCGGCCGCCGCATCGCCCGCTTCCTGGGCGTCCTGCAGGCGCTGATAGTCCTCGAGCGGGAACTTGGCGTCGATCGGCATCCAGACCGCGCCGCCGTCGGCTCCGCGGCCGGGAAACTTGACGGCGAACTCGACGCGCTCGCGCGACCCGGGGCGGGTGGCCACGTGGGTGGCGTACTGCTCGGGCGTGAGCACCTGCTCGAGGATCGCCGCAAGCTGCACTTCGCCCAGCACGCCGCGCGTTTTTACATTGGAGAGCACCCTTTTCAGGTCGCCCACGCCGGTGGCGAGCGCCTGCATCTCGCCCAGTCCCTTGTGCACCAGCTCCAGGCGCTCGGACACCTGCCGGAACGATTCCGACAGGCGCCGCTCCAGCGTGGCGTGCAGCTTCTCGTCCACCGTGTGGTGGATGCGCTCCAGGCGCTGCTCGACCGCCTGGCGCAGGGTCTCGGACTGCGCGTTCTGCACGGTGGCGATGGCGCCCATCTGCGCGGAAAGCGTCTGGCTGAACGTGGCGAGCGCGCGGGAGAGCTCGTCGCGCGCCTCCCGCGCGCTGGCGCGCTCGCGCAGCAGCAGCAGGCCGATCAGGCCCACCGCCATGCAGGCCGCGAGCAGCGTGGCGGCGAGCAGCAGCTCCATCACAGCGCGTCGCGCAGCGTCAGCGCGGGCGAGGCGCGCAGCACCTTGCGCGCGGAAAGCCAGGCGTTGAGCGACAGCAGCGCGATGCCGGCGAGCGGGCCGGCAATCCATAGCTGCGGGCTGGGCGGCAGGTCGAGGTCGAACACGCGCTGGGCGAGCAGCTGGCCGATGAGCGCGGCGCCCAGGGTGGCGAGCAGGCCCGCGATCGCGCCCATGGCGAGGAACTCCACGCGCTGCGCGCCGGTCACCTGCGCGCGCGAAGCGCCGTAGACGCGCATCACGGCCGCTTCGCGCCGGCGCTCGTCCTCGGTGGCGACCAGCGCGGAATACAGCACCAGCAGCCCCGCGCCCAGGGCAAACAGGAAAATGAACTGTACCGCGCTCACCAGCTGGTCGATGACCTGCTGCGCCTGGCGCACCGCGGCGGCGACGTCCACGATGGTGATGTTCGGAAAGCGCGTTCCGAGCTCGTTCAGCACCAGCTCGCTGCCGGCCTCTATGCGAAACGCGCTGACGAAGCTGGTCGGCATGCCCTCCAGCACCGCGGGCGGCGCGATCACGAAGAAGTTCACCTTCATCGAGTCCCAGCGCAGCTTGCGCAGCGAGGTGACGCGCGCGCTGAAGCGCTCGCCGCCCACCGCCCAGGTAAGCTCGTCGCCGAGCTTCCATCCCAGCCGCTCGGCGATGCCCTGCTCCACCGACAGCTCGCGGCCGCCCGGCTCGAACCAGCGGCCCGCGACGATCTCGTTGTGCGGCGGCGGCTCGGCCAGGTAGGAGAGGTTGAACTCGCGCTCCACCAGGCGCTTGGCGCGCTCCTCCTCGTAGTCGGCCTCGCTCACCGGCCTGTCGTTCACCGCGACCAGGCGCCCGCGAATCATCGGGTAGAGCTCGGGGACGGCGATCTGCTTATCCTTGAAAAACGCTTGCACCGACGCAAGCTGGTCGGGCTGCACCCCTACCAGGAACCGGTTGGGCGCATCCGCGGGCGCGCTGCGCCGCCAGGCGTCGACCAGGTCGTTGCGCGTAAACGTGAGCAGCAGCACGGCGGTGAGCCCGAGCGCGAGCGCCGCCACCTGCACCGCGTTGCCGCGCGCATGGCGGCGCAGGTTGGCCAGGCCGTAGCGCAAGCGCCGTCCCAGGCGCGCGACCACCGCCGGCCGCGTGAGCAGCTTGAGCACCGCCCAGGCCACGCCGAAGAACACCAGCACCGCGACGGCGAAGCCGCCCACCACGTAGCCGCCGAGCTTCAGGTCGCCCGCCTGCCAGACCAGCAGGCCGCCGAAAGCGGCCGCGCCGGCGGCGTACGACACCCAGGCGCGCGGGCTGAAGCCAGTCTCGCGCCGCATGACGCGCACCGCCGGCACGTTCTTCAGCTGCAGGAGCGGCGGCAGGGCGAACCCCAGCAGCAGCACCACGCCGACGAGGAAGCCCTGCAGCGCCGGCAGGAGGGTCGGCGGCGGCAGCGTGGCGCGCAGCACCTCGGAGAGCGCGACGCCGATCGCCTGCTGGGCAATGTAGCCGGCGAGGACGCCGAGCGCACAGGCACCCAGCGCCAGCAGCAGGAACTCCAGGCCGAAGAGGGCGACCAGGCGCCGCTGGGTCGCGCCCAGGCAGCGCATCACCGCGCAGCCGTCGAGGTGCCGCTCGACGAAGCGGCGCGTGCCCAGCGCGATGGCCACGCCCGCCAGCACCGCGGCGAGCAGCGCGGTCAGGCCGAGGAAGCGCTCGGCGCGGTCGATCGATTCGCGCACCCGCGGCCGGCCGGTTTCGAGGTCTTCCATGCGCTGGCCGCGCTCCAGCCGGCTTTGCATGAAAGCCTCGAACGCCTTGATGCGCTCGGGCGAGCCGGCCGCATACAGGTAATACCAGACCCGGCTGCCGGTCTGGACCAGGCTGGTCGCGGGCACGTCCGCGGCATGCATCAGGAGCCGCGGCGCGATGTTGAAGAAGTTGGCGTTGCGCTCGGGCTCGAGGGTAAGCACGGCCGCGACGCGCAGCTCGGCGCGTCCCAGGCGGATGGTCGAGCCGACCGGCGCCTTAAGCCCCGACACCAGCTGCTCGTCCAGCCATACCGTGCCGCGCGCCGGGCCGCCATCGGCGGGCGCATCCGGCGCCGCGGGCGCCGGCGCGATGCGCAGCCGCCCGCGCAGCGGATAGCTGGGCGTGACCGCCTTGACGCCGGCGAGCTGGTTGCGATCCCCGGCGAATGCCATGCTGATGAAGTTCACCGCTTCGGCCTGCTGCAGGCCGTGCAATTCCATGTGCTGCTTGATCTGCGCATCCCACGGCCTGTCGGAGGCGAGCACCAGGTCGGCGCCCAGCAGCTGGGCCGCATCGCGCACCAGCACCTGGCCGACGCGGTCGGCGAAGAAAGCCACGCTGGTGACGCTCGCCACCGCGATCACCAGCGCAAAAGCGAGCACGCGCAGCTCGCCCGCGCGCCAGTCCCGGGCCAGCATGCGAGTCGACTGGCCGAGCATGCGAAAGGCCCGCCTCACGGCGCGATCCTGCCCGCGGCGAGCCGCACTATCCGCTGGCAGCGTGCGGCGAGCTGCTCGTCGTGCGTCACCAGGATCAGCGTGGTGCCGAATTCGCGATTCATCTCGAACAGCAGCTCGATCACCGCGGCGCCGGACTCGGCGTCCAGGCTGCCGGTGGGCTCGTCGGCGAACAGCAGCCTGGGGCGCACCACGAAAGCGCGCGCCAGCGCGACGCGCTGCTGCTCGCCCCCCGACAGGTGCTTCGGGTAGTGGTGCAGGCGCTCGCCCAGGCCCACGCGCACGAGCATGGCCTTCGCAGACGCTTCGGCTTCAGGGTTGGCCGCAAGCTCCAGGGGAAGCATGACGTTCTCGAGCGCGGTGAGCGAGGGCAGCAGCTGGAACGACTGGAACACGAACCCCACGCTGCGCCCGCGCAGCTCGGCGCGCTGGTCCTCGTCGAGCGAGAAGAGGTCGCTGCCTTCCAGCGTCACGCTGCCGGCGCTCGGGGTGTCCAGGCCCGCGAGGATGGCGAGCAGCGTGGACTTGCCCGATCCGGAAGCGCCCACCACCGCGACCACGTCGCCGGGGGTGACGGCGAGGTCGATGTCGCGCAAAATGACGAGGTCCGAATCCCCGCTTTTCACGGTCTTGCCGATGCCGCGCGCGCTCAGAACGTTGTTGTTCGCCATGCTTTTCGCCGTGAGCGGCGCAGCGCTATGCGCGGAAAAATCCATCCTGGTGCTGGGTGACAGTCTGTCGGCGGCCTACGGTATCGCCCAGGCGCGCGGCTGGGTGGCGCTGCTCGCCGAACGCGTGAAGCGCGAGCACCCGGATTATATCGTCGTCAACGCGAGCATCTCGGGCGACACCTCGAGCGGCGGCGCCGCGCGCATCGGCAAGAGCCTGCAGCAGCACCGCCCGGCAGTGCTGGTGCTGGAGCTGGGCGCCAACGACGGCCTGCGCGGCCTGCCGATCGCGCAGATGAAGCAAAACCTCGGCGCCATCATCGAGCAGGCGCAAAAGGCCGGCGCGCGCGTGCTGCTGGTGGGCATGAAGCTGCCGCCGAACTACGGGCCGCAATACACCGAGGCGTTCGAGGCGGCATTCGGCGAGCTCGCCAAGCGCTACAGTACCGCGCTGGTGCCCTTCCTGCTCGAGGACTTCGCCACCAACCCGGAACTGTTCCAGGCCGACCGCATCCATCCGAGCGAAGCCGCGCAGCCGTTGATGCTCGAGCGGGTGTGGAAGGCCCTTCAGCCGCTGCTGGCTGCGCGGTAGGGCTCGCGGGCTCCCACGCCCGAGCGCTCCAGCACCCGCCGGCGCCATTCGCGCAGCGCAGCCGGCGGCGCAATGTCGAGCGCGTTGCGCACTTCGCCCGGGTCCTGCGTGAGATTGAACACGAATTCGCTGCCGGCGCGCCTGTCGACCCAGTATTTCCAGAGACTGCCCGCCTGGCGCAGATCGTACACGCCGATTTCCGAGCGCTCCTGGAAGTACAGGAACTGCGGCGACGCCGGCTCCTGCAGCGCGCTGCCTGCCCAGCTCGCCGGCTGCGGCAAGCCGAGCTCGGCGAGCAAGGTGGGTGCGACGTCGACCTGTGAGGCGAGCACGCGAGGCGCGAGGCGCCCCGAGGGGCGGTAGCCGTAGGAAAGCAGCAAAAACGGCACCCGCAGCACCTCTTCCCAAACGCCGTTGGCGTGCTGGAACAACCCGTGCTCGCCCAGCGATTCGCCATGATCCGCAGTGATCGCCACGACCGTGTTCTCCAGATAGCGCTTGCGCTGGAGCATCGCCAGGATGTCCGCAATGATCGCATCCGCCTGCAGCACGCCGTTGTCGTAGAAGTTCACCGTGCGCTCCGCGTCGCGGTTCAGGGCCACGGCGTAAGGCGCGGCGGGCGCGTACTTCGCCAGCGCGGGGTCGCGCCTGCCGAGCAAATGGGCCGACATGAGGTGAAACTGCAGCATTGCGGGGCGCCCGTCCCAGTCCGGGAATCCGCCCAGATGGTCGAGGAGTCTGCGATCGTCATTGAAGTAGCCGATGACGCTCCTCGAGCGGCCGTCGAAGTAGCTATCGACCTTGCCGTATGCCCGTTTCAGGCCGTAGAACAAGGTGTGATCGCCGCCGAGCATCAAGTGCACCCGGTAGCCATGCAGCCTGAGCGCTTCCTGCAGGGTGACGGGACGGCTCGCGACCTGGTGAACGAATTTCGAGGCCGTAATGGCGAGCAGCCCGCAGAACGAGCTGGCGCAAGTCGCGCGCATCGGCGGCCCCTTGCGAACCCGCCCGGCGTGGTCCAGCCGGGAAAGATTGGGCGTGGTGTCCCGACCATAACCGTAGATACCCATGTGGTCGGGCCGCAGCGCATCGACCACGATGAGCACCACGTTCTTGCGGTCCGAACCGCCCGCGCGAACATACGATGCGCGAGCCCTATCCTCGGCGGCGTCGCGCCTGCGTAAAGCCAGCTTGTCGACGGAGTGGCCCTGGAAGTTCCAGGTGGCGATGAGCGGAAAGGCGGTGAGGCTGACCGGCTCGGCGTGCTCCGTCGGCGGGTCTATGGCGAACTTGTAAAGCTCAAGCGTCCACACGCCGACGCCGCCCGCGAGCAGCACCGCGACCAGCGGACGGGACCCGCGCTGCAGGAACGGCGTCCAGTCGAAATGCCGCAGATAGGCCCATGCACCGGCGAACAGCGCCAGGCAGCTCAGGGCCGCCACGCCAAAGGCAACCGGCAACGGCACGGCCAGCGCGTCCGCCACCGCCGCTAACTGCCCGCGGTAGCCCACGATCAATTCCCAGGACGCCACACGGCCCCAAGAGTGCAGGCCGATCAAAACCAGCCCGTAGTAGGCGATCATGGCCGCGAGCAGCGCCGCTGCGAAAGCGGCGGCCACGGCGCGAGCAGCGGCCGGCCGCATCGGGAGCAAGGACAGCGTCAGACGCACGAGCGCGACGCCGAGCAGCATCCACAGGACCACGCGAAAATGCGGCAGCACGGCCGCGTGGTGCGCGGGATCGTATCTCGCGTATTGCAGGAGGAACAGGCCGGGGACGACGCACCAGAGGACAACGTCCAAGCCGAGATTCAGCAGGGCCCGCCTAGACGACGGCAAGCTTCACTTCCCCCGCCGTCACTTCGCCGATGACACAGGCCTCGCCAAATCCCCGGCTGCGGAACTCGCGCAGCACCGCGTCCACGGCGCCTGGCGAGCACGAGACGAGCAGGCCGCCGCTGGTCTGCGGATCGGTGATGAGCTTGCGCTTCCACTCGGGAAAGCCGGCCGGCAAGGCGACCTCGTTGCCGTAGCCGCTCCAGTTGCGCTCGGAGGCGCCGGTGGCCACGCCCTGCTTCGCCCACTCGAGCGCCTCGGCGATCAGCGGCAACTCGTCGAAGCGCACTTCGCCTGCGAGCCTGGAGCCGCGCAGGATCTCGAGCAGGTGGCCGGCCAGGCCGAAGCCGGTGACATCGGTCACCGCGTGCACGCCCGGCATGTCGGCGAGCGCCGTGCCCGGGGTGTTGAGGCGCGTGGTCCAGTCGAGCATCGCGCGATAGCCGGCCTCGGAGAGCTTGCCTTTCTTGAGCGCCGCGGAAAGGATGCCCACGCCCAGGGGCTTTCCGAGCACCAGAACGTCGCCCGCCTGGGCTGCGCTGTTGCGCTTGATCTTGTCCGGATGCACCAGGCCCAGCGCCACCAGGCCGTAGATCGGCTCGAGCGTGTCGATGGAATGCCCGCCGGCGACCGGGATGCCGGCGGCCGCGCACACCGACTCGCCGCCCTCGAGGATGCGGCGGATCACCGCCAGCGGCAGCTTTTCCAGCGGCATGCCCAGGATGGCGAGCGCGAAAATGGGCTGGCCGCCCATGGCGTAGACGTCCGAGATCGCGTTGGTCGCGGCATTGCGGCCGAAGTCGAACGGATCGTCGACGATCGGCGTGAAGAAATCGGTCGTCGCCACCAGCGCCTGGCTGTCGTTCAGCCGGTAGACGGCGGCATCGTCCGCCGTCTCGGTGCCCACCAGCAGGTCTTTGGGCAGGCCGCGGATGGGCGTGGCGGCGAGAATTTCGGACAGCACCGCGGGCGCGATCTTGCAGCCGCAGCCGCCGCCGTGGCTGAACTCGGTGAGGCGGATCCGTTCGGGAGCGTTCATGAGCGTAAAATTCTATAGTGGATTTCGAGCGCTACGACACGCTTATCGACTGCCGCTCGCCCGCGGAGTACGCCGAGGACCATATCCCGGGCGCGCTGTCGGCGCCGGTGTTGGACGACGGCGAGCGCGCAGCCGTGGGCACGATGTACAAGCAGCTCTCCCCTTTCGAAGCGAAGAAGCTGGGCGCCGCGCTGGTGGCGAAAAACGTCGGACGGCACGTGCAGGCGCTGTTCGCCGGCAGGCCGCCCGGCTGGCGGCCGCTCGTGTATTGCTGGCGCGGCGGCAAGCGCTCGGGCGCCATGGCGCACATCCTGCGCGAGATCGGCTGGGACGCGCAGACCCTCGAAGGCGGCTATCGAAGCTATCGGCGCTGGGTGGTGGCGCAGCTCGAGAGCATCCCGGAAACCCTCGGGTTTCGCGTCGTGCACGGCCCCACCGGCAGCGGCAAGAGCCGCCTGCTCGGCGCGCTGCGCGAGGCCGGCGCGCAGGTCCTCGACCTGGAAGCGCTGGCGGCGCACCGCGGCTCGGTGCTGGGCAACCTGCCCGATCGCCCGCAGCCCTCGCAGAAATGGTTCGAAAGCCAGCTGCTCGCCGCGCTGCGCGCGCTGAATCGGCGCAGCCCGGTGTACGTAGAAGGCGAATCCAAGAAGATCGGGCAGCTGCAGGTTCCCGAAGCCCTGATCGCGCGCATGCGCGCCTCCCCCTGCGTGCGCCTGGAGGCCCCGCTGGAGGTGCGCGTCACGCTGCTGCTCGACGAGTACCGGCATTTCCTCGCCGACCGCCGCTCGCTCGAGGCGCAGCTCGATTGCCTCGTGGCCCTGCACGGGCGCGAGAAGATCGCCGCCTGGAAAGCCCTCGCCGCTCAGGGCGCGTGGCGCGAATTCGTCGCCCGGCTGCTCGGCGAGCACTACGACCCGGCCTACCGGCGCTCCTCGCTGAAGAACTTCATCCACCTGCCGGACGCCGAGCGGGTGTGTATCGAGTCGGCGGAGGAAACGGCATTCGCGCGCGCCACGCAGCGAATCCTCGAGCAGCGCGTCGCCGCTTGAGGCTTGCCGCCGCCGCGGTTCTGTGCGCGGCCGGTTTCGCCGGCGCCCAGGTGCCTCCGGACGAATCCGAGCTGCGGCGCTACACCGGAGTGCATCGCGCGGCGGCGATCGGCGCAATCGGAAACGGCGCCGACCCGAACGCGCTCGAGAACGACCGCTACGATATCGTCACCCTCGCCGCAGCCCACCTCGGCCACGCCGAGGTCGTGCGCACGCTGATCCGCGCCGGGGCGCCGCTCGACCACGTCAACAACCTGGGCTGGACGGCGCTGATGGAATCCATCGTGCTCGGCGACGGCGGCCCGCGCCACGTGGAAACGCTCAGGGCCCTGGTGGAAGCGGGTGCCGACCGGGACATCCCGGACCGCAGCGGCCTCACCGCGCTGCAGCATGCCGAGCGCCGCGGCTACGCCGCAATGGCGGCGCTGCTCAGGCGTTGAGCTCGGCCAGTACCCGCAGGTGCTGCACGACGCTGCGGCCCAGAGCGGATAGCGCGTAGCCGCCCTCGAGGACCGACACGATGCGGCCTTGCGCGTAGCGCTCGGCCACGGCCTTCACCTGCTCGGTGACCCAGGCGTAGTCCGCGTCCGAGAAGCGCAGCATCGCCATGTCGTCCTCGGCATGGGCGTCGAAGCCGGCGGAGAACAGCACCAGCTCGGGCTGGAAATCCTCCAGCGCCGGAAGCCAGCTCGCCACGGCGTCGCGAAAGCCGCTCGAGCCGGTGCCCGCGGCAAGCGGAATGTTCACCATGTTGCGCGCCGGGTCCTCGGTGCCGCTGTACGGATAGAACGGATGCTGGAAGGTCGAGGCCATCAGCACCTGGGGGTCGCCCTCGAAAATGTCCTCGGTGCCGTTGCCGTGGTGCACGTCGAAGTCGATGATCGCCACGCGCTCCAGGCCATGCGCCTGCAGCGCATGCCGCGCGGCCACCGCGACGTTGTTGAAGATGCAAAAGCCCATCGGCCGGGCGCGGCAGGCATGGTGCCCGGGCGGGCGCACCGCGCAGAACGCCGTCTTGACATCATTTTTCATGACCAGATCGGTCGCGAGCACCGCGGCGCCGGCGGCGCGCAATGCCGCCTGCAGGGTCCAGGGGTTCATCGCCGTGTCCGGGTCGAGGTGCACGGTTCCCGACCGCGGCGCCGCATCGCGGATGGCGCGCACGTAGTCCGTCGGATGCACGCGCACCAGCTGCTCGTCGGTGGCGAGCGGGGCCTCGTAGCGCGTAAGGTACTGGCCGATCCCGGATGCGATGAGCTGGTCCTCGATCGCCGTCAGGCGCTCGGGGCGCTCCGGGTGGTACGCCCCCATGTCGTGCTTCAGGCAGTCAGGATGCGTGATAAATGCCGCGGACATCATGCCGTTCAGATCTTAAGGCGGGTCCGATCTTAGCGCATCAAGTACAATCGCCGCATGCTGCTGAAGGCTGAATTCCAAGCACAAAACACGGCCCGCGGCCCGATCCGGCGCGTCATCGACGCGGCCGGCGGCATCATCCTTGGCAAGGAAACCCAGGTGCGCCTCGCCCTCGCCTGCATGCTGGCGCGCGGCCACCTGCTGATCGAAGACCTGCCCGGCGTGGGCAAGACCACGCTCGCCCACGTGCTGGCGCGCTCGCTGGGCCTGCAGTTCCAGCGCATCCAGTTCACCAGCGACATGCTGCCGGCGGACATCATCGGCGTGTCGGTCTACGAGCGCGAAAGCGGCGCCTTCAAGTTCCACCCCGGCCCGATCTTTGCCCAGGTGATCCTCGCCGACGAAGTGAACCGCGCCACCCCCAAGACGCAGTCGGCGCTGCTCGAGGCGATGGAGGAGCACCAGGTGACCGCCGAGGGCGAAACGCGCAAGCTGCCGATGCCCTTTTTCGTCATCGCCACGCAGAACCCCTCCGAGCAGGTCGGCACGTTCCCGCTGCCCGAGTCGCAGCTGGACCGCTTTACCATGCGCATCGAGCTGGGCTACCCGGACCGCGCCGCCGAGCGCGCGCTGCTCCTGGGCACCGACCGGCGCGACCTGCTCGCAACGCTGGACGCCAGCATGACGCCCGCCGAGCTGATGGAGCTGCAGGCGAGCGTGCAGCGCGTGCACGTCGCGCCCGCGCTGCTCGACTATGTCCAGGCAATCGTCGAGCACACGCGCCGCTCGCCCAATTACGTGGCCGGGCTGTCGCCGCGCGCCGCGCTCGCGCTGCTGCACTGCGCGCGCGCGTGGGCGCTGCTCGAGGGCCGCGACAAGGTGCTGCCCGAGGACGTGCAGGCCATCGTCCCGGGGGTCGCGGCGCACCGCCTGCGCCCGGCGCACGACTCGTCGCGGCGCGTGGACGTCGGCGCCCAGCTGCTCGCCGCCGTTCCGATTCCATAAATACCGTCCAGCCGGACGAAAGCCCGCGCCGCGCGCGGCCGGCGGACGCCGCCTGGGCCATCTGGGTGCTGGTGGTCTCCGCGTTCCTGCTGGCGCTGGGCTACTGGACCTATCACGCGGTGGAGTCCTCGCTGCGCGGGCTGCGCGCCTCGGCGCTCTCATCGCTGCTCGAGGCGGAAGTCAAGACCCTTGTCCTCTGGATCGACAACCACAGGACCGACATTCGGCGCATCGCCCGTGACCAGGAGGTGCGCGACCGCGTCGTGGCGCTGTCGCGCATCGCGTCGCGCCCGGACGTGGCCGCCGCGGACTACTGCAACGCGCCGGCGCGCCGCCCGCTGGTGTCGCAGTTGAGCGCAGTGCTCGAAGAGCAGGGCGCCGTCACGTTCAACGCGGTGGATCGCAACCGGCGCGTCATCGCCTCGCGCTTTCCCGAGTATTGCGGCCTGCGGCTCAGCGCCGAGGCCTTCGAGCGCGACCTCGCGCCGGTGTTCCGCGGCGAGACGCGCTTCGTGCGGCCGTACCGCCCGGACGAGCGCCTGGAGCCGGCGCCGCGCGGCTCGCCGCTGGAGCGGCCCGTGACGTGGGTGGAGACGCCGGTGCGCGACGCCTCGGGCGCGATCATCGCCGCGCTTTCCTTCGGCGAGTACGCCCACGGCGAGTTCGCCGCCATCCTGTCGGCGGCGCGCACCGGCGACACGGGCGAGTCCTACGCCTTCGATCGGGCCGGCAACCTGCTCTCTCCCGGCCGCTTCGGCGGCGGCAGCACCTCGCTCGCGGCGCAGGCGGCGCTCGCCGGGCAGGGCGCGCGGCTCGATCCATACCCCGCCTACCACGGCGCCGCGGTCATCGGCGCCTGGCGCTGGCTACCCGAGTATGACCTCGGCGTGGCAGTCGAGATGGGCGCGGCGGAGGCGTATGCCCCGCTGCGCTACCTCAACATTGCCTTCGGCGTGGTGTTCGGCGCGCTGGTGATCGCGGTGTTCGCCGCGCTGACGAGCGCGCTGTCGGTGCTGCGGCTGCGCCGCGAGCTGGGCGACGGGCGCAAGGTCGGGCCCTACCGGCTCACCCGGCGCATCGGCGAGGGCGGGGCGGCGGCCATCTATCTCGCGCAGCACGCGCTGCTCAAGCGCCCGACCGCGGTCAAGCTGCTCAAGCCGGCGCGCATGACCGAGGTGATGATCGCGCGCTTCGAGCGCGAGGTGCAGCTCGCCTCCAGCCTGTCGCATCCGAACACCATCGAGATCTTCGACTACGGGCGCACGCGCGACGGGCTGCTGTACTACGCGATGGAGTTCCTCGACGGCATGACGGTCACCGAGCTGATGGCGCGCGACGGCGCGCTTCCCGTGGCGCGCTGCGTGCACATCCTGCGGCAGGTGTGCGCCGCGCTCACCGAGGCGCACGGCAAGGGCATCATCCACCGCGACATCAGCCCCGACAACATCATGGTATGCCGCTACGGCGGCCAGTACGACTTCGTGAAGATCCTGGACTACGGCCTGGTGAAGCAGGTTTCGGCGCGAAGCGGCACCCGCGACCTCACGCGCGGCCTGCGCATCGTGGGCACGCCGCTGTACATGGCGCCCGAGCGGCTGCGCGACGCGGCCGACGTGGACGCGCGGGCGGACATCTACGCGCTCGGCGCGGTGGCCTTCCTGATGCTCACCGGGCGGCGCCTGTTCGAGTCGACCGACGACCTCGAGCTCACCAGCCGCATCCTGAACGAAGAAGCGCCGCGCGCCTCGCAAACGGCGCAGCAGCCCGTGCCGCGCGAGCTCGACCTCATCGTCACCGCTTGCCTGGAGAAAAAGCGCGAGCTGCGGCCGCAGCGGGTCGCCGACCTGGCCCAAGCGTTCGAGGCGCTCGCGCTGGAGCACCGCTGGACGCAGGCGGACGCCGAAGCGTGCTGGCGGCGCGGCACGATGCTTGCGGGGGATGACGCGCAACAATCCTTCGGTACAATCGACGCCCTCGCGCGCCAGGAAGCGGTGAAGCGGTAAGGCGAAGCTGTCGCGCGACAACCCGATGCAGCCAGGCACCCGATATTCCCTCGAGGTCAATCCTCGTATTCCCCGGCGGCTTGCCCGGCTCGGCGAGCTCGCGTCCAACCTCTGGTACAGCTGGGACCGGCCCACGCGGGCGCTGTTCGCAAAGCTGAATCCGGCGCTGTGGGAAGCAGTGGGACACAGCCCCAAGGCGATGCTCAAGCGCATCGACGAGCAGCGGCTGCTGGACGCGGCGAGCGACCCGGCGTTCCTCGACAGCCTGACCCGCGTGCTGGCTGCGTTTGACGCCTACCACGCCGAGCCGCCGTTCAAGCAGAACTCCGACGGCGTGCCGCGCGAGGACCTGGTGGCTTACTTCTGCGCCGAGTTCGGCGTGCACGAGAGCCTGCCGATCTATTCCGGGGGCCTGGGGATCCTGGCCGGCGACCATTGCAAGGCCGCGAGCGACTTCCAGCTGCCGTTCGTCGCGGTGGGCCTGCTGTACCGGCAGGGCTACTTCACGCAGACCATCGACGGCGAAGGGCGCCAGCGCGCCGAGTACTACGACTCGGATTTCGATGACCTGCCGATCGAGCCGGTAAAGCGCAGGGACGGCGGCGAGCTCACGGTCGAGCTCGCGTTTCCTGGCAGGCGCCTGCTGGTGAAGGTATGGCAGGCGCGCGTCGGCCACATCACCCTCTATCTCCTGGACACCGATCTGCCGGAGAACACCGAGCGCGATCGCGACATCGGCCACCGCCTGTACGGCGGGGACCGCACCACGCGCCTGGAGCAGGAGATCGTGCTGGGCGTGGGCGGCATGCGCGCGCTCGCCGCGATGGAGATCAAGCCCTCGGTCTGGCACATCAACGAAGGCCACGCCGCATTCCTCGTGCTGGAGCGGGCGCGCGCGCTGGTGCTCGAGGGGCTGTCGCTCGAAGCGGCGATCGAGGCGGTGGCGGCGAACACCGTATTCACCACCCATACGCCGGTGCCGGCCGGGCACGACCAGTTTGCCGACGCCACCGTGCTGCCCTACCTGAAGAGCTGCTTTCCGGAGCTCGGCGCGCCGGACACGGTGGCGGCGCTTGCCCGCCCGCCGACCGGCGGCGACTTCAACATGACCGCGCTCGCGATCCGCGGCTCGCGCCACAACAACGGCGTGTCGCGCATCCACGGCGGCGTGTCGCAGCGCCTGCTGCACGATTTCTGGCCGCAGGTGCCGCCCGAGGAAAACCCGGTGGGCTACATCACCAACGGCGTGCACGTGGCGACCTTCCTCGCCCCCGAGTGGAGCGAGGTGCTCGACCGCTTCCTGGGCGTGGGATGGATGCACCGCCTGGGCTACCCGGGCATCTGGGAGAAGATCCGCGACATCCCGGACCACATCTTCTGGAGCGTGCGCCAGGACATCAAGGCGCGCATGCTGCACATGGTGCGCCACCGCCTCTCGCACCAGCACACGCGCAACCACGGCAGCGAGTCGCACCTGGAGCGCCTGCTGCGCTACGCCGATCCGGCCAAGCCGAACGTGCTCACCCTCGGCTTCGGGCGGCGCTTCGCCACCTACAAGCGCGCTACGCTGCTGTTCAACGACATGGAGCGCCTGAAGCGCGTGCTCGGCGACCGCGAGCGCCCGGTGCTGTTCCTGTTCGCCGGCAAGGCGCATCCCGCGGACGAGCCGGGCCAGGACCTGATCCGCGCCATCGCGCAGATGTCGCAGGCGCCCGAGTTCGAGGGAAGAATCCTGTTCCTCGAGGGCTACGACCTGCATATCGCGCGCCGCCTGGTCTCGGGGGTGGACGTCTGGCTCAATAACCCGGTCTACCCGCTGGAGGCCTCGGGCACCTCCGGCATGAAGGCCGGCATGAACGGCGTGCTCAACCTGTCGATCCGCGACGGCTGGTGGGACGAGGGCTACGACGGCGACAACGGCTTCGCCATCAAGCCGGCCTCCCCGGAGCTCGAGCCGCACCGGCGCGACCGCGAGGAGGCGCGCACGCTGTACGAGATCCTGCAGGACCGCGTCGTGCCGCTCTACTACAGCCGCTCCAACGGTGGCTACTCGCCCGAATGGATCCGCATGGCCAAGCGCTCGATGGCCTCGCTGCTGCCGCGCTACGACGCCTCGCGAATGCTGGGCGAGTACGTCTCCAAGTACTACCTGCCCGCATCCCGTCAGGGCCGCCGCTACGCCGAGCAAGGCTACGGCGGCGCCATCGACATGGCGGCCTGGAAGGCGAGGTTGCGCGCCGCCTGGACGGGGATCGCCGCGCGCCGCCTGGACACGCCGCGCTCCCGCATCCAGTTCGGCGAAAGCATCCCCGTGGAAATTGCCGTCCGGCTGAACGGCCTGTCACCGGCCGACGTGTGCGTCGAGCTGCTCCTGACGCGCGGGCTGCGCGAATCCCCGGTGGTGCAGCACAGCCACGAGCTAGCCGCCGACGGCGCGCCGGACAACGGCGAGCAGCGCTTCCGGATCGACCTCAAGCCCGGCCTTGCCGGGCGCCTGGACTATCGCATCCGCATCTACCCGCGCCACGAGCTGCTCACGCACCCGTTCGAGCTGGGCCTGATCTGTTGGGTTTGACCAGCAGCGCCAGCGAGCGCGCTTTCGACCTATAGGTTTCCCCTTCCGGGTGCGTCTGGTCGCTGGTGTCGAGCAGCTGGCGCCACTCGCCGGCCGGCAGCGTGAACACGATATCCTCGTCGTGCGCGTTCAGCAGCAGCAGCAGGTCGTCGTCTTCGACCAGGCGGGCGAACTCGTCGCGCTCGGTGAGGCCGCGGCCGGAGATCAGCACGCCGAGCGCACGGGCGAAAGTCTGGTTCCAGTCGTGGTCGCTCATTTCCGAGGCGTCGGGGTTGAGCCAGGAGATATCCTTCATCGCCGGATCGCGCACCGCGCGGCCGCGAAAGTACGTCCTCCTGCGGAACAAGGCGTGCCGGTTTCTCAGGGCAATCAATTTCTTCGTGAAGTGCACCAGCGAGTGCGCGTCCTCGTCGAGCTCCCAGTCGACCCAGGAGAGCGGCCCGTCCTGGCAGTAGGCGTTGTTGTTGCCGCCCTGGGTGCGCCCCATCTCGTCGCCGGCGAGCAGCATCGGCACGCCCTGCGACAGGAACAGCGTGGCGAGCAAGTTCCGCTTTTGCCGGTTCCTGAGCTCAACTACGGAAGCATCGCTCGTCGGTCCTTCGGCGCCGCAGTTCCAGCTGCGGTTGTTGTCCGAGCCATCGCGGCTGCCCTCGAGGTTTGCCTCGTTGTGCTTGCGGGCGTAGCTCACCAGGTCGTGCAGCGTGAAGCCGTCGTGCGCCGTGACGAAATTGATGCTGGCGGTTGGCCCGCGCCCGGCATGCTGGAAGATGTCGCTCGAGCCCGAGAGGCGCGAAGCCACCTCGCCGATCACTCCGCCCTCGCCTTTCCAGTAGGAGCGCACCGCGTCGCGGTACTTGTCGTTCCACTCGGCCCAGCCGGGCGGGAAGTTGCCCAGCTGGTAGCCGCCTTCGGCCACGTCCCAGGGCTCGGCGATCAGCTTCACCTGCGAGATCACCGGGTCCTGGCGCACTGCGGACAGGAACGCACCGTTGCGATCGAAGGCGTGCGCGCCGCTGCGGGCGAGCGTCGAGGCGAGGTCGAAGCGAAAGCCGTCGACGTGCATCTCCTGCACCCAGTAGCGCAGGCTGTCCATGATCAGCGCGAGCACCACCCGGTGGCTGGAGTTGAAGCTGTTGCCGGTGCCGGTCAGGTTGAGATAGCGCCGCGGGTGCCCGGGCTCCAGGCGGTAATAGATCAGATTGTCGATGCCGCGGAAGCTGAGCGTCGGGCCGTTGTGGTCGCCTTCGGCGGTGTGGTTGTAGACCACGTCGAGGATGACCTCGATGCCCGCGGCGTGCAGGGTCTTCACCATGGTCTTGAACTCGCCCAGCGTGCCGCTCGCCGAGTAGCGCTGCTCGGGCGCGAAAAAGCCGATGCTGTTGTAGCCCCAGTAGTTGCGCAGCCCGTGCTGCGCCAGGCGGCGCTCGTCGACGAAGGCCTGCACCGGAAGCAGCTCCACCGCCGTGACGCCCAGCGACTTCAGGTGGCGGGTGACCGGCGCGGTGGCGAGCCCGGCGTAGGTGCCGCGCAGCTGCTCGGGCACCTCGGGATGCAGCTGCGTGAAGCCCTTGACGTGCAGCTCGTAGATCACCGTGTCCTGCCAGGGGGTACGCGGCGCGTGGTCGTCGCCCCAGCTGAAGGCGGTGTCCACCACCTGGCCGCGCCCCAGGCCCGCGGCCACCTTCCCCTTGATCAGCTTCGCGTAAGGGTCGAGCAGCAGCTTGCTCGGGTCGAAACGGTGCCCGCGGTCCGGGTCGTGCGGCCCGTGCACGCGGTACCCATAGAGCAGGCCCGGCCGCGCCTCGGGCAGGTAGCAGTGCCAGACGAAGTCGGTGCGGTCGCGCAGCTCGACCCGCTCGATCTCGCGGCGGCCTTTGGGGTCGAACAGGCACAGCTCGACGCGCTCGGCGTGCTTCGAGAACAGGGCGAAATTGACGCCGGCGCCGTCCCAGGTGGCGCCGAGCGGATAGGGCCGGCCGCGCCAGACGGTGCTCGGCGCGACGAGGGTGCGGGAGGGCGCGTCCACTTGCGCCCTAGATTAACTCAGACGCTGCCGCTTTCGGCGGCGCGTGCCACCGCTTCGAGCCGGCGGTGCTCCGCGAACACTTTCCGCGCGTACCGCGCCGAGCTGTCCCCCGGCGCACCGCTGTAGAACTGCAGGCCGCCTTGCAGCGTGCCCATGCGCCGCACGTATTCCTTCAGGATGCGGGTGCCCGCCACGATGTTGCTCTCCGGATCGAGCACCGCGTCGTCGCCGCCGCCCAGGCGCGCCAGCTCGCCTCGGTGGTACTTGGGAATGATCTGCATCAGCCCCTTGGCGCCCACCACGCTCTCGGCGATCGGGTTGAAGCGCGACTCCACCGAGATCACCGCCAGCACCAGCAGCGGGTCCAGGCCTACCTCGCGCGCGGCGCGGTAGGCGACCGCCACGAAGCGCTCGGTCGGCTGGCGGCCACGTAGCTCCGCCAGCGCCTGCTGCACCTCGTCGAGCGCCGGCTCGTCCAGCGCTTCCACCATCGGGACGCGGCAGGATTCGGTGGCGGCCGGCGCGAGGGCGTCGCCCGAGCCCGATATCAGGAGCGCGCCTACAGCCGGCATAGCCCAGGTCGTGACCTTCAGGTTCATGGTTGGCCTCCGCGGTGAGCGCCATCCTAGGCGGCGAGCGCCGCGGCGCACTATCGCGGGCGATTGAATCTCGTGTCACGCGTCGGCTACAACCCGTGGGACCCGCGCTACCCGACGAATCAAGTCCGCTCGATAGTCGCTGTCTGCACTACTGCCTATCATGCAACGCTCTCACAAACATCCCGCCACCCACGACCTCCAACAAGGAAAGCGCGCAAACTCATGAACATAGTGGCCCTGGTGCTTGCTGGCGGCGAAGGCACGCGCCTCTACCCGCTGACCGCGGAGCATGCCAAGCCGGCGCTGCCGTTCGCGAACGGCTACCGCATCGTCGACTTCGTTCTGAGCAACCTCGTCAACTCGGGCATCTCCACCATCTACGTGGTGGGGCAATACAAGCCCGAGTCGCTGGTGCGCCACATCGAGGCCGCCTGGGCACCCTGGTTCCAGAATGGCGCAGGCATGATCAAGACGCTGCTGTCGCGCTCCAACCGCGTGCCGTTCAAGGGCACGGCCGATGCGGTGCACCAGTGCCTGGACGTGCTGCAGGCGCACTCGCCCGACCTGGTCGCCGTGTTCGCCGCCGACCACGTGTACCGCATGGACGTGCGCCAGATGGTCGCTTTCCATCGCGCAAAGAACGCCGAGGCCACGGTCGCGGCGGTCGCCGTCCCGGTCGAGCACGCGTCGTCCTTCGGCATCATCTCCACAGAGGCGGACGGCCGCGTGCGCGAGTTCCGCGAGAAGCCGCAGCGCCCGCCGACGCTGCCGCGCGATGCGACGCGCGCCTATGCGTCGATGGGCAATTACCTATTCCAGCCCGACGTGCTGGAGAAGGCCTTGAGCGAGGCGCGCGAGCGCGGCGATACGGATTTCGGACGCGACGTGCTGCCGCGGCTGTGCGCGCGGGCGCGCGTGTTCGCTTACGATTTTTCCGACAACCGGGTGCCCGGCGTGCAGGACTTCGAGGAGCCGAGCTACTGGCGCGACGTCGGTACGCTGGCCGCGCTGGCCGCCGCGCAGCAGGACGCGATGGGCCACCGCCCGCGCTTCAACCTGTGGAATCGCCGCTGGCCGATCCGCGGGCAGCACGACGCCGCGCTGCTCGCCACGATTCGCGGCTGGCGCGCCGAAAAGGAGCTCGCCGCGCTCGAGCCTAGTGCCCCGCCGGCCTGGCAATCCGCGCGTACAGATCTGCATAGCGAAGAGCGGCTGCACCCCAGCTGAAGACACGCGCCATGCCGGCGCGCTGGAACCTAGCCCAGCGCGCGGG